>CABQWP010000041.1 GCA_902467875.1 uncultured Collinsella sp. | reverse complement strand
GGCGGCGACGGCCATGGCAGCTACACCGTGACGGGCGACCGCCCCGCCATCGAGCGCGACCCGAACTCTCCCCTTCTAGCAGCGCTCAAGCGTGCCGCCGATGACGTGACGGGCGCGGACACGACCGTCGGCTTCTTTACCGGCTACACCGACACTGCCGTCATTGCCGGCAAGACGGGTAACCGTAGCTGCATGAGCTATGGCCCAGGCTCGCTCGCACTCGCCCACAAGCCCAACGAATATGTGCCCCACGCCGATATCGTTCGTTGTCAGCAGGTGCTAATCGCGCTCGCCGATAACGTGCTCTGGGACGCGAGCGGCCAAGTTGGGGCATAATAAGCCGCGAACAAACCGACTCGTGCGTTAGGACCGCCCATGAAAGCACTTCCGTTTCCCTGCATCCGCCCGGCTCAGGACCGCGTGCTCGAAGCGCTGCCCGCAATGGGCAGCATCCTGAGCGGCAACGATGCTCTGCACGGAGCCCTTGCCGATGGCCTGATGCTCAAGGACCCGGGTGCAGCGTATTACGTGTACGAATGCTCGGGGGAGCCGGGGCGCGTGACGGGCGTTGTGGCGATCTGCCCGGTTGGTGCGCTGGCGGGCGGCGCCCCCCCCGAACCGCCCGCCGCTGCGCGCGCAATCGCCGACCTCAAGGTACAGCCTCGTCCCGTGTCGCTCGCCTACGAGGCCTCGCCCGTCATGGATATCATCCTGGGCGCCGCCAAAGAGGGCGCGTCGCTCTACGCCGTCACCGACCCCGCGGGCATTACGCACCGCGCGTGGGAGGTCAAGCGCGAGGACGCCGTCGGGGCCATCCGCGCTATGCTCGACCAAGCACCGGAGCCGGCACTGGCCGACGACCCCGCCTACGCTGCCGCGCTGACCGGGGCGTCGCAGCTGCTGGCCGATGAGGCCCGTTCCGCCGGAACGTACACCGGCAAGGAGCCGTTCAACTTTACCGTTGCCGTGCTCTTCCCCGCCGCGCAGGTCGCCAGCGGCGCGCCGCGAGTTCCGACGGGTTTGCTCACGCACCAGGTCGCGCGGTTCTAGCAAGACCAGACCGCCCAGCACAAAAATCGGCAGCTCAACAAACAGGAGGCGGAGATGCAGCAGGTACATGCATCTCCGCCCCTTTTGCGTCGAGAAGTTATGCCGGCGACCCGTGCCGCCGCGCTCGCGTTATCCGCGCTGCGGACCTGCAGTAGCCACAAGCGGTTCAAGCCCCAGCTCGCGCGCGTAATCCTCCTGCGTAAAAATCTCAATCAGCTCAAACGTACCGGCCTCGTCGTCAAACACGAAATGCAGCACCGAGCAGTTGCCCGGCACACGATCGCGTTCGTCGGCCGCCGCGCCCTTCACGTGGTCCATGAACTCCTTGATGGCAGAGCCATGGCTTACCGCGAGCACGCACGTATGGTCCGGACGCTGCATAAGCTCGGTCAACGTCGCCACCATGCGCTCGCGCACCTGCATCTGGCCCTCGCCGCCAAACTGGCGATAGAAGTCGCGCCACGGGCGCTCGGGCATAAGCATCACGCGCTCGGCCTCAAAGTCGCCAAAGAACCACTCGCGCAGACCGTCCAGGCGCTCGTACGCCAAGCCCGGCCACAAGTTGGCGATAGTCTGCTCGGTGCGATGAAGCGTGGAGGTGTAGGCATGATCGGGCTCAATGCCACGCGCACGTATAAACATGCCGGCGCGCGCCGCCTGGTCGCAACCCAACTGCGTAAGCGGCGAGTCACTCCACCCCTGAATGATACGCTTAAGGTTGAATATCGTCTGTCCATGACGGACCAGATACAGATCTTTATTCATAGGGGTCCTTTCGTTCGTTACCAACCCAAGAGCGAAAACGCCCCGTCGCAATAGCCAAAATGAAGCACGGCACCGTTGTCGGGTAGCTCCCCCTCGCCAGTCACATACTCAAGAAACTCCTGGCAGGCTGAGCCGTGGGAAACCGCCAGCACGCAGTCGTGCTGCGGCCTGGCCATGATGCGGGACAGCGCCGCGACCATGCGCGACTGAAGCTGCACTTCCGACTCGCCGCCAAAGGCCACCGGATAATCGCCCCAGGGCTGCGGCGGCATATCGCGATTTGATGTACCCTCCAGCGAGCCAAAATGCCACTCACGCAGGTCATCGACCAGCTCAATGGAACGGCCCTCGCCAACGATAAGCTCGGCCGTATGCCGCGCCCGGCCCAACGGCGAGGAATACACATGATCAAAGGCCACGCCACGCGCCGCAAACGCCGTACGCGCCGTCAGCGCCTGCTCGCGCCCGCGCGCCGTAAGCGGCGAATCGTGCCAGCCCTGCAAAATGCTCTGCACATTGAGCTCAGTCTGCCCATGCCGCACCAAATACAGATCTGCCACACACCCTCCCCTCGCACCACCACAAAGGGGACAGGAGCCTTTGTGGTGATTTTGCCGCCGGATTGCACCGCAACGACGCACAACTACAGCAGCACGTCGGCAAGCGGACGCTTGGGTACGTGGTGCACCCGCGCCTCGTCGCGCCAATAATTGATGGAGCCGTCGGGGTTGGAATCGATCGCATCGATCACCTGTGTCTCGGCCGGAACGCCAAACGCCATGATCAGCTTGAGCTCATACTTGTCGTTATCGAGCCCCATGGCATCGATCGCGTGGGGCGTAAAGGCCTTGAACATGCAGGCTGCCACCTCGGGCGTGGCGCTGCGGGCGGCGAGCATCATCGTCTGCGCGGCAATGCCCGTGTCGACCTCGGTAATGGGAGCGGCTGGCTTGCCCGGAACGGCGCGCTCAGCAAGAATCGCGATGTAGCCGGTCGGGCGCTCGCCCTCATCGGGACCCGGCCAATCCTTGAGCGCACCGGCCCATGCAAGCTCGTCAAATACACGCGCGCAGTCCTCTGCACCGCTTACCACATGAAAACGCAGACGCTGAGCATTGGCACCACAGGGAGTCAGGTGCGCCAGCTCCGCCAGCTCAAGCAAAAGCTCACGCGGCACGCGCATGGACTCGTCAAAGCGACGGCACGTGCGGGCGCAGCGAACCAACGCATCAAACGCGTCCAAGCCGAGCTTTTCGCAACCCTGCTTTGCCATCGACTCAGCGCTTACCGGCGCTGCGGGAACTGCTTCGTTCATAGGGACCCCCAATTTCGGGCAATTGTTCTTAGGAAAATCTAACCTAAAACGTAGGCAATAACGAACAGGGCTGCAATGTTCTACACCTGTTGAATAGAAAATCGCGACGTGGGGAACAACGGAAACAATTCGGGGCCTTTGGGTTACGTTTCGCCCTCCCCGACCCATACGCCAGCGCCTTTAGGCGATACTGGTTGTAACAATCAAGGCTTACGCCGCACGGAAAGGAGACATTATGGGCATCTTCAAGAACGATGACCAAAAATCGAGCCAGTTTGGATTTGACGAGAAAAGCATGGCAGGCAAGGCCGTCAAGGCCGTGCGCTGGATTTACGCCATCACGGGCGTCTTGGCGCTCGTCGCCGGCATCGCACTGCTGTTTGCGCCCGCCAAGTCCCTCGTCTTCCTAACGACCGTCTTGGGCTTCTACTTTGTGATCACGGCCGCGATCAGGCTGTTTACCGCTGTTTTCGAGCCACTGCTGCCCACCGGCTGGCGCGTGACGAGCATCATCTCCAACCTACTCATTATCTTGGGCGGCGTCATAATCCTGCGCAACCAGGCCTTCTCGACCGCGACGCTCACCACGATGGTGGTTATCGTGGCCGGCTTTGGCTGGATTGTCGAAGGTGTCATGTCCATTCTGGAGTCCGAGCTTTCGTCCAACCGTGCCCTCGCCATCCTGAGCGGCGCACTTTCCATCATCGCCGGCATGTTCGTGTTTATCTATCCGCTGTGGTCGGCCAAGATGCTCGTTATCTTTAGCGGCGCCGCGCTGCTGGTGTTTGGCGTTACGCTGATTGTTCGCGCTATTCAATTTGGCAAACTGGTGCACTAGATGCCGCGAACGCTCTTTATTGATGCCGACGCCTGCCCGGTCACGCGCGAGTCAATTGATTGCGCGCGGCGGGCGGGCGTCGCCGTTGTTATCGCCGGCAACAGCACGCAAAACCTGGAACGGCACATTCGCCGCGACGACCCGCGTGATGCCGAGCACGCGCGACGCGGCTTTTGGGTCACGACGCTCGATGTGAGCGTGGGCGCCGACAGCGCCGACTTTGCCATTGTCGAACGCCTGCAGGCGGGCGACGTAGTCGTGACGCAGGACATTGGCTTGGCGAGCATGGTGCTCGGGCGCGATGCCGCCGCCATCGGTGTGCGCGGGCGCGTCTACGACAAAGCGACCATCGACATGCAGTTGTTTATTCGCCACGAGGAAAAGAAGGTGCGCCGCGCCGGCGGACGCACTCGCGGACCGGCGGCATTTACCAGCGAAGATCGCGCCCGCTTTAAACGCAACCTCACCGAGCTGCTGCGCTAACCAAGGTAGATTTTTGGGACATGTCCGGAAATCTGCTTTTTTGCTTTGGCGATTGACACGCATCCAACGCCCAGGTCATGGCGGTAGATTTTACGGCATGCCCCAGTTTTTACGGCATGCCCCAAGCATCTACTTAGAGGCCAAAGGCAGAAAGGATAAGACCCCAGCCCGCACCGATGACGTACATCATGATCAGGAACAGGACGTTTTCGCGGGCGCTGCGGTTGGTGCGGAACAGCACCAGGTAGCCCACACCGGCAGAGATGAGCGTGCCGGCGAGCATCGGGGCCAGCTGCAGCGCGCCCTCCAGGTACAGTTGCGTGATGACGACGCTGGCCGAGCAGTTGGGAATCAGGCCGACGAGTGCCGAGCCCAGGACCGCAAGCGTCTCGTTGCCACGCAGGAACTGCTCGATCGCGGACTCGCCGAAGGTCTCGAGCACGGCGACCAGAATCAGCGTCACCAGAAAAATGAATACCGATACCTGCACGGTGTGCGAGATGGCGCTGCGAATAATCGACAGGAGGGGCGCGCCCTCGTGAGAGTGGGAGTGACCGTGGCCATCATGGTGTTCATGCTCGTCCTCATGACCGTGATCGTGGCCATGTCCGTGTTCGTGCTCGTCCTCGTCTTCATCGCAACCGCAATGGTCGCGCTCGCACAGCTCATGGATGTGATCGGCGCTCACGCCCGCCTCGGCCACCTCGTCGATGATGTCACCGCCAGTGTGGTCGTCGTGCGCGCAGTTCACATGAGCCGGATTAGCAGCGGTCCCCAGCACGGTACGGCGAATCGCCGCATGTGCGCGAGCGTTACGACGCAGGCCGCGAATGGCGGCGTCCACGATAAAGCCCGTGACCAGCGCGATCAGCGCCTTCGAAGCCAGAAGCATCGCCATGGTCTGCACGGGAACTTGCTCGGCGAGCAACAGCGGCAGCATCTCATCGGAGGTCGAGAGAAACACCGCCACCAGGGTACCCAGCGTCGCGACGCGACCGGCGTACAGCGTGGCCGCCATTGCCGAAAAGCCGCACTGCGGCACCATGCCCAGCAACGAGCCAACCACGGGGCCCGCAGCGCCAGCGCGCTTGATGGCGCCGTTAACGCGGTCGCCCGCAACATGCTCGAGCGTCTCGAGCGCAAGGTACGTCACCAACAAAAACGGCACCAGCGAGAGCGTGTCTTTGCCGGCATCGAGCAGAATATCTATCAGTAAATCCATGACGGATGGAACCTTTCGTGTCTTTCGGCAGCATTGTAAAAGTCCTAGCGGTCAACTAGGGTATTGTAGTTGTCCCGGGCGCGGTGCCAATAGTTGCCCATGGTAAACTATCATCTCGCCACAACTCAGTAACCCCGAGCCGCGCGACGCGGCCCGTCCAAGGAGCATCCTATGAACGTTTCGCAAGCACTCGAATACGAGCGCCAGCCGTTTATCCCCATGTTTATCTATGGCGATCACGGTGCCATGGAGTCCGAGCGCCAGAAGGGCGAAGAGGCCCTCAAGGTGCTCGAAACCGAGTACTTTACCGCTGAGGGCGACCCCGGCTTCGACTTTGCCACCGTGCGCGACCTGGCCGACCGCAACCGCGACCTGTGCGACCAGATCGGCGAGGCGCGTCTACGCAACGTGACGCCCGCGACGCTTTCGCGCGGTCTGTCCGATGCCGACACCTGCGCCGCCATCGGCAAGATGCAAAAGCGCACCGCCGCGTCCGTCATGCGCGAGATCCGCGGCGACCGCGACGCGCTCGGCGTGGCGTACGCCCGCAAGCCTATCCAGGGCACGGTGCTCGGCATCGACATCGAGACCACCGGCCGTGCACCCGAGCGCGGCTACATCATCAACGTCGGCTGGGAGATCATGGATCTCACCAGCGACGCCGTGCCGCATGACGCCGAGGCACACTACTGCGGCCTGCCCGATATCTACCGCGGCGAGGATGTGCCGCTGTCGAATATCCACCACATCACCTGGGACGACATCGACGGCAAAACGCCCTTCCGCGAGAACAAAGAGCTGCAAAAGCAGCTGCTCAAGCTTATGAAGAAGTACCCGTACATGGCACACAACGCCGCCTTTGAGGACAGCTGGTTCAAGATCCACCTGGACGGCTACGCCGAGGCACGCCGCGCGGGTAAGATTATCGTCATCGACTCGCGCCAGATTTGCCGCAGCTTGGACGCCGACGTGCGCTCGCTCCCCCGCGAGTCCGCCCCCGCTGCGCTCGAGAACTGGGCGCGCCGCCGTGGAACCCTCGCCGCCGACGCCAACGAGCAGCATCTGGGCCTGGACGACACCGACCTCATGCTCCGCACCGTCCAAGCCGAGTTCAACCTCAAGAACCTATTCGCGAAATAACCGATCCATCTGCGGGAGCGCCTGCCAGGCACAGCGCAATCCGTCTGGGCACACCGACACGCAGTAAACTAGGGCGCAGCCTTATGGCTGCACCCTAGTTTTCATCAAAACGAGCAAATACGCGTGCTTCACATAGTCGGCAGGTTGGCCCACCTACATTTTTCGAGTTGTTCGGCCAGCTGAACCACTAGTCAAGGCCCCTTGAACCGCAATCGAAGCTAAAATCGCCTTAATTTCGCAACCAAGCCCCATAAATCTACCTGAATCAATTCGAATAGGACGTTGCGATCGCACCATTTGTATAGGATAAGGCCGAATAACTCAAATTATGTTGGTGAGGCATCTGAGCGGTCGGCAAAAACGCTTAGAAGCTACGAATCCGCAACTAAAGTTCATCAAAAAGGGGCAGCCGGCAGAAACCTCCCCAGCCAAAGCTGCTCCCTCAATACGACAGCTCAAAAACCCACCGTTCGCAGAAGATAAGCCGCGCCCCAATACCGTTGCCCGAAGTTTCGGGCGTATGCGGCGTCCGCTATGCCATCATGCGCGTATGGGAATCATTCTGTCACATACCACGGCACGCGCTGTATACCAAACAGCCAACTCGCTCGCAAGCTACGCGACCGGTCCCATACCTATGGAAAAGATCAGGGTGTCTGCGCCGACCACGTCCGACCTGGAAGCGGCACGAGCATGGCTCAACAGAAAGAATGTCGATTCTGAACGTATCCATGTGCTGACGTTTTCCAATAATGCCAAAAGGCACCGCAAGGGCTGCATCTGCCACTGCACGCGCTATACGTTAGATGCAGAAAGCTACCTAGAACTCGAGCCGAACGTCTACATCGTCGATATCAAGCTGTGCGCGTTAGAAGCAACAGCCGACCTCAACCTTTCGGAGCTCGTTGAGTATTACTTTGAAATCTGCGGCTCCTACGCGCTTGGAACGTCCGACGAAACTCAATATCGCGAGCGCCCAGCCCTAACCAGCGTTGAAGAGCTCAGAGCCTTCTTTTCAGAGGCACCGGGGTATCGTGGATCTAATAAAGCACTTAAGGCACTTTCTTATGTACACGAAGGCTGTCGCTCCCCACTCGAAACGGCGTTTGTCATGATGCTGACAATGCCCAAGTCAATGGGTGGCTTAGCCATACGCGCTATCAAAACGGATTATCCGATCCCAGTCCCCAAAAGATACGCCGCCCTAACGCGACGGACGGTTTTCTACCTCGACGCGCTGCTCGAAAATTCGATGACCGATATCGAATACAACGGCTTTTACCACGACGAACCCGAGCAGCAATCAATTGACGAGGAGCGCCGAAACACGCTGCGAAACATGGGATATGCCGTTATCACAGTTAATCGTCATTCGTTTTTCAAGCAGTCCGCTTTTAAACGGGTCATGGAAGCGATTCGCATTCGCGAGAAGATATGGCCCGGTCGACTCCCGGATAACTTCGCCATCCTGCAAGAAACTCTTCGTCAATTTGTCTTGCGGCGCTACTTCGAATACGGTCGCCGCGTCCTGGAGACACTCAAAGAAGAAGAGGCCGCCAAGCGCGAAATTGCAAGCCAATATCCGCAAGCTGATGACCCGAGCATCAACGATGTGCCCGAACCCGACGACATGCAACACGTCGGGGCCCTTGCTGAGGAAATCAATGGGGCTTGGGAATGCGACATGTTCGCAAAAATCGATGAAAACCGCACGGAAGACGACACGATTATTGATCTAATTGAGAATTCGCTCTTCTAAAGGCGATCTCTGCGGATGTCCACCTACATTTTTCGACTTATTCGGCCACCGATGTGCCAGATTGGCTGCAGCAATGCTCAATATAACTTTAGATAAAACTGATTCTGCAGAAACTCCCGTAGAGGAAGAACTGATTCTCGCGGTATTTGACACGATAAAGTACAAATATGAACAGTTCTAATGCTTCTCAAGGTGGCTTTCTTAGCATGCTAGCCGAACATCTCGAAATATGTTGGCGAGCATTGCGTCGATGTCTCCCAACCCACAGAAAATCGCAGAGGCGGCAAGCAGTCATCGAAATTAACGCAAATTGTATTGACATATGAACATGCACTCATATAATCGAAAGTAAATTATATGAGCGCATGTTCATATGAAAGGATATTGCAATGAGCATCCGCGTTGATGAAACGAAACTCGACATCGAGGCCACCGAACCCGCGATCCCGACCACCTGCTCGCCCGAGGACCTTCCCGACGAGGAGCTTCTCTACGACCTCGCCGACCTGTTCAAGGTCTTCAGCGACACCACGCGCATCAAGATCCTCTATGCCCTCATGGGCCGCGAGCTCTGCGTGGCAGACATCGCCGAAGCGACCGAAACCTCGCAGTCCGCGGTTTCGCACCAGCTGCGCACACTCAAGCAGTCGCACCTGGTTAAATTCCGGCGCGACGGGCGCAATATCCTCTACTCGCTCGCCGACGACCACGTCTACACCATGCTCAACCAAGGCATGAGCCACATCTGCGAATAGCGACCAACCACGGTACCAGCGCGGCCTGCACCCAAGCCGCAAATACAGAGAAAGGAACCCACCATGAAAAAGCAGTTTAAACTCGACGAGATCGACTGCGCCAACTGCGCGCGTGAGCTTCAGGACGAGCTGGCCAAGCTCGAGGGCGTCAAATCCGTGTCCGTCAACTTTATGACCCAGAAGCTGACGCTCGAGGCTGATGATGCTGAGTTCGACGAGGTGCTCAACCGCGTTGTAGAGTTTACGGCCGACGCCGAGCCGGACTGCGAGATCATTCTCTAGCCCAGGTTTACGCCAACCTGCAAGGCCGCGATTGCCGCTGCCTTTGCTCGCGAAATTATATGAGCGAGTGTTCATACATTCAAATGGGAGGATACGAGTCATGGCCACCGCCGACCCCAAGAAGAAAAAGAAGAAGCGCAAGAAGAAAGAGTCACTCGAGCATAAGCGCAACCGCATCCTGGTAGCGCTGGGCATTTTTGCCGTGGTGTACGCCCTCGATGAGTTCGGCACCCTCACCGCCGCATTCGGTACCCCGGGCGACATCTACGCCAGCTTTATGCTGTTCCTCATACCGTTTTTGATTGCCGGCTACGACGTGCTGCAAAAGGCATTCAATAACATCCGCCGCGGCAAGGCCTTCGACGAGAGTTTCCTTATGGCAGTCGCGACCATCGGCGCGTTTGCCATGGTGCTCTTCCCCGATACCGACCCGCACATGGCCGAAGGCGCCGCCGTCATGCTGTTCTACCAGGTCGGCGAGCTGTTTCAGGCGTACGCCGTGGGCAAGAGCCGCAAGTCGATCAGTGCCATGATGGACATCGCACCCGACTACGCCAACGTCGAGCAACCCGACGGCACGCTCGAACAGGTCTTCCCCGATGACATCGCCGTCGGCACCGTGATTGTGGTCAAGCCCGGCGAGCGCGTGCCCATCGACGGCGTCATCGTCGAAGGCGAAACCCAGCTCGACACCGCCGCCCTTACCGGTGAGTCGGTCCCCCGCCCGGCCAAAACCGGAGACGATATCATCAGCGGCTGCATCAACATGACGGGGCTCATCCACGTGCGCACCACCAAGCCCTTTGGCGAGTCCACCGTCGCGCGCGTCCTGGAGCTCGTAGAAAACGCCAGCGAAAAGAAGGCGCGCACCGAGAACTTCATCACGCGCTTTGCCCGCATCTACACGCCCGCCGTCACCGGCGCTGCCGCGGTACTCGCGCTCGGCGGCGGCTTGGTCACCGGCGCCTGGTCCGACTGGATCCTGCGCGGCCTGACTTTCCTGGTCGTCAGCTGCCCGTGCGCGCTCGTGATCAGCGTCCCGCTCAGCTTCTTTGGCGGCATCGGCGGCGCGTCCAAGCTGGGCGTTCTCATCAAGGGTTCTAACTACCTCGAGACGCTCGCCGACGTGGACACCGTCGTCTTTGACAAGACGGGCACCCTCACCAACGGCACGTTCTCGGTGGTCGCGGTACACCCCGAGGCCGGCTATACCGAGCAGTCGTTGCTCGAAGTCGCAGCCCTTGCTGAGTCGTTCTCCGATCACCCCATCGCGCAGTCCGTACGTGTCGCCTACCAGGGCGAGGTCGACCCCAAGCGCGTTAGCAACTCCGCCAACGACGCGGGCCACGGCGTGACGGCAACCATCGACGGCAAGCACGTCGTCGTTGGCAACGCAAAGATGCTCGCCGCGGCCGGAGTCGAAGCGCCCGATTGCGAGGTCGTCGGCACCATCCTCCACGTGCTAGTCGATGGCATCTATGCCGGCCACATTGTAATTGCCGACACCATAAAGGCCGATGCAGAGCAGACGATCCGCGACCTGCACGCCGCCGGCGTCAAGCGCACCGTCATGCTCACGGGCGACCGCGAGGAAGTGGCTGCTGCGGTGGCCAAGCTGCTGGGGCTCGACGAGTTCCACGCGCAGCTGCTGCCGGGCGACAAGGTCGAGCGTGTTGAAGCGCTGCTGGCAGCCGAAAGCGGCAAGGGCAAGCTCGCCTTTGTCGGCGACGGTATCAACGACGCACCCGTGCTCACGCGCGCCGATGTGGGCATCGCCATGGGCGCTATGGGCTCGGACGCCGCAATTGAGGCGGCGGACGTCGTGCTCATGGATGACAAGCCGTCCAACATCTCCCGCGCGATCCGCGTGGCGCGCAAGACCATGTCGATTGTTTGGCAGAACATCATCTTTGCGCTGGGCATTAAGTTGCTGATTCTGGTGCTTGCGGCGCTCGGCATCGCCAACATGTGGCTTGCCGTGTTCGGCGACGTAGGCGTGGCGATCATCGCCATCCTGAACGCCATGCGCGCGATGGGTGTCAAGAACCTGTAGCGTTCGTGGGCTGTCCGGCCGGGGCCGGGCTTGGTTTTGAAGACGGGCCTCGCGCTGCGGAGTGTTTTCCACGCGGATCTGGTGTGTGGTGGCGGTAAGCCCGGCCCCGGCCTGCATTGACACAGCTGGCGGTTCTTGGGCATCGCTTGCTGGCGGGGTTCCTTAGCTGAAATGGACTTGGCCGAAAGGGCCGCTGGTCCCGGTCGCTGGTTCGCGCTTTGCGTGAACTCCGCGCCACTGTGGGTCAGTTAGGCTTCCGTTGTTGGACCCGCCACATCTTCCCGTCCCAGCATCGATCTTAGCTTCTCAAAGCTCTCCTCGCTCAGGCAGTGCTCCATGTGGCAGCCCTCTTGCGACGCCACCTCGGCCGATACGCCTGCATCCTCCAAAAGCCCCACGAAAAAGCAGTGGCGCTCCCACATTTGGCGCGCGACCTCCAGACCGCACTCTGTCAGATGAACATCTCGTTTGCCCATTTCGACATAGCCGTTGCTTTCCAGCGTCGCCATGGCCTTGGAAACGCTCGCCTTGGTTACGCCGAGGTACTCCGCAACGTCGATCGAGCGCACGATGCCCTGACGTTCCGACAGAACGTAGATCGATTCGAGATAGTCTTCTCCGGATTCACGTAGGGCCATGGGCCGCCTTTCGCGATGATTGCTAGTTAGCCTTTGGATACTTTTCACAGCTTACTTTACCGCAAAAGTTGCCCATGTCTTACTACTTTGCCTAAAAGTTAGCCGTGTTTCACAAAACGTGCGGGACGAAAACAAAATGGGGACGCCCCGCAAGGAGTGTCCCCAGGTGCCGGCAGATAAGGAACGTCCCCAAGTGCCGAGCCGCAGCTATAACAGTCCAAAGTACTTCGCGGCGTTGTAGATGCCGTCGTCGTCCACGGCAGTCGTCACATAGGTCGCCGCGGCCTTCACGGTATCCTGCGCGTTGCCCATGGCCACACTTGTGCCCACGGCCGAGAACATCGACAGGTCGTTCTCGCCGTCGCCAAAGGCAATCGCTTCACTCGCGTCGATGCCCAGGCGCTCCAGCGTCGCCGCCACACCCAGGTCCTTGCCGCCGTTGGCCGGAATAATGTCGCAGAACAGGTCGCACCAGCGCGTGGTGAGCGAATGCGACACGGCATCGGTCACGATGTGCTCGTCAACTGGGTCAACAAAGGCACAGAACTGATAGACCGGCGCGTCAAAGGCATGCTCAAACGGCTCCTCGTGGTAGACGATTCCCGCGTTGCTGCCAGCCGTCACCACGCGCTCGGACAGGCGGTTCACAAACGAGTTCTCGCCCTGCATGCACAGCGAGTCATAGCGCCCCTGCGCCACCTGGTCCACAATCACCGCAACGTCGTCCGGATCGATCGGACAGCTGCGGTAAACCCCCTCGGCATCAAAACAGTGCTGACCCGAGAGCGTAATGTACGCATCCCAGCCCAGGTCGAACAGCCAGTCCGGCATCTGGTAGGTCGGGCGACCCGTGGCGATCACGCATGCGATCCCCTGCTCGTGAAAGCTGTCGAGCACCTGCTGCGCCGACGCCGGAATCCGGTGGGTCTTAAAGCTCAGCAGCGTGCCGTCGATATCGAAAAACGCGGCTTTGATCATCCTCGTCTACTCCTCGCCCTCGAGCTTTTCGCTCGCCTCGAGCCACGCCATCTCCAGCTCGTCCATGGCGGCGTGAGCCTCGTCGATCTTTGCCTGCTGCTCGCCGAGCGCCGTGTAGTTGGTGGGATCGACTTGGGCCATTGCTGCCTCGGCCTCCTCAACGCGGGCGCGCTGCGTCTCCATCTTGCGCTCGAGCGAACTCACCTCGCGGCGGAGCTTCTGGCGCTCGGCGTTGGACAGGCCGTTGGGCTGACCGCTCGACTTGGGCTTTTCGGCCGCAGCTGCCGCGGCACCGGTGTCAAACGTGCCGGTCTTGGCGCTCGGCGCGCCCACGGGCTCGCCCTCGGCGGTGGCGTTGCACAGGCGCAGGTACTGGTCCACGCCACCGGGCATATGCGTCAGGTGGCCGTCGAGCAGCGCCCACTGCTGGTCGGTCACGCGCTCCATCAAAAAGCGGTCGTGCGTCACCAGGATCAGCGTGCCGGGCCAGCCGTCGAGCAGATCCTCGACAATCGCCAGCATGTCGGTATCCAGGTCGTTGCCGGGCTCGTCCAGGATGAGCACGTTGGGCTCGTCCAGGATTGTCAGTAGCAGCGACAGGCGACGGCGCTGGCCGCCCGAAAGATCGCCGATGCGACTCCAGAGCTGCTGCGTCGTAAAGCCCAGACGCTCGCAGAGCTTCTCGGGCGAAGTCTCCTTGCCGTCGATGACGTAGTACTTCTTATAGTTGCTGAGCACCTCTCGGATCGTGTCGCCCATGTAGGGTTCGAGCTCCTCGAGCTGCTGCGACAGCACGCCAAAGCGCACTGTCTGGCCAATCTTCACGCGGCCGCGCGTGGGCGCAATTTTGCCCTGGATCACATCAAGCAGCGTCGACTTGCCAGCGCCATTCTCGCCCAAAAGACCATAGCGGTCGCCCGCACCAATGAGCCAGGTCACGTCGGAGAGTACCTGCTTGGGCGCGCCATCGGCATCCGCATAGCCGGCGTCCACGTCGACCACATCGATAACCTGCTTGCCTAGGCGGCTCACGGCGAGGCGCTTGAGCTCCAGCTCGTCACGCACGGGCGGCACGTCGGCAATCAGCTCGCGAGCGGCATCAACGCGAAACTTGGGCTTAGTGGAACGCGCCTGGGCGCCGCGGCTCAGCCACGCGAGCTCCTTGCGCGCCATGTTGCGACGGCGCTCCTCGGTAACCGCGGCCATGCGGTCGCGCTCCACGCGCTGCAGGATATATGCGGAGTAGCCGCCCTCGAAGGGATCGACCTGGCCGTCGTGGACCTCCCACATACTGGTGCAGACCTCGTCCAAGAACCAGCGGTCGTGCGTGACCACGAGCATCGCGCCCTGGCCGCGCTGCCAGCGGGCCTTTAAGTGACGCGCGAGCCAGTTGATGGTGCGCATGTCCAGGTGATTGGTGGGCTCGTCGAGCATGAGCACGTCGTAGTCGCCGATCAGCAGGCGCGCGAGGTCCACGCGACGGCGCTGGCCGCCCGAAAGCTCGCCCACCGTGCCCTCCCAGGGCACATCGCTAATAAGGCCGGCCAGAATCTGGCGCGTGCGGGGGCTCGACGCCCACTCGTACTCGGGGACGTCACCCACAACGGCATGATGCACGGTGTCGGTATCGACCAGCTGGTCCTTTTGGCCGAGGAGACCGATCGTGGTGCCGCGACGGTGCGTCACGCGGCCGTCGTCGGGCTCCAACGTGCCGGCGAGCACGCTCAGCAGCGTCGACTTACCGTCGCCGTTTTTACCGACAATACCAATGCGGTCGCCCTCGCCCACGCCGAGCGTAACGCTATCGAAAATATGCTTGGTGGGAAACTCTAGGCTGACGGAATCGCACCCCAAAAGAATCGCCATATGCCCTGCTCCTTCGTAGAAATTCAACGTTGTCCATGATAGCAGCGAAAAGGCGGGGCGCACACGACACAAAAAGGCGGGCCATCTCCCGCAAGAGATGACCCGCCTCTCCAATCAGTCCCGTGGCAACCGTGGCCGCCGCGGGCCTCAAGCATGTCCCGGACTAGGAGAACATGCCGGTGAGGTAATCATTCAGCCGCTTATCCTTGGGCCGTTGGAAAATCTCGTCGGTCTCGTCGTACTCGACCATATCGCCCATGTAGAAGAACGCCGTGCGGTTGGACACACGCGACGCCTGCTCCATGTTGTGCGTCACGATGACGATGGCGCGGTCGGCCACAATCGACGACATGAGGTCCTCGATCGCCAGCGTCGAGATGGGGTCGAGCGCCGAGCAGGGTTCGTCAAACAGGATCACATCGGGGTTGAGCGCCAGCGTGCGCGCGATGCACAGGCGCTGCTGCTGACCGCCCGAAAGCGCATAGGCGCTCTTATCGAGCTTGTCTTTGACCTCGTCCCACAGCGCCGCGCCGCGTAAGCTTTCCTCGACCATGCGGTCGAGCTCGTCACGGTCGGTGATGCCGTGGCGCTTGGGCGCAAACGTGATGTTGTCGCGAATGGACTTGCGGAACGGGTTGGGCTGCTGGAACACCATGCCAATGGAACGGCGCAGCTCGTAGGTGTTTTCGGTCTTGGTGTTCACGTTGCGCCCGCGATAGTTGATCTCGCCCTCCACGCGGCAGCCGCGAATCTCGCGATTCATGAGGTTGAGGCCACGCAAGAAGGTCGACTTACCGCAGCCCGAAGGCCCAATGAGCGCCGTGATCTCACCCTTGTGAAAGTCGAGCGACGTGTCGTGTAGCGCATGGTGGTCGCCATAGTACACGTTGACGTCCTTGGTGGAGAGCACGACCTCGTCGCTCACGGCCTTGCCGCTTACGCGCACGCGCCTCTCGCTCTCCCCCACGCTCGACAGGAAGTCCTGGGTCTCGGACGATGCCGCTTCGGTTGCGGGCGTTACATTCATCTCGCTCATTCGGCCGTCATCTTCCTTGCCAGTTGCTTGCCCACAATGCGGGCGATTACGTTAAACAGCAGCACGCAAATCATCAGCAGCGCTGCGGTACCCCAAACGATCTGCTGGGCCTCGGGGCTGCCCTCGCCATAGATCTTGTAGATATGCACGGCGAGCGACTCGCCAGGGCGGAACACGTTCCAGGCACAGGTGGGGCTCGACAGGTTAAAGCTCAAGAAGTTCAGGCGAACCGGCGAGCTCATACCCGAGGTAAAGAGCAGTGCTGCGGCCTCGCCAAACACACGGCCGGCCGAAAGCACGATGCCGGTCACGATGGCGGGCATGGCCTCGGGAATCAGGATGTGCAGCGTGGCCTCCCAACGGGTGAGGCCCATGGCCAGGCACGCATCGCGCTGGGCCTGCGGCACGTCCTCGAGCGCCTGCTGAATCACGCGCACCAGGATGGGGATATTGAACATGGTGAGCGCGACGGCGCCGGAGATAATGGAGTACTTCCAGCCCAGCTGCACCGAGAACACCAGAAAGCCGAACATGCCGACGACGATGGAAGGCAGCGAGGACAGCGTCTCGATGGCGGTGGAGGCAATGTCGCGGATGGGGCCGTTCGGCGCGTACTCAACCAGGAAGACCGCTCCGCCCAGACTGATGGGCACCGAGATGACCAGAGTGATCAGCAGCAGGTAGAACGAGTCGAACAGCTGGTAGAGCACGCCACCCTGGGTACCGTTGGCGCGCGACGGCTGCGTGAGGAAACCCGGCTGGAACAGCGTCGAGACGCCCTCGAACAGGATATAGGCCACCATGGAGATGACGATGAGCATGACGATGGCGACGATCGCCGTCAGCACGCCCGTGGCGATGCGGTCCTGCTTTTGGACAGGCCCGAGTCTCGCCTCGTCGATATGGATGCGCGTGCTAGCCACGAGCCTTCGCCCCCTTGCGGCCGATAAGGTGGATGATCAGGATGAAGATGAGGCTCATGCCCATCAGCAGCAGGCCGAGCGCCCACAGAACATCGTCCTGGGCCGAGCCCTCGGCATAGACCGCCATGGACGTGGTGAGCGTGGTGGTGATGGTCGAGGCCGGCGACAGCAGCGACGTCGGCATGGCCTCGATGCCGCCGATAACCATACGCACGGCGAGCGTCTCGCCAAAGGCGCGGGTCATACCCAGAATGACCGCAGTCATGAGCGACGGCATGGCGGACTTGAGCACCACGTGCCAGATGGTCTGCCAGCGGGTGTAGCCCAGCGCGAGCGAGCCCTGGCGGTAGCTGTCGGGCACGGCGCGCAGGCCATCGACCGAAAGCGTGGTCATCGTCGGCAGGATCATGACGGCCAGCACGATGGCGCCGGGCAAGATGCCCAAGCCCGTGCTTACGTGGAAAACGCTCTTCATAAGGCCGACGACCACGTGAAAACCGATCAGACCAAAGACGACCGAAGGAATACCAGTCAAAAGCTCAATAAGCGGCTGAAAGACCTTGGAACCAAACTTAGGCTGGATCTCAACCGCAAAGATGGCAGAGCCGATAGCGATGGGCAGCGCGATAAGCGTGGAGAGCGCCATGACCGCAAACGAGGTGACGATCAGGGGCAGGGCGCCGGTGTAGGGCAGGCCGTTTTTGGCCGTGTTGGCCAGGTCCCACTTGGTGCCGGTGAAAAACTCGACGACCGAGACGCCGTCTTTGACAAAAGCCGAGAGGCCCTTTTGGGCGACCATAAAGATGAGCGCGGCAACGACAAGCGTCACGAGCGCAACGCACGCGCCCGTGACGCCCAGGCCCACGTTCTCAAGGTCGCGCTTTGGCAGCTGTTTTGCCATTGCAAACCTTTCCGGGGCGATTACTTATTTAGCGGAGACCTTGCCGCTGGCGTCCTTGACGACCTTCATGGCAGAGACGGGGATAAAGCCCTGCTCCTCGACGAGCTTGCCCTGGACGTCATCGGAAAGCATGAACTCCAGGAAGGCCTTGGTGGCCTCGTCGGCATCCTTAGCGCAGTACATGTGCTCGGTAGCCCAGATCTTGAAGGAGTCGTCGGTGACATTCTTGCTCTTGGGCTCGACGCCCTCGACCTTGATGGCGTTGAACTTGGAGTCATCAAAGTGCGAGAAATCGAGGTAGGAGATGGCGTTGTCGGTGCTGCTCATCTGAGTCTGGACGTCGCCGGACTTGTCGAGCTCGGCGTCGCCCTTAAAGTCGACGGTCTCGTCGCCAAAGACGGCGGCCTCGAAGGTGGCGCGGGTACCGGAGCCGGCCTTGCGGTTGAGCACGACGATGGCAGCGTCGTCGCCGCCGACCTCCTTCCAGTTGGTAATCTGACCGGAGAAGATACCCTTGAGCTGCTCGAGGGACAGGTCGTCGACCTTGACGTTCTTGGAGACGACGGGGCCCATGCCCACGACGGCGACCTCGTGGTCGACGAGGTTCTTGACTTGATCGGCCTCAAGCTTGGTCTCGGCGAAGACGTCGGAGTTGCCGATGGTGACGGTGCCGGCGGCGACAGCGGTCAGGCCCTTGCCCGAACCGTTACCCGAGCCGGAGACGGAGACATCGGGGTTGGCGTCCATGAACTTCTCGGCAGCGGCCTCGACGAGAGCCTGGAACGAAGAGGCACCGTCGTAGGTCACCTCGCCGGAGACGGACTCGGCAGCAGCGGCGCTACCCTTGTCGGCGGCATCGGATGCGCCGGAGCCGCC
>CABQWP010000040.1 GCA_902467875.1 uncultured Collinsella sp. | reverse complement strand
CATCCGGTTCCACCGGGCCGCGCGGCAAGGAGATATATTGCCAGACCGGAGGGGCCCCGGGGGCGGGAATCGCGCACTCCATATTTTGTTCACAAATGAATAGGTCCCTCAGTCGCATCACTGAGGTTAAAACTGAAGCATTGGCTTCTGATATTGGCGATGACCAGCTGTTTTATGTGTATTGAGACATCGGTCATCTCTGGAGCGCTACTTTACTCCAAAGGCATCAGTTATTTGTTTCCCATCGGTAAAAGGCGGGTTTTGTTCGCCAAGCGTTCTTATATACAGATAGATACGGGTTCGAACCCGTGCACCGGCAACAAAAAAGCGACCAACCGGAGTCGATCGCTTTCTTTTCTATGGTGGGCCGTCAGGGGTTCAGCCTGCTTCGCAGGCGGCCGCTGCGGCGCTTTCGCGCCTTGCGCGCTGCGCTGGCAAACGCTCACGCGTTTACTCAGCTCCGCGCCCCGACGGGTTCGAACCCATGAAAGGGCGACAAAAAAGACGGCCAACCGAAGTTGACCGTCTCAACAATCTTTGGGTGGGCCGTCAGGGGTTCGAACCCTGGACCTTGGGATTAAAAGTCCCCTGCTCTGCCAGCTGAGCTAACGGCCCGCGGGTGGCATTGTACCACGGTCTGGGACTATTCCCAACTCCATTGGCCGTTCTGGAAAATCACAACTTCACGTCCATCAGGCGTAATGCCCGTAATATCGATGTCGTCCGTGCCGATCATAAAATCGACGTGCGTGCTCGAGACGTTAACGCCATGCTCCAGGAGCTCCTCCTTGGACATGTCATACCCACCCTCGATGCATTCGGGGAAACCGACACCTAGCGCGAGATGGCAGCTAGCGTTCTCGTCATAGAGCGTGTCATAGAACAGAACGCCGCTTTCGCGGATCGGAGTGTTCTTGGAAATGAGCGCGACCTCGCCCAGATGAGCGGCACCTTCATCGGTGTCAATAATGCTCGCAAGCGTTGCCTTGCCCACGCGGGCGTCGTAGTCCACCACGCGGCCGCCCTCGAACTTAATCCAAAAATCTTCGACTTTATTGCCGTGGTGGATGAGCGGCATGGCCGAGTACACGATACCGTCGGCGCGCATGCGATCGGGCGAGGTGAAGACTTCCTCGGTGGGAATGTTGGGGAAGAAGGGGTGTCCATCGGGCGTCTTGCCCTTGCCGCCGGCCCACTCGTGACCCTTCGTCATGCCAATCGTCAGATCGGTTCCATTTGCCGCGGTGTAATGCAAGTAGTCGAAACGATTGTCGTTCAGGAAACGCAGGTTCTTTTCGAATGCGGCGTCATGGAGTTCCCAGTCGCTCTCCGGGTCCTGGCCATCGGCGCGCGCGGTGTGCAGAATCGCATTCCACAGTTTATAGATTGCAACCTCATCGGCGTCTCCTGGGAACACCTCGTGCGCCCAAGCCACGACCGGAGCGCCGGCGATGCACCACGGATTGATGTTGTAATCCAGTCCACGGCGGAAAACTTTGCACTGCGTATTCCTCGCCTTTGATGCCGCGGCCGGCTTGGCTGGATCGATGCCCTTGAGGGCCGCAGGATCCGCACCTTCGATAAAGACAAAGCAGGCACCATCCTGGGCCAAGGAATCCAGCTGCATGCGCTTCCACTCGGGTGTCTGCTCAAAATAGCTTTTCTCGACATGCTCGTACGTGAGCCTCGTCACGGCATCATCGGCCCAAATGACCGTCACGTGGCCGGCGGCGGCAGCATAGGCCTCCGCGACCACCACGCGCGCAAACGGCGCGCACTCGACCGGAGACTGAACGACGACCTCCTGGCCGGGCTTGACGTTTACGCCCTTGCGGACGACCAGGCGCGCGTAGTTTTTAATCTTGGGCTCCAGGGCCTTCATGCCCTCCAGAGCCTCTTCGACCGTCAGGGCAGCTCGAATCATGTGCCACTCCATCTATCTATAGAACAGTAAAAAGGCGCGCCGCAAAAACGACGCGCCTTATATCTTAGCGATAAGTATGTATGCAAACGCTACTTCTTCTTGGAGTCCTTCTGGTCCTCCTCGGCAGCCGCGCGCTCAATAAGAGCGTTGAGCTTGTTCTCGGACATGCCCTCGGCCTGCGCGCGGTACATGTTGCGCAAGGGACGAATACGAGCGAAGTCGTAGATAAAGTCACCTAGGATGATGACATAGGACAAAACGATGCCGACCATCTGGACAGGGCTGGACACCATGCCAGCGGGAGCGAAGTACAGCGAGGCCCAAATTGCCACGACGAGCACCATGCCAATGGCGAGCACAATCCACCAGATGCGACGGCGCTTGGTGTAGTCCTCGTCCTGCTTGAGGAGGATATTCGACACCGTATAGATGCGGTCCTCCTTGGCGCGCTGCTTGGCCTTGCGGGCGCGCTTCTCCTCTTTAGAGAGGCCCTCGAGGTTCTCGCCCTTCTCGAGCTCTTTGCGGCGTGCCTTAGACGAAGCCGGCACGACGCGAACGGAGCTCGCTGCTTGGCGGGCGGGCTTAGCAGATGCGGCAGACTTGCGCGCAACCCCGGTAACTTCGTGGGATTGCGTGCGCTTGTTCGTGGCGCTACGGGTACTCACTTATGCGTTCTCCTTCATGCTTGTGAACTGGGAGCCGGTGATGATCTGGAAGGCCTCGCGATAGCGCTCGGACGTGCCATCGATGACCTCGGCGGGCAGGTGCGGGGTCTCCCCCGTCATATCCCAGTTGGCCTTGAGCCAATTGCGGACGAATTGCTTGTCGTAGCTAGGCTGGATCTTGCCCTCCTCGTAGCTGGCAGCAGGCCAGAAACGGCTGGAGTCGGGCGTGAGGCACTCGTCGATCAGCGTGACCTTGCCATCAATAACACCAAACTCGAACTTGGTGTCGGCAATGATGATGCCACGGGTCGCGGCGTACTCGGCAGCGGCCTTGTAGATCTTGAGGGAAAGGTCACGAATCTGCGTGGCGATGTCCTCGCCCACGATCTCGCAGCAACGCTCGAACGAGATGTTCTCGTCGTGGTCACCGATCTCGGCCTTCGTGGACGGCGTGAACAACGGCTCGGGAAGCTTGGAAGCCTCGGTCAGGCCCTCAGGCAGCTGGATGCCGCAGACGGTGCCGTTCTCGTCGTAGGTCTTCTTGCCCGAACCGGTCAGATAGCCGCGGACGATGCACTCGATAGGAATCGTCTGGGCCTTCTTAACCAGCATGGCGCGGCCAGCGAGGTAGTCACGATACTCAGCAAACTCCTCGGGGAAATCCGCCGGGTCGATGGAAACGAGATGGTTGGGGACGATGTCGGCAAACTTATCGAACCAGAATGCCGAGATGCGATTGAGCACCTCTCCCTTAAACGGAATCTCGTCGGGAAGAATGAAGTCGAACGCAGAAATGCGGTCGGTGGCGACCATCAGCAGGTTTTCACCGGCATCGTAAATATCACGAACCTTGCCACGGGAATCCGGACGACGCTCCATCGTTGTCACGTGAGTCACTCCTTACCTAAATACGACAGAAATGCGGGTTCTTTCCCGCATGTTTTCGCAAACTCGGAGCGGCAGGGACGCGGCCCCTCCTTCACCGAATAGCGAAAAGCTAGTGCTCCATTGTAGTAGATGCCGCGTCTGCCGTGTGCTCGCGGGGCAGATGAATTGTAAAAGTCGTACCCTTTCCAAGCTCCGACTCCACGGATATGTAGCCATGGTGACGCTCGACAATCTGCTTGGTCACGGCGAGGCCGACGCCCAGGCCGCCAGCTTCGCGGGCGCGGCTGGCATCGGCGCGCCAAAACCGCCCGAAAATGCGCGACAGATCGTCCTTGGCAATACCGATGCCGGTATCAGAAACGGCAATGCTGACGTGCCTGCGGTCACTGAGCACCGACACCACGACCCAACCGCCCTCGGGGGTGTAGCGCATGGCGTTGCTCATGAGGTTGATAACACATTGCGTGATCATGTCGGGATCTGCCTCGACAACGTCATCGTGGCCCTGCGTCTCATCTGCAAAGCGCAAACGCAGGTCACGGTCGGCAAACAGGCGCTCCTGGCCATTCACAATCGATCGCACGAACGGAACCATGTCCACCGGTTCTAGATTGAGCGGAGCCGTGCTGTTTTCCATACGCGATAGGTCGAGCATCTGCTGCACCAGACGAGCCAGGCGACGCGTCTCGGAAGCGACGGTCTCCAAATGCTCATCGTCGGTGGGATACACGCCATCCTGCATGGCCTCGACCGTTGCGAGCATGGCCATAAGCGGCGTGCGAAGCTCGTGTGCAACGTCTGAGGTCAGGCGCTTCTCGTGTTTCATATCCTTCTCGAGCGAAGTGGCCATCTCATCGAAGGTCTCACCCAGCTGATCGATCTCGTCATCACCGCGCAGTCCCGTGCGAGCCGACAGGTCGCCGTCACGGATTTGCTTTGCGGTACTGGTGATGCGATGAATCGGCTTGGTGAGCATGCGCGACACGAGCGATCCGATAACGACCGAAATGCAGATTGCAACAACCGCGGCGAGGGCCATGGCGTTAAAGGTCTTCTCCCTAAACGCAGAGTCCGCCTTGGTGAGCAGAGCGTCGGAGCCGATGGCCCACAGCTTTACCTGTCCGACATGCTCGCCGGAAGACGTTACAATCTCGACGTTAGCAACGCTATCGGAGTCGGTTGGAGCAGACGAGACCGGGCTATGCGATGCCCTCTTGCCGCTCGTGTCGTCGGTCGTAGCCTGGTTTTCGCGTACATCGGCGGTGGCGCTTGCCGAGGGCCAGGAATCGTCATAAACGATCACGCCCTTTTTATTGACGACCTGCATGCCCAGATCGTCGGAAACCAAACTCGACGTTGCGACCGTGCGCAGTTCTCCCGCGGTCCAAGAGCCGTTTTCCTCATATGAGGTTGCCAACTTCTCGGCAGCGGAATTTGCGATTTCGACGATATTGGAGCGTGTGTAATCCGAAAAGACCGTGCCCCACACAACAGAGACAACGCCCACCAGCACCAATACCGTCATGAGCGATGTCAGAGCAAAAGCAAGTGCCATGCGCGAGGGATAGCTCATCGTTGGCCGTGAATCGGAACGAGGCGTGTTCCAACTAGCCTTGGAACCCGCCTCGCTCTCCTGCTTGTGCTTTTGTCCGATTTCAAAGCGCGCAGGTGTCATATGTGATTTCCCTATTTCTCGTCCGACTTATCGGTCTTGGCCGGAGCCTCGAAGCGATAGCCGACACCATGGACGGTGTAGAGCCACTTGGGCTTCTTGGGATCATCGCCCAGCTTGGCGCGAAGATTCTTCACGTGGCTATCGATAGTGCGCTCATAGCCCTCAAAGTCATACCCGAGCACTTTCTCGACCAGCTCCATGCGGTTATACACACGGCCGGGATGGCGGGCAAGCGTGGTGAGCAGCTTGAACTCGGAAGCCGTCAGATCGACTTCCTTGCCCTCGACCAAGATCTTGTGGCCCGAGATATCGATGACCAGATCGCCGAAGTCGAGTACCTCGACGGCGGGCTCGTCGGCCTGATGGGCACGGCGGAACAGAGCGCGAACGCGGGCGACGAGCTCGCGCGGCGAGAACGGCTTAATCAGATAGTCGTCGGCGCCGAGCTCAAGACCGATAATACGGTCCTCGATCTCGCCCTTAGCCGTCAGCATGATGATGGGGACATCCGAGGTATCGCGAATGGTGCGGCAAACGCGCTCGCCGGGAATCTTGGGGAGCATAAGGTCGAGCACGACCAGGTCGAACTGATGCTTCTCGAACTCCTCGATCGCGGACTGGCCGTCGCCGACGCCCACAACGCAGTAGCCTTCGCGCTCGAGATAGGCAGCGACGGCGTCACGGATTGCCTTCTCATCCTCGACCAGCAGAATCTTTTTTGCATCTGAAGCCATAACACGGCCCCCCTGTCTCAATTAGCTAAGAACAAGCCCATTTTAACGCACCTGAGCCCGCCGGATGCCGCTATGACGCGGCAGCTCGGCGGGCGGTACTCACAATTACAACGCGTTTATTCCCCTGTTGGCGCCTTTTTAACCCCTCTAAGCTTAAAGAGAGAATAGGCGTGCAGTGACCGTCTCTGGTATACCCTGGCTGTTGCGCACCGTGGCGTACGTAAGGAATGAGTCCGATTTTCCCGCCGTAGCTGGATAATCGCCATACTCCAAAGCGCGGTCGGGCGACAGCAGCGAGCCATAGGTCTTGGTAGAGGTGTCGATCAGAAAATGCGACGCCTGTACCTTAACAAGGTATTTATTCTTCTTGCCAGCCGCACATGCGAGCGGCTCGCGTGACAGAAAGAGGTACGGCCCTCCCTCATTACCGATATACGTGCCCATATTGCCCAGGCTGCCCACGCCACTATAGGCCGCCTCGATAGAAAACACGAAGGTACCGCCCATATACACGGCCTCGAAAGGCGAGACTGACGAGGGAAGGACTAGCTGGGCACGCTTGGTGTTGTTGCCGTCGGTCAGATCGATTGCCGTTATGCCGTAGTAGACGCCCTCGTCGTTGCGGACACGCGGCGAGATGGTCAAAATGCCGTCGCTCGCGCGCGGGGCCGATGCAAAGCGGCCCGTCGATTTCCAAATTACCTCGGCCTTGGATTCATCAAGCGAGCGACGATAGCAAAACGAATCACTACTCGTTTTATTGCCGCTTGCCGAAGGCATTTTATACCAGATGACCGATGACCCGAACGCCGTAAACAGGGGCGGATCATAGTCCTTGCCACCTCGATCGAGCTCAACCACGTCGCCAGAGAGCGAAGCGCCCGACAGATTTTGAGCGTAGAGCTTCCACGATGAATTGGCAAAGTTCATCTCAACCCACGCGAATACGCCGTCGCCGGCACGGACATCGTAGAATGCATATCCCGCGCCCTCGATAGGATCCTCGATTAATGTGGTAAGCGAGCCATCACCCAGGTTGAGCACACCGAGTGTGTTGGCGTGCAGCGCCGATGCGGGCGCCATCATCGCCGCGGCGTAATCGCCGTCGCAGTAGTACAGCAGCGTACCCAGAGGCAGCGTCCACGACGCCGCCGGCTCAAGATCGATGTCGACTGCCTCGTACTCATCCGTAATCGAGATGATCTTGGAATCGTCCTTGATAACCTGCGGCTCGCCGGCGGCATCATCGCTGGTGCCCGTTTTTTTCGAGCATCCGGCAAGTACCGTGGCAGCGCCCGCGGCAGCCCCACCGAGTACGAAGCCGCGACGCGATATTCCGTTCTTGATGTGATCGGCGATACCCATTAGGCGATCTCGGCGCGAGCGGCCTCGATGGCGCGCGTAAGCTGGTCGGCGCAGGAGGTCTTTTTCATACCGCAGGTATTACCGGCGAGAACCTCGATTACGCGATCGGCAGGAGCACCCTCGACCAGCTTGGAGATTGCCTTGAGATTGCCGTCGCAGCCACCGGTAAACTCAACGCCTATCACCTTGTTGCCGTCATCGGAAAGGTCAAGGTGAATATTGCGAGCACACACGCCTTGAGGCTTGTAATCAAACGAAATCATGCGATCCCCTCTCAGAATGTTATTCGAGACGACTATTATCCCCGTCTTTCCCTAAATGCAACGAGGCGCTTTGCCGGCAACACACATTACCAGCAAAGCGCCCTAAAAAGCTAACGTTATGCCCGAACCTACTCGAAGCTCAGCTGCTCCAGACGATCAAAGACCGTGTCGATACGGGTGAGGAAGTCCCACGGATCAAAGATCTCGTCGAGCTTCTCCTGACTGACGGTGCAGCGCGGGTCGGCCTCGAGACGCTCCTTAAAGGTGGGGCCGGAGACGCAATCCTGTACCTCGTGCCAGGTTGCCATGGCGTTCTCCTGCACAATGGCGTACGCGTCCTCGCGGGTGATGCCCGTGTCGACGAGGGCGAGCAGTACCTTGGAAGAGAAGATGAGGCCGCGGGTCTTATTGAGGTTGGCCATCATGCGGGCGGGATACAGCTGCAGGCCGTCGATAACGCGGATGAGGCACTGGAACATGTGGTCGAGGGCGATGAAGCTATCGGCCTGGGCGACGCGCTCGGCAGAGGAGTGCGAAATGTCACGCTCGTGCCACAGGGCGACGTTATCGAAGGCAACCTGGGCGTTGGACTTCACGACGCGCGACAGACCGCAGACTTTCTCCATGGTGATGGGGTTGCGCTTGTGCGGCATGGCTGAGCTGCCCTTTTGGCCCTTACGGAACGGCTCCTCGGCCTCGAGCGTATCAGTCTTCTGCAGATTGCGGACCTCGGTAGCGATGCGCTCGCAGGTGGCTGCGGTGGTGGCGAGAACGCCGGCGAGATAGGCGTGATGGTCGCGGCTGATAACCTGCGTGGACAGCGGGTCGTGAACCAGGCCCAGGTGCTCGCAGACATACTCCTCGACGAACGGCTCGATGGAGCTGTACGTGCCGACAGCGCCCGAAATAGCACCGAAGGCAACATTCTTGCGGGCGTCCTCAAGACGATCCAGATCGCGCTTGAGCTCCCAGGCCCAAGAGCCAAACTTCATGCCGAAGGTCATCGGCTCGGCGTGGATGCCATGAGTGCGGCCGGCACAGAGCGTGTTGCGCTCCTCAAAGGCGCGACGCTTGCAAATCTCGCCGAGCTTCTTGACGTCCTCGATGATCAGGTCGCAGGCCTGGGTGAGCTGGTAGCACAGGGCTGTGTCGCCCAGATCCGAGCTGGTCATGCCATAGTGAACCCAGCGGCTGGGCTTGGGGTCGCCCTCGGGAACATCGGCATCGATGTATTCCTTCATGTTGGTCAGGAAGGCAATGACGTCGTGGCGCGTGACTTCCTCGATCTCATCGACCTTCGCCTTCTCAAAGTTGGCATGGTCGCGGATCCACTGGGCCTCGTCTTTGGAAATACCGATCTTGCCGAGCTCCGCCTGGGCCTCGCAGGCCAGAACCTCGATCTCCTGCCAAATGGCGTACTTGTTCTCGAGGGAGAAGATGTGTCCCATCTCCGGGCGGGTATAGCGATCGATCATAGCGGCTCCTTTTTGGTTATTGGCACGTTGGTCGTAACCTAACCATTGTACCGTGCGCAGGTGCAAGTATGGGCAGCAGGCATTAACCTAACATTTTGCCGCAAGAGCGGCCATGGGGACATCCGCGTATTTGCTTCGCAAATACGCACCGGCTGCGGTCGGCAGACCCGGTCCGCGCACACGCACGGGCACAGCGGGTTGGATCCGACGTTCCCGAGGTCCCCCGTACTCGATGGAGCGAGCAACGGGACATCCGCGTATTTGCTTCGCAAATACGCACCGGCTTCAGGCGCCTGTCGGCGCCTTCGCCTGCTCGCTACAAACGCTTCGCGTTTGCTTAACGCTCGCACCCTGGCGGGTTCGAGTCCCGGCGCTTGGTAGTAAAAAGCACGGCAACGTAACGCTGCCGTGCTTGTGCTTTTTACTGGAGCGGGCAACGGGACTCGAACCCGCGAGTGTCAGCTTGGGAAGCTGATGCCTTACCACTTGGCGATGCCCGCATATGTGGGGGATAGTATAACGCGGTTGTCTTGTTCGATACAAGAGTGGCGATGCTTGTTTTAGCTGTGGAGATTCGTTTGAAAATCGCGTCAATTGTGGAGATGAGGACCTTTGACCTCCTGTTCTCCTTATCTTCTACCTGCGCTTTTGCTTGATTGTTGTATTTGAGCTCAATTTGTCAGGAATTGGGCAAGCTTTTGGTCAGGCTCCGATACTTACCCGCATGAACCTCGGGGGTAGCCTCATCCTACGCGTCGCAGCCTCCCCGTGCGGCGCACGAGGGATAAGGAGCAGCCATGTCCAACGCACCCACGCACTCTGTCCACAGCGCAATCGCAACAGGTCCGCTGCTCCTGCTCCTCTTCCTGCTTTTCGGCTGCCTGGCACCGGGAGCCGCATTTGCCGTCGATGGCTACGACCAGCTCGGCTTCCGCACTATTAGCGATGATTGTGGACCCTTCTTCATCGGCAAGTATGAAGCTCAAGACACCTCGATTGCCTACTGCATGAACCAGGAGCGCCCCGGCCCCACCAAACCGGGCGGCCCAT
Source organism: uncultured Collinsella sp. (assembly GCA_902467875.1). GTDB lineage: Bacteria > Actinomycetota > Coriobacteriia > Coriobacteriales > Coriobacteriaceae > Collinsella. The sequence continues at coordinate 9,030 of CABQWP010000040.1, read as the reverse complement.
GGCTCAACTTTGATCAAGGCTGGGTGTGGCTCGACGACGAGTTCGCGGCAATCGTTTGTCACGGATATCCTACCGCCACGTCGTTTGGCGGTTACCATCTTTCACCCGATCGCGCCCGCGCCGCCACCCAGCTTGCCGTATGGATGCTCAACGGCACTACCCATGTCGACGGCACCTACTCCTACACGACCGCTCAGGGCAAAACCAAGAGCGGACACTTTACCGCCGACAATGAAGTCGTGGCGGCTGCGCGGTGGCTCCACGACAGCGCAAAATCAGGAAGCATCAAAGCCGCTCCGCACCGCGCGCGACGCTATCTAGGAGCCGTATCGGGCGGCAGCAAACGTCAAGACATGCTCTATGTACTGCCGGCGGTCTCTGTTTCCTTCCAAAAGCAGTCTGCTAACACCGTTATTACCAGCGGAAACAATACCTATCAGTTTACCGGGGCAACATTCGATATTTTTGAGAGCGCCAGCGGCGCGCGTGTCGGCACCATCAAGATGGACAGCAACGGTCGAGCGCAAGCAACGCTTCTGCCCAACACGGCATACTACCTAGTTGAAACGAAGGCGCCGGCCGGCTATGTCCCCCGCCACGATTGTATTGCCTTTACCACGGGGAATGACGGCGGGCGGGTCGCCATTGATGAACAGCCCGGCACCATCAATCTGCGTATCGTAAAACTCGATGCCGCGACGAATGCCGGCCCCCAGGTGGGATCTTCACTCGCAGGAGCAGAGTTCACGTGTGTGTCGCAATCAACCCCTGGATGGGCACAAATCCTCACGACCGACGAAAGCGGTCGGGCCACCCTCGCCGATGTCCCCTTAGGAACCTTTACCATCTACGAATCAAAAACCCCCGAGGGCTACCTGCCATCCAACGACAGCTGGACCTATACCGTTGGAGCCGACCAGCTCGGCGATTCAGGCGTGGTCGAGATCGAATCTCGCGTTTCCGATATCCCCATTGCGTTTAACCTTGAGATTTCCAAATTCAAGGATTACGGCAATAGCGACCAATCCGGCCTGGAGCAGCCGGCGGGTGGTGTTGTCTTTGAGGTTGTCAGCAACAGCTCTCAGCAGGTTGTTGGCACACTGACCACAAACGTCTATGGCTTTGCCTCCACCAAAGATCAGCCCGAAGCATGGTTCGGCGCAGGCAAGCGACCCGCCGGTGTCCACGGAGCCGTCCCATACGACCGTGCCGGCTACACGGTTCGCGAGGTTCCGGAAACCGTCCCCGAGGGTTTTAAACGTGCAGGGGAATGGACCGTCGGGGCCAATCAGATTTCCAACGGCGCCGAGCTTCAATATATCGTGGACAACCATGCTCTGTCGACGCATCTCCAGATTGTAAAACGCGATGCCCAAACAGGCGCTTCTGTTCCACTAGCCGGATTCACCTTCCAACTACTCGACAGCAATCACGAATCTGTCTCACAAACTTGCTGGTATCCAACACATAACGTAATGGACACCTTTACGACTGACGCGACCGGGACCGTCACACTGCCCGAATCGCTCGTGCCGGGCACCTATTATGTACGCGAAACCTCGGCCAAAGAGCCCTATCTTGTCGGCGAGGAGATCGAGGTAAACATACCCGCCGACATGAACCTAACACCCGTTGCAATCGCCTCGTATTATGACCACGCCGCGACCGGAAACATCAGGATCGTTAAAACCGATGCCATAGACGGCAGCAGCCTCGCGGGCGCCGTCTTTGAGATCCGTGCCTCGAGTGATATCGTGCGCCCCGACGGTAGCATTGCCGCGCTCGACGGTGAGACTGTCGCTACCATCACGACGGATGAAACTGGAGAAGCACGCGCGGACAACCTCCCGCTGGGACTTGGCACCGCACGCTACGAGGTTGTCGAGACTCAAGCGCCGGCAGGCTTCTTGCTCGATCGGACAACCCATATTGTCGACCTTACTTATGCCGACCAGAAAACACCCGTTGTAGAAGCACGGCTTAACGTATCCGACGATTACACCAAGGTTGATATCTCCAAGGTCGATGCAAGCGGTGAGCAGGAAGTGGAAGGCGCACAACTCACCTTATATGGTCCCGATAAAACCGAAATAGACTCCTGGACCTCATCCGACAAGCCACACCGCGTCGAACATCTTGCACCCGGCACCTACTCGTTGCGCGAAATGATGTCTCCGCGGACCTATGACCTTGCCGAGGAAATAACGTTTGAAATAAAGGATACGGGAGAAGTCCAATCCGTCGCGATGAAGGATGCGCCCATCGAGATCAAGGGACAGGTCGACAAGCGTCAGGAACTTGTCCAACCTATCGAAAAGGGCCTGTTGGCTAACGGCGATGGTAAAAATCGCGCCGCGACGCAAACTAATACGGATGGACTTTTCTCCTATACCATCGACGCTCGAAACGATTCCGCTACTTGGGTTGATGAGTTTACGATTACCGATGATCTTGAGTGCGCCAAAGACGGCACGGCGAGATTCATCTCAATCGAAACCCCCGTCGCCATCGGCGACCTCAACGGTCTGTGCAACGTGTGGTATCGCACGACGCCGTTGGACTCGACAGACGTCGATGAGCCGGCGAACGCGACACTTGACGATGGACACGAAAATCCTTGGCTTGAGTCCGACGAAGTAAAAGAGAGCCTGGGTGAGGACTGTCGCCTCGTCGATTACGACGGTTGGCACCTCTGGAAGGCGGATATCTCGACCACGGAATCCACCACACTCGAGGCGAAAGAACTCGACCTTGCATCCAATACCGTCGTAACGGGCATTCGAATTGAATACGGTGCGGTAGCCGCCGACTTTACGACTCGAAGCGATGCGGATTCTTGGACCCGCGATGATCTCAAAGATGAGCACGACGACCTTGACGATGCCAAAGCAATCCTTGGCACAGACGCTCGGGGCGCAGTCGTACACATGCAGGCAACGTCGGCTTATACGCCCCAAACCGCACTCACCAACAGCGCGCGCGTCGATCTTTGCCGCAACGGTGGCGGCGATAAACTTGAGTCACATGACGAGGACAGCGTCATTCAACGCTGTACCCTACCGCAGGACCTACCGGCAACAGGATCAGTTCCCATCGCCGCTTGCATCACCGCGCTCCTGACCTCGGGTGCCGCAGCCCTATGGTTCGCTCGCCTTAGGTCGATCCCAAAGAAGCGCTAGCGCGATGAAAAAGCGGGCGATCCAGTCCCCTGGCTCGCCCGCTTTCAATCATGTAAATCGCCGTATCTACTCTGCAAACGAAGATCCACCATCAACGATTGCCTGCTCGGACTCAGGAATCCCATCGGCACCCGTGCTCTGTTCTTGCTCCACCTCTTCGCTGATTGCGGAGGCGGGGGTCGAGCCCTTCGCACCCACGATGTAGGCGGCCCCAAATCCTAACGCAATGGCAATCAAGGTCAAAATCACGTAGACAGGCCAATGGCGCTTAATATACGAAAACACGTTGACTCCTTAGAGCTCCGTCTACGAACGGCGGATAACCTCGGTCACAACCTCGGATACCGTGGCAATGTTCGTCGGGTTGACATTGTGGGGCAGGTCGTCCTCGGTACGAGCGCAAGCCAGGCGCGTGCCGTCCACGCCGGCGATGGTGAGGGCTCGGCGGCTCGCCTCGAGCGCGGCATAGGCATCGGTCTTGGCATAGGGCATCTCGAGCGCGCCACAATCGACATGGAACGACTTGCAGACCTTGCTGACCAGGTTCATGATGCGGCGATCGCCCTTGAGCAGTTGTTGTTCGCCCTCGACCGTCACAACCGAAAGCCTACCGGCGCCGACGGATTCAAGATTGATGAAGAATACGCCGCGGAGCTTATCGCGATGCGAAGCCAAGAAGGCCTTCATGCCGGCGCCATCACAATCCGAGGCGCCCGTTGCCACAAACCAGATATCGTGACCGAGCAGCTCATCATCGCCCATAGAGGCGACAGCCGAGAGCATATCTTCGGAAGAAGCGCCATCGGAAGACGTAGCGCCGCCCTTCCAGCCATCGTTATCGTCCTCGAAGTTATCCCACGAACCGATACCGCGACCGGACTTCTTGGCATCGTAATCGTCTTCGACGCCCAGCCAGTCACTCATGCTGTCCTGCTCGTTTTTCTTTTTACGACCGAACAGGCCACCCAGGCCGCGCTTACGAGACTTGGGTGCCGCCGGGGCGGGAGCCGAAATGGTCTCGATCGGCTGCGCGCCCGACGCAACAGGCATGGGAGGCGCAACGGGTGCCGATGTGGGTTCGGGACCTTGGGCGGTAGCAAAGGGGTCGTTGACCTGGGCAGAGGGATCGGGAAGGTCGAACAGCGACGTGCGAGACGCAACGTTTGCCTGCTTCATAGACGGCAGCGACGGATCGGGGACCGAAGCCAGCGGAGACGAGGAGGGTGCAGGCGACGGTGCCGACGCCGGATCGGGAACATTCATCTGCGGACGCGGCGATGCTTGGGAGGAAATCTGGGCCATAAGGGAATCGACCGTTTCGTCCTGGGTGGGAGCGACATTGGCAACCGTGGCACCGGAACCACTCGGGGTCGGCATGGTGAAAATCTGCGTGGAGTAAGGCCTCGACTCATCCGTTTCGAGAGTCTCGGAAACCACAGACACTTCCTCCTGCTCGGCCTCGGTCGAATCATCTTGCTCGGCTGCCGCGTATTGCTCTTCGCCAGAGTTGGCCTCGACGGACTCGTCCTCGGCGGCATCTTGGATTTCGGCAGCATCAATAGGCTCGTCATCGTCTGCCGCGTCGCCCTGTTCATCGGAAACAGGAAGGGGCTCGGCAATCGCGGTGCCTTGCTTTTCAAACGTTATCGTGGAATCGAACTGCGCGGCATCAAACGACATGGTGCTATCGACGTGCTGCTGGGCCTCGAAAGACGTCGTCGCCTCAACAACATCCGCGGACGCCGGTTGCTGGGACTCAAAGGACGTTGTAGCTTCGGCGGCGTCGACGGGCGCGGACTGCATAGCCTCGTTCTGCTCGAACTCTTGCGCCGCGTGCTCACGTGCCGCCTCGGCTGCCTGCTGCTGAGCGATAGCCTCCTGCTCGGCAGCCTCGCGTGCGGCAGCGCGCTTCTCCTCGAAATCGTCGACAAATTTCTTGCCCTTTGCAAGCGCACCCTTAAAGAAGTTGGAAGCGCTGGCGCCAATCGACGAGAACGCGGATGCAATGTCGGCATGGGGCGTTGCCGCGGGAATCTCGGCCGAGAAATCAGTATCGCTCTCGTAAGACACGCGCCTCGGCTGTTCAACGTAATCGTCGTCAGACTCGTCCGCAACGTCTTGCGCCGGCGCGGCGGGAGCCAAAACGTCCAGTCCTGCCGCGGGATCGATCGCGGACACCGCCTCGGGCTCGGCAACGGCAGCGGCAACCGCGGCAGACTCATCATCCACGGTGACAGCGGGCGCAGGTGCAGTCACGACGGGGGCAGGCTCGGGTTCAAACGTCGGCTCCTCGCCCTCCTCGTAATCGAGCGTGCAGGACTCGGGAAGCATTCCGAGCGCACGGATGGCATCCGAACCAAAGCGGATGTTGCCGGCGGCATTGCGATAGAGCTTGGGCTCGGGCTCGGCCGCGACAGGCTCCTCCACCGGCTCGGCAGCGGAAACCTCGTCATTGAACTCTTCAGCCTGGACAGCCTGATTCTGATCCTCGGGCACGATGGCGCCAATCAGCGTCTCGTCGGCAGACGCACCCTCAAAGCCCTCGATCTGCTCGTCGAAAGCCTCACCCTGTTCAGGCTCGGTCTGAGTGTCGGGAGCAATCGGCTGACCGAACTCGTCCTCGGCGTAGGTAGGCTCTTCGTACTCGATGGTGTTGCCGTAGTCGTTTTGCTGCTGGGCCGCGGCATACTCCGCCGCTGCACGCGCCATTTCCTCGGCACGACGCTTTTGCTCCCCAAAATAGGTATCGAACGGAACATCGTCGGGAAACTCGTTTTCGCCCTGGAAGGGAGCAACGTTGTCCATAACGCCGAGCATAGCGGCGACAGAAGACTTGTTGCACACCGCGCCGGACGTATAGGGAAGAATGTGGCGGTTAGAGATGATGTTTGCCGCGTTGGCAAGTGCAACGAGGGAAGCGAGGATCGCGACAATCCACAGCAGAACCTTGAGCGCGCCGGGGAGCGGCAGGATACGCAGGATGGCAACGGCAGCAGGGGCAACCGTGGCAACAGGCAGCAGCTTGGCGATGAGCGCACGATACGAAGCATAGGGCTCGCGGGCGAGCAGCTCAGCACGGGGAGAGTCGTAGTGTGCGACAACGACCACCGGGCGGTTACGCGGGGACGCGAGCGGGCCCGAGGCCTTGTGATAGGCGATGACATTTTGGCTCACGCCTGTCTTGCCCAGGCGCGAAACCACGGGGTGCCCTGTGCGCTCGAGCACGTAAAGAACGGCGCCGACAATGGCCAGCAAGGTGCCGACCAAGCCGATACCGCCGCCGATGCCCATCAGCAGGGCACCGGCAAACGCAAGAATACCGGTAACGGCAAATGCCAACCTACTGGGCGCCGGGGCATTGAACTCCTGAACCTCGGGATCAAAGCCGTGGTTGCGGAAGATCTGAGCGATATCCTCGGCAGCCAAGCGCTCTTCTTCGCTGCACGCCGGCGTAATGCCGGTGTTCTGCAGCAGGTGGTTAATATAGTTCTGGGTGTTCGCCATGTGCGCTCCACATCCATAATCCGACAAATAGGCCCAATGCATGCACATTAGAACCGTATATAGTCGAAAGTATACCCCGAGCGAGCGCAAACGACCGAATTCGGGCCATCTTAACGCCCCGAGCGGACAAGGATATAGCCTAATCTCCATATCGGACTAAAATCATGGCAGCAAACCACCTTCTCATGCGAGGACCCTATGACGGCAAGCGACACGACCGAGACAATTAAAAAGGGGAATTCGGAGCCCAGTTTCGATAAAACGGCTCAGCGCATCCTCAATCTTTTCTTTGTGCTCAATAGCTCCCCCGAACCGCTGACGACCGAGCAGATCGTCTTGGATTCTGACCTGGGATATGGCTCGGGCAATATCGACTCGGATAAGCGCAAGTTTCGACGCGATCGTGACAAACTGCTCGAACGCGGCATCTTAATCAAGGAGGTTCGCCCCACCGGCGCGCAGGAGACCGAGGAAAGCTCGTGGACAATCGACCGCGAGCACACGTTTGCTGCAGGCGGCCTCATCACCGCAGACGACGCCGATATCCTGCTCAACGCCATCGACCAGACGCTAGCGGCCGGCTCATCCACTTTTGCCGCACCGCTTGCCGATATTCGCTCCAAGATTGCCTACCTCACCGGTAGGACGACGGTGGACGAAGCACCGATCCGCCGCTCTCCCACCGTCGATGCGGTATGGAGCGCCTTTGCCGAGCGATGCGCGCTGCGATTTTTATATCAGAACGGACGCGGTGAGCAGAAAGAACGTACCGTCTGCGTCTACGGCATGTTCGAGCGCGAGGGCGTGGCGTACTTCTGCGGCCTCGACAACGTCACCGGCGACATCAGGACATTCCGCTGCGACCGTATCGTTCGCGCTTGGCGTCCTTCGAAGGCCTACGTCATCCCCGCGGACTTCAACCTCAGCGACTACCTGTTCTTTGAATTCGATTTTGCCGACCGACCGCCCGTTGCAGCCACGTTCTCATTCGCCCCTCAGACGCAGATCGATATGATCAACGGCCTCACGCGTGGGCGAGGTGAGCTCGTACACACCGATGTGGGATGGACCTGGACCGTTGACGTGCGCGATCTTGAAGCCGGCGCCTCATTTTGCATGGCCCACGCCATGGACGGCATGAGGCCCGTGGCCCCCAAATCGCTCAAACAGGCGTGGAACCACCTCATTGAAAGGACGGTGCACGAGTATGCCCGTGCGTAAACTCACCAGCGAGCAGAGACTCTCGCGCGCCATCGACATCATGGAGGCCCTCTACGCCGCCGGCGAGAGCGGCATGACACGAACCGAGATTTGCAGTCGCTTTGACATCACGGGGGTATCGCTCGACGAGATTCTCGAGATCGTCTCGACGCTCGCGAACCGAGAATCGGGCACGCGCATCATCTGCGAATGCCGCGGCGAGCGTGTGGTCCTCACCGGTGACGCCGGGCGTGTGCTACCGCTGCGCTTGAGTGCCGCCGAGGGCGCTGTGCTCAACCATGAACTTGAATCGTTGGGGATCGAGCCGCATACGGCAGCTCGGATTCGACATGCCCTTCTACCCGAAGAGCTCGGCTATAACCAGCGCGTCTTTGACACCGTCAACCACGGGTCGCACTGGCAGCAGCTGAGCTGCGCCATTCAGGACGGTGTTCGCTGCCGCATCTCGTATCGCTCGATGGACGATGCACGGCCACGTGAGCGTCTGGTCGACCCCTTGCGCATTACGGCAAACGGCGACCAAACATACCTGATTGCCTGGGACATCGCGGTCGATGAGCAGCGCACCTATCGCATGGATAAAATCGAGGGACTCGCCTTGACGGAAGACTCCGTCGTGCCTCATGCACCGGACGTCACATCCCTCCACGATTCCCTTGCTCGGACGCAGCGTAGCGCAAAGCTCTTGATGCCATTCGATATGGCGGAGCATCTGGACTGGGCCGGCATCACCCTAATCGAGCGCAGCGGGGCAGACATGGCAACGGTAACCGTGCATTATGGCTCCGAGCGTTGGCTACTGAGCCAGGTAATCGCAGCGGGCGGAGCCATCCGCATCTTGGATGACCCCGCCCTGTCAAAGCGTCTGTGCGATATGGCAAAGACCCTCGTCTGTCCGCTTTAGCGCCGCCGCTCGTGGCGTGCACGCCACAGTTGCAGATAGTGCCCGATCTGCGCCGATTCGATGCGCTGGTAGGAGCTCGTAGGCAGCGACGTTAAGAACTTCTTTCCGTAGCCCTTCGTCACCAGGCGCGGGTCGGCCAGAATCAGCACGCCGCAATCGGTCGACGAGCGGATAAGGCGGGCGGCCGCCCGCCTGCGCCCGCGCACCCCCCCGAGCTCAACT
>CABQWP010000039.1 GCA_902467875.1 uncultured Collinsella sp. | reverse complement strand
AAATTGCTCTGGCGGGGGGGGTGTGGGGGGGGGAGGGGGACGGCATCGCCGTCCCTATTTCTTTATAGTATATTTCTCTATTAATTGGTCTCACCAAAATGGGTATAGCACAAGCTTCTGAACAGGCGTTTTTATCAAAAACTCAAAGCAGTCGAATCATCAAAATGGTGATATTTTTTACCCAAAATGAGGAAGCGCTTCACCAAAATGGAACCGACTAACGGCTGTTGAAAACTTTTTATCCCCAAAATGGTGATTTCCTGTTTTCAGTGGAAAACTCGGTAAGTTAAATAATTTACTTACCAGATTTACAAACATAAGCAGTTCTTAGCCCAAAAACCAGAACAGGTCAGAAGCAAAAATAACTCCTGACCTGCGATTTTCCTAGTGCCCCCGGGCGGATTCGAACCGTCGACACCCGCTTTAGGAGAGCGGTGCTCTATCCCCTGAGCTACGGAGGCATGTTGTACTAGTGTAGCAGATTTACGCCGTTGTAATACAGCGTATAGCCACTCTTCGAAGTTGTGGTGGAACAGCCCTCCGGAAAGTGTGTCCCACTATCCAGGCAAATTCTGGGTCAAACTTTCCCAATGGAACCTCGCTGGAAACTGTGTCCCAGAATTTCGGCTCGAAACGGGACACGGTTTCCCAAACGACCCCGTTCCGGAAACTACATCCCGGAATCGGCGCTCGAACTGGGATGCACTTTCCCAATCGAGCCCCATGGGAAACTGCGTCCCACTTTGGGGGCGCTCTTTAATGACTAGTTACCTTTGTGGAAGAGGTTTTTGATAACGGAGGGGATGCTCTTGGCGCCCTTGGCCGTCACATCGATAAAGTCGGGCGAACGCACAAGCTTATCCTCGTCGACGTACTTGCGGACAGCACGAAGCGTCTCTTTGTCGTCGCGCGTCGAAAACGTAAAGTGACCGTTGTCCTTGGTGAAGATGGCAAAACGCGTGATCTTCTTGGTGCCGCGTAAAACCTCGGCGGCAATATAGTCGACCTCGTCCCACGGGATTTGAATATAATCCTCGGGATTGCGCTCGTTGTAATACTCGAACGCCTTATTGCCCACCATCACGTTACCGTGGCTGGTAAGCCCCATCAGGCAGGTTGCCGGCGTTGCCAGATCGACCGTGCTGTTCTGAGATTGCGCCATGCGCGCCTCGCCCTCCAAATAAAACAATCGGACCGCATCCAGTGTACCCACCGGGTGCGGTCCGTTTCAATGGCTCAAAAGCCCTTGCCTAGCAATTCTCGGTCTTAAGCCGAAACGTGCTTACATGAAGCCGCAGACGCGACCGATGATGCCGATGGCGAAGAGAGCCAGGATGATGACAATCGGGCTGACCTTCTTCTTGAGGAGCTTGCAGACCAGCAGGGTCAGGCACACGGCGGCAAGGCCGGGGATGAGCTGATCAAGGTTGGCCTGAAGCGTGGTGACCTTCACCTGATCAAGGGCGTTAGCACCGATGGAGTTATACATCGTCAGTGCTTCCTTGACACCCTCAGAACCGGAGGGCAGGTTAGCCCAGTCGATAAAGGCGCCAGCAGACTGCGTGACCTTGGAGACGACCGGGGTGAAGGAGATGGACACCCAGCGCTCGACCAGGGCGCCGATGATGAACATACCCAGGATGGATGCACCCTCGGTGACCTTGCCCATCAGACCGCCGGAGAGGTCCTTGGCGATGGAGGAGCCGACCTTGTAGCCAAACTCCTGCGTGTACCACAGGAAGGCGTAACGGATGATGTTCCACGCGAAGAAGAACAGCAGCGGACCGGCGATGCTACCGGACAGGGCCAGGGAAGCGCCCAGAGCGCCCAGAATCGGGCGAAGGGTGAACCAGAAGGCGGGGTCGCCGACGCCGGCGAGCGGGCCCATCATACCGACCTTGACGCCCTGAATGGCGACGTCGTCAATCGGAGCACCGTTGGCGCGCTCCTCCTCGAGAGCGAGGGTAACGCCAATGACGGGGGCGGAAACATAGGGGTGGGTGTTATAGAACTCCAGGTGGCGCTTAAGAGCGGCAATCTGGTCATCCTTGCTGGTGTAGAGCTTCTTGATCGCAGGGATCATTGCGAAGCACCAGCCGCCGTTCTGCATACGCTCGTAGTTCCACGAGCCCTGAAGGAACTGATGACGGAAGCAAACCTTCTTGCGGTCAGCCTTGGTGAGCTGAATCTTGTTCTCTGCCATATGTATCACTCCCCTCCTACTCGTAATCGTTCAGAATGTCGCCGAGCGGGTCACCGGAGCCGCCGCCCATGCCGCCACCCTGCTTGGCCAGATCCTTAAGGCCAAGGTAGATGAGGGCAAGGGAGATGCCGATGAGACCAAGGGCGATCAGCGTGAGCTGAGGGATGGCAGCAAGGACAAAGCCGAGGATGAAGAACGGCCAGGTCTCCTTGGTGGCCATCATGTTGATGACCATGGCGTAACCGACGGAAGCGACCATGCCGCCGCCGACAGCCATGCCGCCGGACAGCCAGTCGGGCATAGCGTTAAGCGCGTTGGTAACAGCCTCGGCCGGGATGATGCACAGAAGTACTGCCGGGATGGCGATACGAAGGCCCTGCATGAGGATGGCAGCGTACTGCCAGCGCTCGATGCCGGAGAAGTCGCCCTTCTCGGCGCAACCGTCCATGGCGTGAGCGATAGCGGTGGCCAGGGTACGGCAGATCATGGTCAGGAACAGACCAGCGACCGACAGCGGGACGGCGACGGCGATAGCGGCGGTAACGGCCTTTGCCGAATCGGTGGCGCCACCGTTAAGGGCGAGCACCATGATGATCGAAGAAGCGACCGAGGCCAGAGCGGCGTCAGGCGCGACAGCGGCGCCGACGTTAGCCCAGCCAAGGGCCATCATCTGGAGCGAACCGCCCAGGAGGATGCCCTCCTGAAGGTGACCGGTTACGAGACCGATAAGCGTGCATGCCACGAGCGGCTGATGGAACTGGAACTCATCCAGAATGCCTTCCATACCGGCAAGCAACGCGACAATCGCAACAAGCAGAATAGTGATTGCAGACATGTATCGGACCCTCCTTTACTATGCTTGAGCGGCCAGTTCGGCCTTAGCTTTCTTCAACATGGCGTCGAGATCCTCGGAGGAATCCGAAGGAACCTTGCGGACCTCGAACTTGACGCCCTTGGCCTTGAGGGCCTCGAGAGTCTTAACGTCATCATCGCCCATAGCGACGGCGTTGGTGACGACGACCTTGCCCTTGGAGTGAGCCATGGAACCGATGTTGACTTCCTTGATGTCGACGCCGGCCTCGATGGCCCTGAGCAGATCCTGCGGGTTCTCGAAGAGCAGCATGGCCTTGGTGTCACCAAAGCGCGTGTCCTTGACGACCTCGGCCATCTTCTTGATGGGCACGACGTTGGCATGGACTCCCGGAGGGGCAGCCTGCTCGATCATGGTCTTGCGGAGCTCGTCGTGAGCAACGCCGTCGGAAACCACGATGATGCGGTTGGGGTTGATCTGCTTGGTCCACGTGGTGGCCACCTGACCATGAAGCAGACGGGTGTCGATACGGACGTGGGCAATCTTGATGTGCCCGTCGCCGATGACCGTTCCCGGAGGGATGGCGCCTGCAGGAGCAGCGGCGGCCGCAGCCGGCTTCTTCTCCTCGGGCTCCAGAGACTCGGGCTTGACGCGCACGCCAGCCTTAGCCTCAGTCACGAGATGTTTTGCGATCGCATGTGCAGTGTTCTTTGCGTCAAAGCGCTGCGAATATGCCTCGATGAGCATAGGCAGGTTGACACCGGTGACGATAGCCCAGGAATCGTGGCCCTCGATGAGCCCGCTGATCTGGTTGAACGGCGTGCCGCCCCACAGATCAACGAGGAAGAGCACCTGCTCCTGGTCCTCGAAGGAAGCGACTGCTTCCTCGACCTTGGCGCGGAAATCGTCGGGGCCCATGCTCGGCTCGAGCGAGACCACGGCAACAGACGGCTGATCGCCAAAGACCATCGAGCCCGTCTGCTTGATTCCAGCTGCCAAGTCCCCGTGGCTAGCAAGAACAATACTTACCATCACATAACCTCCTTTTTGTCTACGTATTTCCTACACGACATGAAAGGAGTATACCTGTTTGGTTTGTGGAATTATAGCTAAATCCGCAAAAGGTTGGATTATTTGTTTAAACGTCTAGGTTTGTTACAAGTTGATTACGTTACTGCTTTTTGACTCATTACACGACAAGGCGTCGCTCATCAAGCCAAGCATTTTACAGATACAAGCAGGCTGTTCATTAATATCGATTTTAGGCAAGCGCGAATGCGCTTGTACTGCCGCTATTTTGTTTAAACAGACATGGCTTGACTATTTTCGTGACTTATGGTCTATGAAACCACTCAAAATAGTTGCGGTGGAATAGTTCTTGTTTAAGAGCCAGAAGGCTGGATTTAGGAACTATTTCACCGCAACTTATAGGGAATCCTAGGCGATGTGGAGTGGGTTGGCGGCGTCGACGGCATCGGGGGCGTCGGAGAGGCCGTCAGGAGCAGCGTCTGCCGGATCCTCTTCGGGGGTCTCGATCTGTTTGATCATGACCTCTTGGCCCTGCAGCAGGTATGTCTCGCCGCTACCGCAATGGGGACAGGTCTTGCCGTGCTCGACCGTCGCGTAGTCGCGGCCACATGCCTCGCAATGCGTCACAGCCTCGACGGGCTCCACAACAAGCTCCGCGCCCTGCGCGATAGGCTTTTTATCTGCTGCCCAGCGCCAAGCGTCGAGCAGCAAGTCGGGAACGACGCCCGAGACCTCGCCCAACAGCAACGTTACGCTCGAAACGCGACGCACGCCATGAGCGCGCGCTACATTCTCGACATCGCGAATGATGTGGTAAACGATCCCCAATTCATGCACTTTTTCTTCCGCCGTTCCCGTTATGGCTACTTACTTGCGACCGAACTTAATCTTGATGGCGCGCTTGAGCGCGTACTTGCCGAGGCTCGGGAGCTTTTGCTCGTATTTGACCATCGTGGAGCACTCGGGGCGGTCGCGATCCAGATGGATGGCGTCAAACGCGCACTTGGTGGTGCACAGGCCGCAGCCGATGCACTTGTTGGGGTCGACGATCGAGGCGCCGCAGCCCAGGCAGCGGGCGGTCTCGGCGCGCACCTGCTCCTCGGTAAAGGTCTCAACGTACTCGCTAAACGGCGCGGCCTTCTCGCGCTCGCGGTCCACATGCGCAACCTCGCGGCTCGCGTTGTCGTAGCTCTCGAGCACAACGTCGTCGCGGTCGAGCGCGGTGTAGCGGCGCTGATTGCGGCCGATGGTGAGCGTGGAGCCCGGCTGCACAAAGCGATGGATGGACACCGCGGCCTCGTGGCCGGCGGCGATAGCGTCGATGGCAAAGCTGGGGCCAGTGTAGACGTCACCACCCACAAAGATGTCGGGTTCGGCGGTCTGGTAGGTCTGGGGATCGGCAAGGGCACCCTGGCCGCGGCCGAGCTCCACCTTGGAGCCAGCCAGCAGGTCGCCCCACACAATGGACTGGCCAATCGACATGACCACGCGGTCGGCATCGACACGGCGCAGATCGCTCTCGTCGTACTCGGGCGCAAAACGGCCCTCGTCGTCAAAGACACGCGTGCAGCGCTTAAAGGTGATGCCGCACACGCGGCCAGCCTCGTCCAGATGGACCTCCTTGGGGCCCCAACCGCAGCTGACGTGCGCGCCATCCTCAATGGCCTCGCGACGCTCCTCCTCGCTGGCAGGCATCTGGGCATCGCTCTCCAGGCAGAACATCTCAACGTGCTCGGAACCCAGACGGCAGGCGTTGCGGGCAACGTCGATGGCCACGTTGCCGCCGCCCACCACAATGGTGCGGCCGGACAGGGTATCAATCTTGCCGCTGTTAACCTCGCGAAGGAAGTCGACGGCCACGGTCACGTCCTCGGCATCCTCACCCGGAATGCCGGCAAGGCGGCCGCCCTGGCAGCCAATGGCAACGTAGAAGGCCTTGAAGCCCTGCACGCGCAGCTCGTCGAGCGTCACGTCTCGACCGACCTCCACGCCATAGCGGAACTCGGCGCCCATCAGGCGAATGATCTCGACCTCGGCCTCGATAACGTCCTTCTCCAGCTTAAAGCTGGGAATACCGTAGGTGAGCATGCCGCCCGGGCGATCGTTCTTCTCGAATACGACGGGCTTGTAGCCCTTCTCGGCCAGGTAGAAAGCGCAGGACAGGCCGGCTGGGCCGGCACCGATAATGGCGATCTTCTGGTCGAAGCCGCCGGCACGCGTCGGGGTCACCACAGGCGGGACATAGCGGGTCGCGGCATCCAGATCGCGCTGGGCGATGAACTTCTTGACCTCGTCGATAGCCACGGCGGCGTCCACACGGCCGCGAGTGCAGGCATCCTCACAGCGGCGGTTGCACACACGGCCGCAGATAGCGGGCAGCGGGTTCTCGCGCTTGATGAGTGCCAGCGCCTCGTCATAGCGACCCTGCGCCGCGAGCTTCAAATAGCCCTGAACGGCGACATGCGCGGGGCAGGCCGTCTTGCAGGGAGCGGTGCCGGACTCGTGCGTCTCGATACGGTTATCGTTGCGGTAGTTGGGCGACCACTTGGTGTGGTCCCACTTGGTGGCATCGGGCAGCTCCTGGCGCGGATACTCGGGCGCCTGTCCGCCGGCCTTTTTGCTGCAGAGCTTCTGGCCGAGCTTGGCGGCACCGGCAGGGCACACCTCAACGCAGCGACCGCAGGCCACGCACTTGTCCTTCTCGACCTTGGCGACATAGGCCGAGCGCGACAGGTTGGGCGTGTTGAACAGCTGCGAGGTGCGCAGGGCATAGCACACGTTGACGTTGCAGTTGCAGATGGCGAAGATCTTGTTCTCGCCATCGATATTGGTGATCTGGTGCACAAAGCCGTTGTCCTCGGCCTGGCGCAGGATGTCGTAAACCTCGTCGCGGGTCACGTAATGACCACGATCGGTCTCGACCACGTAGTCGGCCATATCGCCCACGGCGATGCACCAATCGGCCGGGTCGTCGGCGCAGCCCTCGCCCATCACGCGACGGCTCGCGCGGCAGCTGCAGGTGCTGGCAGCATACTTACCCTCGTATTTGTCGAGCCAGTGCTCGATATGCTCAATAGGCACCGACGTGCTCGCGGCGTCAATGGCCTTCTCGACCGGAATGACGTGCATGCCGATACCGGCGCCTCCGGGCGGCACCATCGGTGTGGCCTTGGACAGCGGGCCCTTGGATGCCTGTTCAAAGAACTTGGCGTAGACCGGGTGCTCCTCGAGCTGGCTCACGCGCATGTTGAGGAACTCGGCGGAACCCGGCACCAGCATGGGCAGCACCCATTGCTTGGCGCGCTCGGGATTTTCCCAGTTGTACTCGAGCAGGCCCGTGTAGCTCATATCGTCGAGCATCTTCTCGATCTGGGCCTCGGGCATGCCGGTGAGTTTGACCATCTCGGGCAGCGTGTAGGGACGGCGCATCTTCATCTTGCAGAGTACCTCGGCCTGCTCGTCAGTTGCGGCCTCGGCAAACGACCAGTACTCGTAGCCCAGCAGCTCGTCGCGATGCAGCAGGCGGTTAGTGCAGTGCTCGCACAGTTTGACGATGGCCTCGCGCGGATGCTCCGGCAGCGGCGGCACAAACTCCGCACCGATATCGGGCTCGGTGTAGCTAATCCCCGGTCCGTTGAGAATCATAGTCGTCCCTTCTCTTGCCGCAGCCTGGCAGGCACGCAGCGCCCCTCTTTTTACGGGCTCGACATGCCCCCACGCCGTTCACCCGTTATTGTTGACATTGTGTCAAAAACAGTATTGACGAACCGTCAACAATATTCAAGACTGTTAGGCGAACGGTCAGGCAAAAGAGGATGAAAGGCGGCAAAAACATGGGCAACAACACAGCAGATACCTCTGTGGTCGATGCCGTTCCCGCATCCGATAGCGCGGCAAAGCGCCTGACGGGCGACGAACGCCGTCGCGAGATCCTCAATGCCGTACGTACCGTAAGCTCCGAGCTGGGCGTGTCCCACCTATCGGTATCGGCCGTGACCAAGCGAGCCGGCTGCACGCGCTCGCTGTTCTACCACTACTTCGCCGACATGGACGCCGCCGTCACCGCCGTCATGGACGAGGCAATCGACGGTTTTATCTCCGAGCTCGAGCAGTGGAATGCCAACCGCACCGTCGGCGATATCGAGGGCGCACTCGACACCGTCGCCCCGCTCTTTAAGCGCCTGGTCGCCAGCGGCCACGAGCTGCCGAGTACGCTCACCTCCAGCAGCGGTGCGCTCTACGGCGGCTTTCTGCACAACGTGGTCCAACGCGTGGCGCAGTATATCTGCGACACCACCGTGGTGGATTTTGTCGCCCATCATGAGCTACGCATCGACCATGTCTACGAGACGTTCTACACCCTCATCATGGGTCTTTTGATGTATATCCGCACGCACCCCGATGTGCCCGACGAGACGGTCAAGGAAATCATCGCCTCGACGCTCCACATCGAGGGCTACACCGCCAAGTATCCGGAGCGCAAGCCCCAGAACTGACGACATTTGGCCAAACTGCCCGCGATCAGAAGAGGGGCCGCGGGCGTGTGAAAGGAGAGCAGCATGCTGTTCGATGTTTGGGGTAGCGATACCCTTATCCACTGGGCCGGCTGGGCCATGGTCTTTATCGGCCTGATCGTGCTCAACGAGGTCGGCCGCCGCACCAAGCTCGGCGCGGCAATCATCTTTGGCGTAGCTCCGCTGGCCATGACCATCTACTGCGTCGCCATCGCCATCGGCGTCTCACAGGGCGCCGAGTGGGCGCTCACCAACCCCACCCATGTGTACCAGAACAGCTGGTTCCACTACGCCAAGGTATACGCGGCGCTCGCCGGTTGCTGGGGCTTCATTGCCATTAAGTACCAGTGGGGAAAGATCGGCAAGGCGCATTGGTTCCGCGCATGGCCGTTTGTGATCGTCGCCATCAACATCATGATCGCCGTCGTGTCCGACTTCGAGAGCGCCTATCACTTCTTTGTCCTGGGCGAGTCCACCTGGGTCACCTCCGAAGGTGCCACGCAGCTGGCCGGCTGGAACAACGTGTTCAACGGCATCGCCGGTATCATCAACATCTTCTGCATGACCGGTTGGTGGAGCGTCTACGCCTCCGAGGATCAGACCGACATGCTGTGGCCCGATATGACCTGGGTCTACATCATCGCCTACGATATCTGGAACTTCTGCTACACCTACAACTGCCTGCCCACCCACTCCTGGTTCTGCGGCTTTGCGCTGCTGCTGGCGCCCACCGTCGCCGCCTTTATCTGGAACAAGGGCGGCTGGATCCAGAACCGCGCCTTTACGCTGGCCATTTGGTGCATGTTTGCCCAGGTGTTCCCCTACTTCCAGGAGGAGTCCATCTTTGTGACCCACTCCACGCTCGACCCCGGCGCCGCCACCGCGGTCTCGATTGCCGCGCTGGTCGCCAACGTCGCCGCGATCATCTACATCGCCTACCGCGCCAAGAAGCTCGGCCGCAATCCCTACAAGCAGGATGTCTTTGAGGGCACCAGCGATTGGGAGAAGGCCACCGCTCGTCGCGCCAAGGTCGATTACGCTCACGCCGAGTAACATGTTGGTCGCTGTTGGCGCCTGGGCATAGGCCCGCCCGCCAGGTTTTTCATCCAATGCCTCGCAGAGCCCCCGGAAAGCGTTTCGCTCGCTTTTCGGGGGCTTTTGTCGTTGCGTCTCTATTCATCTATTCAAAAACATGCGCATATATAAAATCGGATTTCAAATCATGAGGCGGCTCTATAGGGTCCTGTTTTTGGGTACAGTGTTGTCCCGATATTGAGCTTGGGGGATATATGAAAGATGAGACGACGGGCCAAGAGGACGCGGTCCAAGATGCAGAAGCGTGTGCCGAGGCCCTGGAGAGCCTAGACCGGATTTCGCTTGACGATGTTGCGTTTGACGATTCGAGCGTTGATGTGCAGGATGAGCCGGAAATCGAGGCGCAGCCCGATGATCAGGATACAGGCGACGTTGAGCCTGCCGAGGATGAGGCAGATCACGAAGACACCGAAAGCGAGGCCGACGACCAGCCCGGATCCGACACGAGCGAGGAAACCATCTTGCTCGACAACTTGCCGGCCGAAGATTCGCTGACCCGCGAGCTTCCTGGCCTGGGTTCCGCACCAGCCGTGGACGAGACCATCGCCATGGGCGATATTCCCCTACCGTCCGTTCCTTCGGCACGCGAAGCCGAGGTTCGTCACCGTAAGATGTCGCCCAAGCGCCGCAACCTGATGGTGGCAGGCGTCGTAGCCGTCGCGCTTGTCGCCGGCGGCGCAGGCTATGCCGCTTGGAATGGATACCGGCAAGAGCAGGCCGCCGTGGTTGCCGCAAACGCCCATACCATGATGTCGGTGCAAATTGGCGTACATGCCGCGGGGCTCGACTGCTCAACTGGCTCCAAGATTCCCGTGCAGGTGAGCGGTCAGGATTCCGACGGTTCTTCCGTGAGCGAAACGCTCTACGTTGACGAGCACGGTCGCGGCATTAAGCTGCTGCCCGGCGATTACACGTTCTCCATCGCCGCCTCCCCCATCGCGGCCGACGGCACCATCTATACCGTCCCGACCACCAAGACGCAGGTCACCGTTAAGAGCGATGGACAGGATTTAAGTGCCCAGGCCACCTTTAAGCTCAAGGTGCCTTCGGCCGACACGGTGACTGACGACCAGATCGATGCCGCCGCCAAGTATGCCGAGGAGGGCGGTGCGAGCTCCGCCGCGGCTGCCAAAGTACTCCAGCAGGCAGCAACCGCGCGGCGCGACGCCGCCGTCAATGCCGTGAGCGCGCAAAAGGCACAGGCGTCCCGTGATGCTGACGCTCGCCACAAGGCAACCGACCTCTACCAGCTCGATATTCCCGTCGAGTGGTACGGCAAGGTCGCAACTTGGCAAAACGGAAGCACGCTATGCATCTATCTGGGCGACGACGCCAATACGCCGCTCGTGACGCTCGTCGCGGTGCGCGAGGGCGAGAGCTTTACGCCCGATGAAGGCGATACGGTTTTGGGCGCGGCCAATCTAGGCAACGGTTATACCGTCTACGCCAGCGGCCCCGTCTATCCGTACGTGGTGCCCCAGACCATCAACGGACAGACGCAGAACCCCGTGTCAACCTACCCCATGGACACGGCCATTGAGCTTGTCGAGCTTACGACCGGCAACCGCTATACCTATAGCCAGATCAAGAACGTGCTGGTCGGCAAAGACGGCAAGGCCGACGCCGCCGCCAAACTCGAGACCGACTACCTCGCCCAGATTCTGATGCCGAGTATCAAAGCCCAGGACTAGCCTGGCGCAGCAAGGTGCTCCCCAACCGTGATGAGGGAGCCAGGAGGTCCTGACCCCACAGGTCCATAGATGATTAGGCAAGGAGCCACTTCCATGCGGGCACAACGTGGACCACACCGTGCTCGCATGAAATATCGGTCTGTTCATCCATGGTAACGATTGCCGACTCGCCAAGATCGAACTGGGCCATCGAGGCATCAAGCGCGGCAATTTCGCGCTCGCGCGTTTTCTCACGTGCCATATCCGCACTCACCTGAATCAGGCTATAAGCCCGCATGAGAAGCGCGTCCCCAGCCACAAAGTCCACCTCATGGCTTTTGCTCTTCTCTTTGATCAGCAGGCGGCAGACCGAGCCGGTCCTCACCGCGGGAGTCTTTCTTCTTAGCGCATTGAACACTGCGGTCTCGAGCCTCTGGCCCTGGTCCAATGCTGATGCGGGAGAGAATGCTCCAAACATCGCAGGGTCGACAGCGTAGATCTTAGACGCAGACCGCATGTTATTTGCCAGTGAACGCGTGAACTCCGGCACAGAAAATAACAGGTAGGCGTCCTCATAATACTCAAGTAAATCGCTGAGCGAATTACGACTGACGGGTATCTGTCTGCTCTTGAACTCGTTGTACACTTTGTTCACTGACAGCTCTCGTCCCGAAGATGCCATACACCGCGTCAAGAACAGCGATGCCAGGCGAGGGTTCTTGACGTCGTAACGCTCAACGACGTCCATAGCGACCGTTCGCGAAGCATATTCCTGTAGCAGCTGAATCGCGTCTGCGGGCGTCTGCCCAAGTGTCGCGATGAATCCCCCTCGTTCAAGATATCCGATCAGATGATGTCGAAGCAGCGCCGCATCGCTCGGGGAAAAGGTCACATCTGGCTCGGGAACGTTCCCCGTCTTATATCGAACGTATTCCGAAAAGCTCAATGGAAAAAGCTCTCGCACAAGAGAACGACCCCTGAACTCGCTCTTAAGTTCTGAGGACAGCATCTTAGAAGAAGATCCCGTCACATAGACGGTCGCTTTCTCCGTATCGACTACACGCCGCAGAAACGCACCCCATTCGGGAATTTCCTGGATCTCGTCAAAGAAAATATAAGCGCCCTCGGTTCGAGCAGCAGGATACAGCGCATAGAACGTGTCGAGCACGTCCGCCAGCAGCGATGGCTCATACGGGCGCAAGCGCTCATCCTCAAAATTGAAGTAAAGCATCCGGTCAAGCTCGACGCCCCGGCTCTGAAGCCGCCGCATCTCCTGATACAGGCGATACGTCTTTCCACAACGGCGGGCCCCCACAATCACATTTACGATGTTGTCGCGCTTTGGCTCCTGTGGATTTCCTAGATCAAGGTCTCGCTCAAAGACCCGCGGAACCCCCTGCTGTTCAAAGTCCTTTATTTTCCTGGCGACCAAGTCGTTGAATGCCATAATTCTCCAATCTTGCTCTCTAGCTAATCAAAATTATACCTATTCTTGATTAATTGAAGAGCAAGATTGTGTCTTACTTGATTAACACTTAGGCAAGTTTTTTCACTATTACTGCTCGAAGGATGCCGAGTGGCTGAGAGGACAACCAAGCTCGAATGCGACTCCCTGGACAGTCGATTTGGGACGGGACTTTTTTGACTACCGTCCCCCTGTAGAAAAATCCCTAACGCAGTTGCGGTGAAATAGGGATTGTTTTTGCTGGTCAAACCGCAAAACAGTCCCTATTTCACCGCAACTTTTTGGTGGCCTTTTTGGTGGCACTCAGCGCCAGGGGTCGGCTTCGAACATTGGCTCGCGCTCGGGGCGGCGATCGCTGTAGGGATCGTAGCCGTCATCGTCCTCGTTCTCGGCACGGATGTAAGGGTCGCGCGGCTTGGGTGCCGGCTTGGGCGCAGGCTTGGGTGCGGCGGGTGCGGCATCGGTCGCCGGCGTGTTCGTCTTGTTCTCGTCTTTCATCTGCATAGCTCCTTGCCATGTGCTCACGTTCAACACCATCGATTGTCGCACGAAAAAGGGCGGCGGACCCAATTGGATCCGCCGCCCTTGGCGTTTAGAGACGGCTGGTAGATTTTAAGGCATGCCCAAAATCTACTCGGCATCGGGAACCTCGTAGGTGGCCGCCGGCGTGTTGTCGCACACGACGGTAAAGCCGCCGTCCTTGTCGACATCGACCGTCACCTGATCGCCCTCGCGCACCGTGCCGTCGATGATAGCGGCCGCGATGGCATCGACAACCTCACGCTGCACCAGACGCTTGAGCGGACGGGCGCCAAAGACCGGGTCCAGGCCGCCCACGGCGAGCATCTGCTTGGCCGCCGGGGTGATGGCAAGCGTCATGCGCTCCTTGGCCAGACGCGCGCGGACGTCGGCGAGCTGGATGCCGACGATCTTCTCGATCTGCGCCATACCGAGCGGATGGAACACCACGATATCGTCGATACGGTTGAGGAACTCGGGGCGGAAGGTCTGAGCCATGGCAGCGTCGACCTGATGGCGCATCTCCTCCTCGTCCTTACCGGACAGATCGGCGATGGCCTTGGAGCCCACGTTGGACGTCATGATGATAATCGTGTTCTTGAAGGACACCTGGCGACCCTGGCCATCGGTCAGACGACCGTCATCAAGCACCTGCAACAGCACGTTAAAGACATCCGGATGAGCCTTCTCCATCTCGTCGAGCAAGATCACAGAGTACGGACGACGGCGCACGGCCTCGGTGAGCTGACCGCCCTCGTCGTAGCCCACGTATCCCGGGGGCGCACCAATCAGACGCTGGACGCTGAACTTCTCCATATACTCGGACATGTCGATACGCACGAGCGCGCGCTCGTCATCGAACAGGCACTCGGCCAGCGCCTTGGCGAGCTCGGTCTTGCCCACGCCGGTGGGGCCCAGGAAGAAGAAGCTGCCGATGGGCTTGTCCGGATCGGAGAGGCCCGCACGGCTGCGGCGCACAGCTGCGGCGACGGCGGAGACGGCCTCGTCCTGGCCGATGACGCGCTTATGCAGCTCGCCCTCCAAGCCCTTCAGCTTGTCGAGCTCGCCCTGCATCATCTTGGACACGGGCACGCCGGTCCAGGCGCTCACAACCTCGGCGATCTCATCGGAGGTCACCTGCTCGTTCAGGCCCTCGCCGTCCTGCTGCTTTTGTGCCTCGAGCGCGGCCTCGGAATCCTGAATCTGCTGCTGCAGGCCCGGAATCACGGAGTAGCGCAGCTCGGACGCACGACCCAAATCGCCGTTGCGCGTCGCACGCTCCTCCTCGCTCTTGGCCTCGTCGAGCTTGCCCTTGAGCTCCTGCACGTGGTCGATGGCGTTCTTCTGGTTGAGCCAACCGGCCTTTTGCACGTTAAGCTTTTCCTGGACCTCGGCAATCTCCTGGCGCAGGGCCTCCAGACGCTCCTTGGAGGCGTCATCGGTCTCTTTCATGAGCGCCTGCTCCTCGATCTGCAGCTGGGTGAGCTGACGCGTGGTGGCGTCGATCTCGACCGGCATGCTGTCGAGTTCCATGCGCAGGCGGCTTGCGGCCTCATCGACCAGGTCGATGGCCTTGTCGGGCAGGAAGCGGTCGGCGATGTAGCGATCGGAAAGGTCGGCGGCGGCCACGAGCGCGCTATCGGTGATGTGTACGCCGTGGAAGATCTCGTACTTCTCCTTGAGGCCACGCAGGATCGAGATGGTGTCCTCGACGGTAGGCTCGCTGACCATCACGGTCTGGAAACGACGTGCGAGCGCCGCATCCTTCTCGATGTACTTGCGGTACTCGTCGAGCGTGGTCGCGCCAATCGCGTGCAGGTCGCCACGGGCGAGCGCCGGCTTCAGGATGTTGCCGGCGTCCATGGAGCCCTCGGTGGCACCCGCGCCCACGATGGTATGGAGCTCATCGATGAACAGGATGACCTTGCCTTCGGACTTTTGGACTTCCTTGAGCACGGCCTTCAAGCGGTCCTCGAACTCGCCACGATACTTGGCACCGGCGACCAGCGCGCTCATGTCGAGCTCGATAAGGTCGCGGTCGCGCAGGGTACTCGGCACGTCGCCGGCCACGATACGCTGGGCGATGCCCTCGACGATAGCAGTTTTGCCGACGCCCGGCTCGCCGATGAGCACGGGGTTGTTCTTGGTGCGGCGGGACAGGACCTGGATGGTACGGCGGATCTCATCGGTACGGCCGATGACCGGGTCGAGCTTGCCGGCGCGGGCAAGGTCGCAGATGTTGCGACCGTACTGCTCCAACGCCTCAAACTGCGTCTTGTCCTCGGCAGACGTCACGCGGTCATCGCCGCGCAGCTCCTCATAGACCTGCTCGATGCGCTCCTTGGTCACGCCGGCGTCGCGCAGAACGCGGCCGGCCTCGCCCTTGTCCTCGGCAAGTGCCATCAGCAGATGCTCGGTCACCACAAAGCTATCGCCCATCTTGGTGGCCTTTTTCTCGGCCTTCTCGATGACACGGACGAGCTCGTTGGAAAGACCCATCTGCTGGCCCTCGCCCGAAACCTTGGGCGCGCGGTCGATAGCGTCTTGCGTGGAACGCGCAAGCTGTGCCGGGTCGGCACCGATGCGCTCGATGATCACGGAGATATTGCGCTCGCCGGCACCGAGCAGGGCAGACAGCAGGTGAATCGGCTCCACCGCGCCGGCCTGCGCGTCGGCGGCCGTGCTCATGGCGGTCTGCAGCGCCTCGCGCGACGTCATTGCTAGCTTATCGATTCTCATGGAATCACCTCTCTTGGGGCGGCCGCCCTACGGGGCGGCTTCACGTTGTTCGAGAAGTATTGTTGCCAGCTTTGCGCGATCTTATACACAAATCTAAGTCTCTATATATAAGATTTTCTGAGTGCTCTCATGACATGGAAAATCACCACAAAGGGGACAGGCGCGCTCACCCGCTGCGGCCTCATCCCCTTACTATCTCAATCTGTAACATCTAGCGACTGTTTATGGCTCCAGATGTTACAAATCAAGATGAAATGACCAGCGGCGCCCGTTCGTCTCAATCTGTAACATCTACTCGGCAAATTAGGGTCTAACTGTTACAGATCGAGACAAACCAAGAACCACCACAAAGGTGCCCGTCCCCTTTGTGGTGGTCCAGAGAAGAATCAGCCCCGATTAAAAGAGGCGGCATCAAGCCCAGTCTACGTTTGGCGATCCCAAGACCCAACGAGAACGCAGCGATGGAATCGAGAACCGACAATAGCCCGTTCGCACAGATAGAGGCGGAGATTCAAGGTCAGAGTCCGGCTTAAACGGCTTAGCTATCGCACGTCACAATGTTCTCGTCATCGCCCCCATCGTTTTTATAGTGCTTATAGTGAAAATAGTGAGTTTAGTGAGAATAGTATTGCGCAAAACTCGTGAACTCAATTATTGACCTCTCGCCCAGAATGAGAGGAGGGGCAAATATTCCTATTAGAGGTCAAATCGGAGCCTAATAGGGCCTTTTAGCCCCTCTCATTCCGGGCGGTCGCTTTCTTTTGAATATTGTCGTAAGCTGTTATCACTTATCTTAATGAATGCATACTGTTTGCGGGGTACTCGCCGTGAAACGCTCCACCTATATCGGCCTACTCGTCTTAGCGTTTGCAATTACCGCAGTTGGCGTAGGCATTATCTATCTCGCATTTCTCCCTGCCTCGGCGACGCAGGCGGCGGTTGAAACCGTAAGCTACCCCATCGAAATCCTCACCGATATCGTCAAACCCGATTCAATCACCGTCGATTTCGACGGTACGCCCGCAGCGCTTGGGATCAGCAACTATCCCCGAATCGAACTTGGAGCCACGCGCTATACCCAAGATGAGCAGCTTATCGGCAAGGCAACCAGTTTACTCAAAGGCAAGACGTTTAAGCGGTGGTACGGCGCCGTAATATATCGAGCCAAGAAAATCCAAATGAATGGCGGGTATTATTCGACCCTCGAGCTCGATGCGGCAAACGGAAGCAGACTGTGCAACGTTTCATACGACCCCGGCTACGTGGACAACGAAGGGCCGGGGGTCTATATCTCGGATGGCAACGTGATCTACGTCATGGAAGGCGACCAGACGGCAGTCGTCGATTTTATGGATCGGTGTACCGAGGATGCCTACGAACAAACTTGCGAGCCCGATCCGCAGACAGCGCGCAACAGCGGCTCGGCACGCACTTGGCTATTTGACGATGAAATAACCTGGACCCCATCGAAATAAGGACCCGCCGGGCAGTCACCTTTGTGGTGGTTTCGGTTCCGATGTTCCACTGTCTCGATCTGTAACATCTAGCGGCCCTTTTCAATCCTAGATGTTACAGATCGAGATGAAATGATCGGCGGCGATTGTTTGTCTCAATCTGTAACAGCCGCTCGTCAAATAGGGGCCCAGATGTTACAGGTCGAGACAAACGGAACCACCGCAAAGGCGCCTACCCCTTCATGGTGGTTTTCGACAAAAGAAGCCGCCCCGATAACAGAGGCGGCATCAAGCAAGTCTATTTATTAGCGTCCCTCAAGACCCAACGAGAACGCAGAAACGTAGCCCGGGGCTTACCCTTTCCCGAACGCGACCCTCGCGAAGCGCGTGAGCGGGCGGGAAAGGGTAAGCCCCGGGCGGACAATTAAGTGCGTTACTCGGCAGCGGCCTTGAACTTGTTGTAGTTGATCAGGCAGCCGGCCTTGACGATGGCACGCTCCTCTGCCGTCATATCGGCAATGTAGAGCTCAATCTGCTCGACCGCACCATCGGCGCGAACCACGTAAGCGGCGATGTCCTTCAGGTCGCCGTCGAGCGCGGCGCGGATACCCGGCACAAAGACGTAGTCGCCCACCTCAAAGCTGGGCTCGGCCTCCATCTGGAAGGGCACCATGCCCCAGTTCATCACGTTGGAGCGATAGCGCTTGGTGGCGTACTCGTGGACGATGTTGGCCAGGCCGCCAATTACGCGCTGGCAGCTCGCGGCCTGCTCGCGGGCAGAACCGTCACCGGGCTTCTTGGCATAGAGCATGGAGCCGTACTCAGTCGCCTTGGCATCGGCCGCGACACCCGCGCCGGTCAGCGCCTCAAACACGCTGGCAAGCTCGGCATCGAGTGCCGCCAGGTCGCCCGCTGCCTCGCCGGCAACGCGGCGCTTTTCCACCGCGTCGACCTCCTTGGAGCGGCCCACGTAGGCAGGGTCGCGACGGCTGAGCGTAAACTCGGCCAGACCCAGCGGGTTGGAGCGGAAGGAGCTCGTCTCGCCCGAGGGAATGAGCTCGTCGGTCGTAGTGACCGGGTCCATGATCTTGGAGCACACCTTGAGCAGGATGTCGTCGCCGAGAGGCTCCATCGCGGGCCACGGCTTGATGTTGGGGCCCTCGACCAGCTCGTCGGCCGGCTCAGCCTTGCCAAAGCCCCAGTACACGCGCTTCTTGTACGGCGCGTCGTCAAAGGTGTACTCGCAGGCCTCGTCCCAAGTCTCCTCGGGCAGATCGGTCGCCGGCGTCAGGACGCCGCCGTTGGCAGCCGTCGCCGCAATGGAGCGAGCGTCCATCAGGGCCACGGCGCTCAGCTGGCCATTGCCCGGCTTGGAACCCTCGCGGTTGGGGAAATTGCGCGTAGTGTGGCGGATCGAAAGGCCGTTGTTGGCGGGCGTATCGCCGGCGCCGAAGCACGGGCCGCAGAATGCCGTGCGCACAATCGCGCCGGCCTCCATGAGGTCGTAGATATAGCCGCGGCGTGTAAGCTCGAGTGCCACGGGCTGGCTCGTGGGATAGACCGACAGCGAGAACTCGCCGCAGCCGGTGTTGGCGCCCTTGAGCACGCGGGCAGCCTGGACCACGGAGTCGTAGTTGCCGCCCGAGCAGCCGGCGATAACGCCCTGCTGCACGTGCAGCTTGCCGTCGACGATCTTGTCGAGCAGGCTAAAGTGCGTCTTGCCCTCGCCGATCTTGGCGGCCTCGAGCTCCACCTCGTGCAGGATGTCCTCGAGGTTCTCGTTGAGCTCGTCGATCTCAAAGCCGTTGGAAGGATGGAACGGCAGCGCGATCATGGGCTTGATGCTCGACAGATCGACCTCGACGCAGCCGTCGTAGTAGGCGACATCGGCGGGCTTGAGCTCGCGGTAGTCGTCCCCGCGGCCGTGCATGGTCAAAAACGCGTGCGTGTCCTCGTCGGTAGCCCAGATGCTCGACAGACAGGTGGTCTCGGTGGTCATGACGTCGACGCCGTTGCGGTAATCGGTCGTCATGCTCGCAATGCCCGGGCCCACAAACTCCATGACCTTGTTCTTGACGTAGCCCTTGGCAAAGACGGCGCGGATGATGGCGAGCGCCACGTCGTGCGGGCCGATGCCGGGACGCGGGGCGCCCGTGAGGTAGATGGCAACGACGCCGGGATAGGCAACGTCGTAGGTGTCGCGCAGCAGCTGCTTTGCCAGCTCGCCGCCGCCCTCGCCCACGGCCATGGTGCCCAGAGCGCCGTAGCGGGTGTGCGAGTCGGAACCCAGGATCATCTTGCCGCAGCCGGCGAAGTTCTCACGCATAAAGGAGTGGATGACGGCGATGTGCGGCGGAACGAAGATGCCGCCGTACTTCTTGGCCGCGGAAAGGCCAAAGACATGGTCGTCCTCGTTGATGGTGCCGCCCACGGCGCACAGCGAGTTGTGGCAGTTGGTGAGCACGTAGGGCAGCGGGAACTGCTCCATGCCCGAGGCGCGCGCCGTCTGGATGATGCCGACGAAGGTGATATCGTGGCTCGCCATGGCATCGAAACGAATCTTGAGCGCCTCGGGGTCGCCGGACGTGTTGTGTGCCTGAAGGATCGAATACGCGATGGTGCCACGCTTGGCGTCCTCGGGCGTCTGCGTAATACCGCGCTCGGCAGCCTCGGCCGCAGGCACAACCTCGCTGCCGCCGCGCAGGTAGATGCCGTCCTCGTACAGCTTGACCATACTGTCTCCCACTCTGCCCAAGAGATTTGGGCGCATAGCATACATTCGTTCAATATCGTGCCATAGAACGGTTGCGAGTGGGTTACGAATCTACACGTTCACTTTATCTCGGTAAAGCAAAGGACGAGCCCGGTGTAGGCCGGCAGATTTGGTGCAAGAGTGTCCCTTTCGACTAGTCATTTAAGAACGTCCCCAATGACTACCCTAGTCACTTAAGAACGTCCCCAATGACTACCGCATCCGGAGCAAGGCAACGCCGCAGGTAGAGGACGGACAGCGAGCGACGTCCAGAGCGAACAAGTTGGCATGAAAAAGGCAAGGCATAGACCTTCTGGTCATGCCTTGCCTTTT
>CABQWP010000038.1 GCA_902467875.1 uncultured Collinsella sp. | reverse complement strand
CACCGGCAGGTTCCGCTTCCAGAAAAAGAGCATGTCGAGACCGACCCGCTTCTGGTAGTACCAGTTCATCCACAGTCCGTTGCCGAGCACGATGCTGACGACATAGGCGATCGCGGGGGCCCACGGCCCCAGCGCCGGGGCGGCCGCGGCGGTGAAGGCAACGTTCCCGACCGCCATCGCAAGGTAGACGAGACTCCTGGCGTGGTGCATGTTCTTGGCCCTCTGGATCTCGATGCCGACGTTCTGACAGAGGGGCACCATGACGGGTAGCGTCATGGCGAGCACGAGCCAGTAGGCCTCGGCGAAGCCCGGGCCCGCCCACCTCGTCACGAAAAACTTCCCGAGAATAGCGAAACCTCCGTACACCCAGCAAAACAGTACCATCTGGTAGCGGCCCACGCGCGTCATAAGGCGAGTGAGCTCGGCGTTGTCGTCCGAGGTGGCGACGATGCGGTTGACCTTCGGAATGAAGACGTTCGACATCGTGGTGGAGAGCGAGTAGAAGACCTGGCGGATGTTCACGGCCACCGCGAACAGAGATACCGCAGTCGCGCCCGAGATGGCCCCCAGCATGATGTTGGGCACGCTCTGATTGACCATCTCGCAGACCTGGTTACCGAAGATCCAGGCACTGAAGGCGGCGATGCCGCGCATGACGCCCCAGTCGGCACCCCTGAGCTCGAAGCGCATGCCCAGCACGACGATGGCGTAGCGCGCGTTGAGGGCGAGCAGGACGAGGTTCACCGCGAGCTGTGCTAGGGCAACGCCCACGGGCCCCATACCGGCGGCCAGCAGGGCCCAGGCGCACAGCGGCGTCGCAAGCGTGGTGACGAGCTGCCTGGTCTGCTGGTAGACGAAGCGCTCGTGCGCCGTGATGTAGGAATTGAACACGACGGTGAACAACGTCGAGGCGACGTTGAGCGTCATGATGGCGAGCAGCTCCCGGGCGAGCGAGACCTGCGCCTCGGTGAACCCGGCCGAGAACACCGCGCCGGCGTTTGCGGAGAAGCCCATGCCGAGGGCGACCGCCGCGGCTGTGACGGCGACGTAAAGCGTGAGGTACATGCCGTTCAGGTGCCGGATGTCGCGCTCGCCGCCGTGCGCCACCGTCTGCGTGTAGAAGCGCACGTAGGCCTCGGAGAAGCCGAAGGACAGGAGCGTCAGCGAGAAGACAAAGGAGTTCGAGCTCTGGAAGACGCCGTAGTCCGCCTGCCCCACGTAGGACAGTAGCATCGGCGTGTAGACGAGGTTGACGAGGTTCTTTGCGAGGATGTTGGCGTAGCCGAGGAGGGCGCCCGCCTTACGCTGGCTAGCCACGGGCGGCCTCCGAGGGAATGCTCAATCCACATCTATCGAGGAATTCAACAACGATCTTCCTCTGAGCTGCCAACCTGTCATACGCCTTTGAATAGTCACTCTCGAGCAGTTCCGAATTACATACGGAAAGAATTGACCGCTCAACGAAAGAAACACCCAGCTCGCTGGCTAGCGTGTCGAATCGGCTGCTCATGTCTGGACCAGTGGACTCACGAGGGCAATAAATCAGCGGCTTCCCGAACAAGATCGAGAAAATTGATCCGTGATATGAATCTGTCGCTACAAGCTTTGCGTGACGGACGGCATAGAGGAACTCTGAAGGCCCGAGGGCGTAGTAGCGCGCATCCCCTAGTAAATCGACCCTCTTGCAGCTAAGTGAATCACAGATTTCGGCAACCCTCTCTTCGTAAGCTGCACTCCCGAGGAAGTACGTCAATACATAATCATTTGGAAGCCCGCAGTGCGGCTCTTTTTCATACCTTTCCCACCAGGAGCCGTCAAACATCAGTGTTGGGTCAATCAACACCTCGGCCTTTAAGCCGTACAGACTGTTTATAAGCTCGGCGCTCTTCTGCTCACGAACGGACAGCCTATCAAACCCGTCGAAATAGCCGTGGAACAGCTCACGCTTCTCCTCGGGAATCGTCGGAGCTGCCAAGCTTGGCGAAAAAGCAATGCGCTTTTCTCTTGGCGAAAACGTGAGAAACATAGTGGAGTTAGCGTCAGGGGAATACGGAGACCAAACTTGGTCGCTCCCAGCAACGAAAAAGTCATAGGATTTAATGTCACGTGGAGGGTTGGAATCAGATATAACCTCCCGGCTAAAGGAAATGTTACGGGAATTGAAATCCTCAAACGAACGATGCCTCTGGATGTGGGCAACGGCAAGCCCCTTTGGAATGAGCGAAGCCAAAGACTTGAGCTTGTATTTGGCAGATCTCGAGTCCTTCTGTCTGAACGTAAGGACATCTGCACCCGAGAGTTTGAGAGTTTCTTGGACAGCAAGGTTCTGGAGCCTCTGCCCATAGTTGTCCCCATGCGTAAATGTGGAAATGCCTATTTTCATGTTCAAACCTGTTCTTCGTCTCTATCAATAATCAAATAGTCTGCAGCCGAGGAATTCCACGACCAAGCCAGCGCTCCACAGAGCAGCAGTAGGCACAAGCAGCAGTTCACCCTTGTAAAGCACTGCGTATACAGAAAGGTAATAAGAATTGTTAGCAAAAGGAGCAAACGAACAATCCGGCCATTAGATCCTTTTTCCTGCTCCATAAACTCACTAACCACGGAGTGGAAAAACGCTACATACGCTGCCGTCTCCCAAACCCCCATGAGAATCAAGAAAGACCCCATATCCGCTTGACCAAAGTGGTTAAACGACATGAACCCGGACGCGTAGAAGCTTGAGGCTCCAAGACCCTCTCCGAGACTCCATGTAGCCGGTCTCAAGAGAGCGAAGCCGATGATAGCAATCCTCTCGTTACTGCCGTCGGCAGCAGTACCGACGGAAGCTGAACTGCCAACCATATCGAACAGACCAAACACTTGCGTATCCACGAGGATCTGGAACGCAGGCACCAAGGCGTATGCAATTGTCAGGATAAAATACAAGGCGACAAGCCAAAAGAAGGGACCCGAAACATCCGCTTCTCCTCTCATGACTGAAATAAGCCAGAACATCACTAAAACGAGAGGAAGGATTATGAAGAGCGCCTTATTATCGTTGAGTGTCGCAAGATAGAAGGACAGGACGATAAGGCAGACGTTGTAAGCGATGGCAAGGGATGGCCAGAGAGGACCCCGAAGCCTCCTAATCCAGACGAAGTTGTAGAGCACGACGAATGAAGTGTAAAGGGCCACCGCATGGACGGACGCATAAGAGAACAGGCCGGAGATATTGTCCTCGAAGTAACTGATGTCGTTCGTTGTCGCAGCGATCATCCCATGGGTAGAGTACTGGATAAACATGATCGCCATATTGAGAAGCAATATGGCGTTGAAGACCGGAAAACCTGCATCAAAGAGTCCAAGAAGAAAATCCCTCTTGTTAGTGATCAAAAGAAAGAAGTAAAGCGTATAGACAAACGGGTAGAGGAGCAGCAAAATATTCGCCCTAAACGTTTCCATATTGCCACCCAAGAGGGCACCAGACAGCCACCCTGCAACGGTAATCAGCCCAAGTAGTAGCGCTCTACCGCTATATTTCCATCCGGAGAAGAGCGCCCTCACGCAAATCATGCCGGTAATTACCCAGTTGAGGTATCGCCCCAGACCATAGTACTCAAGGAAGAAAACCTGCGCCAAGATACCTATAACGATCGTCGCATCCGCCAGGTCACCCATGCAAACGGTTAGAACGCCTTGCTTATTAGGGAGATACCAACGACCTCTTCGACCAGCCCGCTCCTCCGCTTTATTTATAACGAGCCTCGCATGCCTATGATCTTGCATTGAGTACCTCCAGCAGCACACGTTCAATCAGCCTCGTGTGCATGTGAACTCCCGTGTTGAGACCTACCGAGGAGCATGGAAGCAGGTCTACGATCTCATCTGAATCGACAAGATCGAGCGGACCAGGCTTTCCGCTCCTGAAACGATTGACCTCCCTGATAAGCCGGCTCTTATCCCTAAACAGCCCGATTAGCTCCTCCTCGTTATTCAGCACCAAACCGGACCCATGCTCAACGACAAAGTCGGCGACATTGCCTGCACATGCACTCGAAATCGTATAAGCGTTTGCGGAGTAAGATTCCATACAGGTGTAGCTATAGGTCTCTGGACAAGATGGCCACATGACAACGATGGCAATCTCGCACTCCCTGAGAGAGTCGGTCATGGCATTTGGGTGCTTCTCATCAAATTCGACAAACCGCTTGTTCATCCCTGGATACATATCGTTCGAGCTGTTGAAGACGAAGAACTCGTACTCTTGTTCATCGACCGCAGATACGAGGCGAAGCCAGGTCTCCCAGCCCTTTGTCTTCCTCGGCATCCCCAGAAAGGCAACCCTGATGCGCTCCCCTGCGTTCAGAGGACGTCTGTTGCCCAGATACTCTCCAAGCAGCTTTTGGTGCGGTATTACATCAACAAGGCCCTCGTATTGGGGCCTGAATGAGAGAAACCGATTCTTCGTATAGGTCGAAGGTGCAACAAAACGGAGATTTTTGATGGAGTCAAACAGCCCTTGGATCTTCGACTCCACACGAAGGCTGTTACTGAAGTGGGGGCATTTCTCGCAGGGAGCGTCGCCGAGCCTTGAGCTGTCACAAAAGCCGCTCCTATTTTGGAGGTTATAGCTTGTACAACACAGGTAATAGTCGTGGAGAAAGGCCCTGACCGGTGTTTTGCCTGTAACTTTTAGCAGTTCGGAGACTTTCTCAAGGCTCACGTACAGAAGGTGGTGGATATGAAGCTCAAGAAGGCTGAAGCCGCTTTTTTGCCAGCTGCAAAGGGCCTCGCACACCTGGGCAATACTGAAAACACCAGCCTCCACCCCGTCGACCGTAACCCCGAATTCGCAAAATAGCATCTGGTCGTCCCTGAACAGGGTCTTCTTAACCGAGTGGAGATAGACGTAACTTATGCCGTGCGACGCCATGGCCTGCTGACTCGCCATAATAGCCTTTGGGGTGCCGGTCTTGTCCTTGAGATAGTCGCAAAAGGCAAGCGCTAGGACGTACCCACTATTGTGCGGTTTGGGGATGCTTTTACTCATATCATCGCTTCCCAAACAAGAGGAGAGATCTATTGAAAAGGCCCTCTTGTAGACTGCCGAAATTCAGCCTCGAAGAGAAAGAAACCCTGCACCTAGCCATGAAAGAAGCGTCCATTTTCGATACCAACTCTCCAAGAGCACGCTCTGGAGGAAGAATGCAGTCGGAATAAGTTGAAAGAAGTCCAGTAACTTGCTTTGCAAGAGTAATCTCTCGCGGATGACAAAAACTATTGATTTTCTCAATCACTTTAGATGGTAAATCAGTACTCACACCGACCACATTACGACCATGCTGGCGATATCCCATATGAGGAGAAGCATCGAAAACAATCTGATAACCCAGCAGCACGCATAGATTAGCTATCAGCTTATCATGCATGATGACGGGATGGGGCAGCTCATGCAAGCAAACAACTTCCCAAATACGCCTATCAAATACTTGCGTACATCCCATAGGTGACCCAATGCAAAGCTGGTTGAGAGGGTCGTTATCTCGATAAGATATGCACCTTTGTTGCCCATAGGTTAACCGGCCCATCTCATTACCAGCTGAATCTACAAGTCTTGAATTGCAATGATAAAGAGCCAAATTCTCCTGCTTCTTAAGCTGTTTAATCGCAGTTATCAGTTTATCGCTATCCCAAATATCATCTTGGTCGGAAAACGCATAGTAATCAGCTTCGGGAGCATTCCGCAACAACGTCAAAAACCCTAAAGCAGGTCCTAGGTTTTCTCCTGTTAACAAAGTCAGACTGCCCTCATCTGCATAGCGCTGCAGAAGATCACGAGTACCATCAGATGACCCGTCATCACGGACAAAAAGACGTACGTCAACTTCAGCCTGCGAGAGAATGCTGTCAATTTGTTCTGAAATAAATGGGATGCCGTTGTATGACGCCATTAATACGACGCACTTTGGCACCTTGGAATTACTCAACATATGGATTACCTTATCATTAATGCCTAAAGCAAACGCTCTCGATGTGTTAACCCCTGAGCAAACCCAGTGCAAGCAGTATATCCTTGACCAAGTACTTGGCGCAGTCTTTTGGCCTCGCCCTGAGAACGAGTCGGTTAACCCGTACCCCGTTACGAAAGCCGTCCATAAAGGTATTTCTTTCTATAGGCTTCGTCGAAGGACGTTGAAGCTGTTCATTGTTGGCCACAGCTAGACCAGGATCAACCGGCAAAAGCTCAAGGTCCGTCATTTCTAACAGTTCTCGACCCTTGTCTGTCTGCACAAGTGCGAGGGATATCCCGTTCGCGACCTCATCAGAAAGCTCGCTACCCCATGAATCGCCAAGCGTAATATCGGAGACACGATCACCCTTGGCGTAGCGGCAGGAGTAGCAGCCTTCCGTATACGGTAAACCCGAGAGGAAAGCAATCGAGTAGCGATCGCGGACACCCGTCCTACCCACAGTTTCAGCTCCGCGATAGCGGAGCTGAAACTGGACTTTCTTTCGAAAGTCCAGTATCAGCTCATTAGACAGGTTGTTACCTGTCTCTTCCAAGAATCGGCTCAGGACCTTGGGGGACGGTGAACCATGACAGATAAGGTCGATGGTGTAAAGGGAATCGGCTAAACGGCTTCCAACGAAGTTACGCATCGCAGCAACCTGACAAGGAAGACCGATAAAGAGAACCCTTTGACCACCTTGCAGGGCCTCTCTAACCTCGCGGTACGCACCAAGCGGATTGCTTTTGACGTATTTGGAGCCTTGGGCCCTCCTCAAGTAATCCGCATCAGAAGTGAGGTGGAACCGGAACTCACCGCCCTCCTGTGCACATGAACACACTAATCCATTTGACGCCACAAACGCCTCCGAGATGGCCGTAGCCAGACCCCCGGACGAAGATGACATTCTGAGCGATGTATCTTTCGCCCACCCCTG
Source organism: uncultured Collinsella sp. (assembly GCA_902467875.1). Lineage (GTDB taxonomy): Bacteria > Actinomycetota > Coriobacteriia > Coriobacteriales > Coriobacteriaceae > Collinsella. The sequence continues at coordinate 14,138 of CABQWP010000038.1, read as the reverse complement.
TAGCCACTCGAGAGGACGCAACGAAGATGGGGATACCATCTGGGGACACGTTTTCTCGCACAGTCCACATCCCACGCACCTTGTAGGATCAATACGGGCGTTATACGCCTCAATCGTATCCTCAATGGCAATCGCTCCATGTCGGCATGAATCGACGCAGGCCATACAGCCAGCGCACATATCCTTCTTGCATACCGTCCTAGTGCCAACGTTTGACAATGCCCTACTCCTCAATCATGCTCTTGAGCTGCGCTAGGGACTTCTCCCTCTCCGCACCCATCACGTCGTTGACCCGACCAAAGTCAATCTGCTTGGATGCTAACTCGACATCATCTAGATTCTGAAGCACTCTGTCCGTGAGGTCCGTGAGTCGCAGAATACTCACGTTCCTGCTCGAGGTTCCGTTCTTGGGCAGCACTTCTACCAGCGGCGTATTGAGATTTATGGCAAAAGCCGTACCGTGGAACGAGTCCGTGACTAGGCATGCTGCGTTGTCGACATACGAGAGAAACTCAGCAAGCGTCGGCAGCCACTTGAACTTGCCCTCGCGTGAGGCCTGGTGCAGGCTTGCGGAGATCCGTATCAGGGGCAAGCCAAGCTTTTTGGCAACCTTCACGGCGTACTGCCCCACCGTCGGGTCGCTGTGAATCTGGTAGACGAGGATGTATTCGCCCTTCGGGGCAGGTGCCGCCATCCTTCTCCACGCCTCGCCATCAAGCAGCAGCGTGGGATCGACAACCTGTCCGGCCTCTATGCCCCACGAGGCAAGCTGCTCGCGCGCGGCATCCTCGCGTACGAACACGGCCTCATATGCTCGAAGGTCCTCGAGAAACCTGGGGCGCACGCTATCCGGGATATTCTTCTTACCAAAGCTTGCCGCATATGAGATGCGCCTTGCGCCCTCGGGAGCAAACTCAAGCGCGTATGACAGGTCGTATGCGCCCGAGCTGATGGGACCCCACACCTGATCGCTTCCAGTCATATAGACATCGGCCTTGGGCGGATTAGCCTTCAGCTCCTCCAGGGATGCATAGTGAGGGCTCATCTTAAGCAGCTGGGAACGCTCACGCGCAAACCGCTTGCCCGCCACCCTTGTCTCAGGCTCCATCAGAAGTCTGTAGACAGACTTCTTCAACGGGTTCCCGTTCCAGGACGGCTTTGTCGAAAGAAGCGTCCTCACCTGCTGGGATACGTCCTCACAAGCAGGTACATAGTCCATAATCTCGAACTCATGCCCCAAGCTCTCTACCGCTCGTTGTGTCGCATATGCCTGGAGCAGGGAGCCATAATTAGAGATTGCGTGCCTGGTTATGCAGGATACTTTCACGTGTTTCCTCCGATTGATATCGAGCAACCGCTATTTCTGAATTTTTGCATTCGATTTTTCCACCCGGCTGCACTACAGCGCCTCCTCAGTCTCGTACACGTGCGCGTCGGCTCGGCTTGCGTCGGAAAGGCCGTCGTTGATCGCGGCGTGCATGTCGCAGGTGGAAAGAGCGTCCAGCTCCTCCTTCGTCACCTTGCCCGACTCGTAGTCGCGCACGATGGGGAGCTCGTGCATGTCGAACTTCTTGCCGGGCTTGAGCTTGTGCGCCAGCACCCACGACGCGGGTTTCCAGATGTACTTGTGCATGGCAGGAGACACGGAGCCGATCATCCAGCAGTTGCGGTCGCAGTGGCGCACGCAGCCGCGCACTTTCTCGGCCTGGGCGCTCTCCCACAGCTCATCCCAAGACTCGTCGTTAAGGTTGCCCATAACGAGCTTCTCCTTGGTGCCGTTGCAGGGCATGACGTCGCCGTAGGGGTCGATGAAGAACGTGTCGAACGCCATATCGCACGGGAGCAGGCGCTTCTGCCCATAGATGTAGTTGATGAGGCCCATGTTGAAGTACGCGCGGAACCACTTCTTGGGCTCGTTGGACTTGAGGAGCTCGTTTACCAGGTCCTCGAAGTTCTGGGCCACCATGGGACGGTCCTTGATGATGTTCTTCGCCTCGACAAAGTAGAAGCTGTTGTGCAGACTGGCGGTGGCGAACTCCATGCCGAGCTCGTCGGAAAGCTTGTACAGCGGCACCAAGTCCGCAGCGTTGCGATCCTGCACCGTCATGCCAAAGCCCACGTCCGGGTGCTTCATTTCCACGAGCTTCTTGAGCGTCTCGTAGCCGCGGTTGAAGCCGTTCTGGAGACCGCGGATCTCATCGTTGGTCTGCTGCAGACCCTCGATGGAGATGCGGATTCCCACCTGGGGGAATTCCTCGGCAAGGGCGATGATGCGGTCGGTGAAGAAGCCGTTGGTGGAGATGACGATGCGGTCGGACTTCTTGTACAGCTCGCGCACGATATCCGCAAGGTCGGTCCTGATGAAGGGCTCGCCACCGGTGATGTTGGTGAAGTACATGCGCGGGAGCTTCTTGATCACGTCGAGGGAGAGCTCCTCCTCCGGACGGCTGGGAGCCTTGTAGCGGTTGCACATGGTGCAGCGCGCGTTGCAGCGGTACGTTACGATTACGGTTCCGTTGAGTTTCTTCTCGGCCATGGATTAGGCCACCACCTTCCGGTCAATTAGTTCTTGATACAGGGAGACGAGATTCCGGATGTATTCCTCTTGATTACAGTTCTCTGCCACGAATGAACGGCAATGCGCGCTCATCGCGGCGTAAGCCGCAGGATCGGCGGCCACCGCCGCACCCCTACGGATTGCATCTGCGAGTCCTGCCTCATCGTGGGCTTCAGCCAGGAAGCCCGTTTCACCCTCACGTACCAGCTCGGGTATTCCGCCCATGTTCGTACCGATAACGGGCTTGCCCGCGGCGAGTGCCTCGAGAACCGCATATGGCGCGTTCTCGAGCCACTCTGACGGCGCAGCCGCCAGAGTGGCTCCCCTCCCAAAACCCCCCCCGGGGGGCCCTAATGACGATTCACAAGTCCGCGCAGGGCGTCACCGGTTTTATATCCAACCAGCTCAATCCTCGAGCTTATTTCGTTTGGCATTGCGGAAACTTTGACCTTCACAGCATCACATTCAGGGCCATCGCCTGCAATAACAAGACGCCAATCAGGGATCACCGGTGCCGCCTTCTCAAAAGCATGCACGAGCGTTAACACGCCTTTCTCGCGAGAAAGGCGTCCCAGATACAGCATGTAGGGATCTTCATTATTTTGGTTGGCAACTTCCCGTGACATCGAATCGGGATTCAGGAAATTCCGCATGAGGACAAGCTGACGCTCGGGAAGCCCCGCTTCAATAAACTTGTTCCGCATGAACTCACTCGGGCAGATGATGCGATCGAGACGTGAATAGGTTTTGTGCCGTTTAAGCCACTCCGCCTCAGCCACCGCTAACGCGCTTTTTGCGATCGAACCCTTTACGCACTTCTTCTTAAGGCAATTGCCAAAATGACCCCCGAGACACGAATCGCAAACGTTGCCCTCGGAATCAAGCATAAGATAGCTCGGGCAAGCAAGAATCAAGTCGTGCGAGGTATACACAACCGGCGTTGGATGCTGCTTTAGCCAAGGAGCGTCCAAGATGGAAAACGTAATCTGCCTATGAGTGAGATTGAGATGGATTACATCGGGCTGGAATTCACGGCACAGCGCATCGAACTTCTCGCGCGCCTCTTTGGAATACACAAGTGCCTGCGCGGCCTTCGCCTTATCGACAATAGAGCTCGGTCCGTTATAGTCGCGATTCGTTACAAAGTAACGCGACCACTCAGTCGGCTCATTACGCTCATCCTCCATGCTGAAGAAGGCAACTTCATGCCCAAGAGCGCGAAGACCATCGGCAAGAGCAAAGTAGTACGTCTCGCTTCCACCCTTGCGCCAATGAAACTTATTTACAAGAAGGATCTTCATTACGCAACACCCTCATACAAAGCAAGCGTCCTTTGGACGACGCTGTTCCAGTCATAGCCATTAATCGCGCGGTCACGTGCCATGGCGCCCAGCCTCTCCGCTTGGGCAGAATCCGCTATCAGGCCTTCAAGCACGTCGCGCAGCGCCCCCGCGTCTCCGTGTGGGAACGTGAGCCCGCAACCCTGCAGAACATCCGCGCACTCGGGAATATCCGAGGTAACGCATGCCGCACCGTGAGACATGGCCTCCAGCAAGCTCATGGGCAGGCCCTCAACGTCGGAGGGGAGCGCGTAGCAATACGCGTTGGAGTACAGCTCGGAGAGCAGGTTGCCCTCAACGTGGCCGGTAAAGAGCGCGCGGGGGTCGGACGCGGCAGCCTCTTTGAGCGCCACGGCGTAGTCGTCCGTATCGGAGGAGTCGCCCGCGATAACCAGGCGCTTATCCGTCTTTACCTGCTTGTACGCCTCCACCAACAGTTCCGGTCGCTTCTCGGGCACAATGCGACCGAGGTAGAGGACATAGGAGCCCTGGGTGAGCCCCAAGCGCTCGGAGATCTCCTTCGCGGGAAGATCCGCCTCGGGAGTGATGCCGTTGGGAATGAGCGTAGCCTCGCGGCCGTAAGCCTCCTTGAAGTACTCCTGATTGCCCCGGGAAAGCACGATGAGCGCATCCGCGTACTTGGCCGCCGTCGCCTCGCCGAACTTGATGTACTTGGAAGCCAAGCCGCCCCATTTTGCACGCTGCCAGTCCAGGCCGTGGATCGTTGCCACGGTCCTGATGTCCGCGGAACGCGCAAAACGAAGGGGGACGCACGGCCCCTCTGCGTGATAGTGAATTACGTCTGCCCCGTCTTTGATGGCGGCCCTTGTTGCGGCAAAGCTGCTCGTGAGCGCAGAGAGCCCCTTGATGTCCAGAGCCTTTACGGGAACGATGCGGTAGCCATCCTTCTCGTAGGGCTCGGAAGGAGCTCCTTCGCCCATACGGTCGTAGCAGGTTACTTGGTGACCAAGGTCTGCCATACGGCGAGCAAGCTCGCCTACCACCACTTCTACGCCGCCCTCGCGCGAACCCGTTCTCTTTTGGCCTATCATGGCGATGCGCATGCTACACGGCACCTTCCCCAGAGAACATCGTCTTCAGCGTGCCGAATATCAACCGCAGGTCCTGGCGCAGGCTGCGATTCTCTATATAGTGAAGATCCAGCTCAACCATTTCGTTGAAGCCCAGGTGGCTGCGGCCCATTACCTGCCAAGGACCGCTGCAGCCGGGTTTTACCGCCAGGCGCTTCATGTCGTGCTCGCTGTACAGGGCAACCTCGCGCGGCAGGCCGGGGCGCGGGCCAATGAGGTTCATTTGGCCCAAGAACACGTTGATGAGCTGGGGCAGCTCGTCGATGCTGTGCTTGCGAATGAAGTTACCCACACCGGGAATAATGCGCGGGTCGTGCTTCATTTTAAACATGGGGCCAGTGGCCTCGTTTTGGGCCTGCAAGTCCTTGAGCATTTGGTCTGCGTTGGGCACCATGCTGCGGAACTTATAGATCTTAAACAGGTAGAATGTGCCGTCTTTGCGCACGCGGCCCACGCGCCACTGCGAATAAAGGGGGCTGGCGCCCGGGCTCTTAATGCAAATGACCATGCTCAGAATTACCCCGGGTATAAAGAGCAATACCAAGGCTCCGCCGGCGGCGACAATGTCCACCGTACGCTTAACAACGCGGTAGAGTCTGCGCCCAAGCTCGGGCTTCACGCCGGAGTTCGCACCGCGCAGCATCTCGGTGGCCACTTCGTTTGTAAGGTAATCCCCCGCAGCACCCGCTGCGGCAGGAACGGAATTCGCCATGGCAGCGGCGCACGTCTCCCGTGCACCCTGCTCCATGGTCATTATCGTAGGCTCCAAGAGCCCCTCCCCCGATACTTTTTTGCTTTCGGTCGTCCGCTTGCGAGCTTGCAGCTAGGCGATCGCTTTTCTGTGATTGCGCATGACGCGCTGTTCGTTTGAAAGCACCGCAAGGCCAACGCGGGTAGTTATGCGTCGGCCGCACAGGTTGAGCTCCAAAAGGGCAGTGCTCTTGCGTCTGTTAATGGTTTTGATAAGGCCTTCGTGGCCCAGCAGCGGACCTGCCGTCACTACGACCTTGTCACCGTCTTTTAGGGCCTCGCTCATGGGCACAACGCGGTCTCCCCTATGCGTAAAGCCACCAATAAGCTGGACCTCTTCTTTTGCCAGCGGCACAAACTGACCGTCCTGGGATAACACCCTGGCAAAGTCATCCATGCGCAGCAGATACTGTTGCACGGTACGGGGATCTGCCGTATCGCAGATAAGATAACCGGGAAAGAGCGGCTTGGTCGTATTGACCCATTCGCCGTGTACCTTGATCTCGGTCTGAAATTGGGGATAAAAGAGCTCCTGCATGGCGCTAGCCGGCAGCATGCGCTCGATGCGCTCGCGCATTACGTCTTCGCGACCGTTAATGACCTGGATCACATACCACACGAGCACCACCCCCTTGCTGTCTTACGTGTGGCTCACGGGGTTTGGGTATGGCTTCGCCAGGGCGCTTGTGCGCGAAGGCGCTCCATATTCAAACCCTGAGCCCAGTTAGTCAAGCACGTGGCTCTGCCTCACCGTGAACGGTATGTATAAAAGCAGCACTGAAGTCACAGGCACGTATCGCAAAAATGCCTATAACCTCAGCTGGCTGCATGCGAGCCGGTCGAGTGATTTCAAAACTGGACCGCATGCAAACAGCTGAAGGACTGCTGTGATTTGCCGTAGCAACTTATTGCACTGGCTAAAGCGAAGATGTAATTAGCCGTAAAAAGAACAAAATCGCGCATGGCAATCAATATTGGAGCTCGTGGTTTTTCTAACACCGCCGTTACGGCCGGATGCTGATCGACCCTGTGCTTTGTGACTTACAGGAGCCGTGAGCACAGTTGAACTCATGTAACGTTAGGTATCATAGCACAAGCAGTTAGTGAAACTGATTTAACTTGTGGCGGACAACATATCGTTCATTAAGCGTGCTTAAGAGGGTTGTTTTAGGATGTTGTTCACGTTGATGCAGGTTATTGGGGTGCTAACGGTGATTAGGAGCGTTTCTGAAGCCTAAATGGAGCAGCGAGCTGCACTGGTAATTGCGCTTGTCTAACAAACTATGTGCAGACATGGGGAATAAATTGTGCAACTTTTTGTTGGTGTAAGGAAGGATTTGTGACGCGAGGCGTTTTGACATGAAAAAGGCCTTCGGGATTCCGAAGGCCTTTGCATTCACGATGGTGGAGACGAGGGGGATCGAACCCCTGACCTCTTGACTGCCAGTCAAGCGCTCTCCCAGCTGAGCTACGCCCCCGTGACGAGGAGATACTATAGGGGAAGTTGGCGCGGCGTGCAAGAATTTTTTTGGGTCGGATTCTAAATGCCTATTGATATAGGTAAGCGATGGCGGTGCCGGTGTGGACTTGAATCTCGGCCGTTTTCCGGACGACATTAGAGATGCCCGTGTCGGCCAACAGGCCCAGGGAGCTGTGGTTTAGCTCCCACTCTAGGCCGTGTTCGCTTACTACCGTCCCAGATGCTATGGCAATGATGGAGAACGTCTTACCTTCGGCGCCTTCGATGATCCACGATTCGCCTGCATGAAGGATGCGGGCGACCACCTTGTCCTCGGCGATCCAGATGGGGGCATCCTCGTAGCCTGCGAGCAGCCCCAGCACGGACAGGGCCATGTCGGGGCGGCCGCCGGTGGCGCAGGTCGCAACCACTTCGGCACCCGGCCAGCGACGGCGGACCGAATCGAGCGCCAACGCCAGATCGGTATAGTCCTTGTATGGGTCGTGGCGTTCAACTTCAAAGTCGGTAGCGGCATCGACCAGCGCGCCACCCTCATCGCTCACCGTGTCGGCATCCCCTACATATACGTCGCAGCCCAGTCCCGCGCCCAGCAGCGCGTCGAGCCCGCGGTCCACGGCGACAACGTGATCGCACTCCCCCGCCAGTTGGCGCAGCAGATTAGCGCTCGCTACCACGGGCGAGCCACAGACCACTAATATCTTACAAGCCACAGTTCTCGCCTATCCCTCAAACGAAAGCACGCGGGCCAGATCCAGGTCCTCATAGCTATCGATAAAGATGTCGCAGTTGGCACGAACCTCGTCGCGCTCCATACGGCCGTGCGGGTCGTAGATGCCCACGCGCTTAAAGCCTGCGGCGCCAGAGCTCTTAAGGCCAAAGACGGCGTCCTCAAACACCCACGCGCGCTCAAACTTGTGCCCGTGTCGCTCCTCCAGGCGACGCAGCGCCAACTCGTACACATCGGGGAACTGCTTGGAACGCCCGGCCTCGCCCGTGGTGGTCACAAACTCCATGTAGGCATCGAGCCCGGCGCCAGCAAGGGCGGACTGCACCAACTCGGTCGGCGTGGACGTGGCCACGCACATGGCAACACCGGCGGCCTTCGCCTGCTTCAAAAATGCAAGCAGGCCCTCGCGCGGCGGCACCTTGGAGTAGCCAACGATCAGGATGTCGCTCAGCTCGCGATACAGTTCCTCGCCATTTGTGCCAATGCCCCAGGTGTCGTGGTAGGCCTGGCACTCGTCTTCGAGCGACAAATGCTCAAACTGGGCAAAATCGTCGACCGTCACGTCAACCCCGTGGCGGTGCAATAACTCGGGCTGGGCATAGGCCCAAACGGGGGTGCTATTAACCAGCGTGCCGTCGCAATCGAAAATAAAAGCAACACTTGGGGCAGCGATGCGGTCCATAAACGAGCCTTTCAATGTCAAATGGTAAACAACCTGCTAAAAACGTTTTACCAAACGTAAACCTAACAATCTAGAAACCCTAATTGATAAAGCTGTCAAGAGTTTTACCATCGCAATTCTGCCAGTGGTATAAACATGGCGCTTACCGATTAAACGCCACCGCAAATCCACTTTCGTTCATATAAGTAACGTACAGGTGTTATCGTAGTTTTTGCCGAAAGTTCCACCGAGCACGCGAGGTGGAACGAATCACTGAAACTTCGCCGTCCCTTCGATTCGTGCAGCCTTGGACCTTTCGCATCTAGTCACCAAGGCAACACGCTGCCGCGTCATGATGGGATCAAACGTGAGCGATACAAAGCTAAAGCCAGCAACTAAAAAGCCTGCTACCCGTAAAGCCGCCCCGCACGCGCCGGAGCTCACCAAAGACGATGTCTATCTGTTTGGCATCGGTACGTGGGAGCGCAGTTGGGAAAAGATGGGCGCGCACCCCGACACGCAGAACCGTACGCGCGGCTGGCGTTTTTGCGTTTGGGCGCCCGACGTAAAAAGCGTCCATGTCATTGGCGAATTTAACGACTGGGATGAGCAAGCCAACCCGCTGGTGCCCGTGCATACGAGCGCTATTTGGGAAGGCTTTATTCCTGGCGCCGAGCAGGGTCAGCTCTATAAGTATCTCATCGAGACCAACGAGGGCGAAAAGCTCTACAAGGCCGATCCGTACGCCTTTAAGGCCGAGTGCCCTCCGGGTACCGCGAGCGTGCTGTGGACCCTCGATGGCTACCAGTGGAACGACGCCGCATGGCTCAAGCGCCGCGCCAGCCATAACCACATGTCGCAGCCCCTTAACATCTACGAGGTGCATATTGGCTCGTGGAAGCGCCACGGCGACGCGCCGCAGGGCGAGCCGGACGAGTACGGCAACTACCCCGGCCCCATGGACCCCTTCCCCGCGCAGCGCGGTGAGTTTTACACCTACGACGACCTGTCGGTTGAGCTCGTGGACTACGTCCGCGACATGGGCTACACGCATATCGAGGTCATGCCGCTTATGGAGCATCCTTTCGATGGCTCCTGGGGCTACCAGACGACCGGCTACTATGCCGCCACGTCGCGCTACGGCAACCCGCAGCAGCTTATGCACTTTATCGACGCTTGCCACGAGGCGGGCATTGGCGTGATCATGGACTGGGTGCCCGGCGGTTTTTGCGCCGACTCCCACGGCCTTGCCACCTTTAACGGCCACATGCTGTTTGAGCACGAGATTCACCCCAACTGGGGCACGCACAAGTTTGACTTCGCCCGCGGCGAGGTCCGCTCCTTCCTGGTCTCTAACGTGCTGTACTGGCTCGAGAACTTCCACGTGGACGGCATTCGCATGGACGGCGTGTCCAGCATGCTCTACCTCAACTTTGGCATTGACGATCCCGGCCAAAAGAAGTTCAACAAGTACGGTACCGAGGAGGACCTGGACGCCAGCGCATTTATCCGTCAGGTCAACTGCGCCGTGGAGGCACACTACCCCGACGTGATGATGATGGCCGAGGAATCCACCGCGTGGCCGCTCGTGACCTATCCGCCGCAGGACGGCGGTCTGGGCTTCCACTACAAGTGGGACATGGGCTGGATGAACGACACCCTGCACTACATGCAGACTGATTTTCCGTGGCGCCCCGGCAACCACGGCCTGCTCACGTTCTCCATCATGTACGCCTTTACCGAGAACTTCATCTGCCCGCTGAGCCACGACGAAGTCGTGCACGGCAAGTGCTCGCTCATCGGCCGCATGCCGGGTGACTGGTGGCGCCAGTTTGCCGGCCTGCGCACGCTGGCCTTCTACCAGATGACGCACCCCGGTGCCAAGCTCAACTTTATGGGCAACGAGATCGGTCAGTTTATCGAGTGGCGCTACTACGAGTCCATTCAGTGGTTCCTGACCGAGGAGTACGAGACCCACCGTCATCATCAGGCGTTTATCAAGGCGCTCAACCACCTGTACACCGCCGAGCCCGCCCTGTATGAGCGCGGATACACCGACGACGGCTTTACCTGGATCGATGCGGACAACTCGAAGCAGTCCATCGTGAGCTTTGTGCGCCAGGGCGAGGACGTCGACGACGACCTGGTGATCCTGATCAACTTTGACCCGGCGAGCTACGAGAGCTTCCGCGTGGGCGTGCCGCGCGAGGGCGACTGGGAGGTCATCTTCGATTCTGACCGTCCCGAGTTTGGCGGCAGCGGCTACGCCGGCGAGGAGCCCTACACCTGCTCGAGCGAGCCCTATCCCTGGAACGGGCAGATGGACTCCATCGAAATTAAGGTGCCCGGCCTGGCAGGCGTGGTGCTTAAGCGCCGCGGTCCCAGCAGCTATAAGCCGCCCGTGGTTAAAGAGCCCAAGAAGGCGACGCGCAAGCGGACGTCCTCGGTAAAGCCCAAGACCGCGGCTGCTAAGAAGGCTCCGGCTAAGACGAAGGCTGCCAAGTCTGCTGCCAAGGCTTCGGCCAAGTCCAGCACGGCCAAAAAGGCAGCCACTAAAAAGGCTGCTCCCAAGGCCAAGGCAGCTGCTGTTAAGCCATCTGCCAAGGATGCGTAACAAAAGCGTTACAGCTGTAATTACCCGCCCCGCGGGGGCGTAGGATACAAGTCATAACCGTTCCGGGAGAAACATCCCCGGGGGAAAGGAACGTATGAATAAGATCTTCGACAACAAGCAGGAGTTTACCGAGCTCTATCGCGATGCCGTCATGAGCATCAGCGGCAAGAGCGTCGAGGCTGCCAGCGATCTGGACCGCTTTAACGCCCTGGCCAAGCTCGTGGCCGAGAAGGCACGCACCGTTGCCACCAAGAGCGACGCCCGCGTCACCGCCGAGGGCAAGAAGCGCGTGTACTACTTCTCGATCGAGTTTTTGATCGGCCGCCTGCTTGACAACTACCTGCTCAACTTTGGCGTGCGCGACATGGTCGCCGAGGCGCTCGACGACATGGGCTTCGACCTGTCCGTCATCGAGAACCAGGAGCCCGATCCGGCGCTGGGCAACGGTGGCCTGGGCCGTCTGGCCGCATGCTTCCTGGATTCCATGGCAGCCGAGGGCATTGCCGGCTACGGCAACGGCATGCCCTACCGCTACGGCCTGTTTAAGCAGGAGATCGTCAACGGCAGCCAGGTCGAGGCCACCGACGAATGGCTCACCCACGGCTATCCCTGGGAGGTCCGCCGTCAGGACAAGGCCGTGACCATCAAGTTTGGTGGCCATGTTGAGGGCTATGAGGAGAACGGCCGCACGTTCTACCGCACGGTGGACACGCAGGATATCCTGGCCGTTCCCTATGACATCCCCGTTGTGGGCTATGCCGGCGAGACCGTCAACAAGCTGCGCGTCTGGGCCGCCGAGCCGGTTGAGGAGCACTTTGACCTTGAGGCCTTCAACCGCGGCGACTATGCCCTGGCCGACGCCGAGCGCGCCGAGGCCGAGGCCATCAGCGCCATCCTCTACCCCAACGACGCCGGCGAGCACGGCCGTCTGCTGCGCCTGAAGCAGGAGTACCTGTTTGTCTCGGCCGGCATCTACAGCCTGCTCGACACCTTTGAGAAGGAGCACGGCGAGAACTGGGACCTGCTGCCGCAGTTTGTGGCCATCCACACCAACGACACGCACCCCGCCATGTGCGGCCCCGAGCTCATGCGCATCCTCATCGACGAGAAGAAGCTCGAGTGGGACGACGCCTGGAACATCGTGACGCAGGTCGTGAGCTACACCAACCACACCATCCTGCCCGAGGCCTTGGAGAAGTGGCCCATCGGCACGTTCTCCAAGCTCCTCCCCCGCGTGTATCAGATCATCGATGAGATCAGCCGTCGTTGGCACGAGTCGTTCGACACCACCCAGGAGGGCTGGCAGGAGCGTTTGCGCCAGACCGCCATTCTATGGGACGGCGAGATTCGCATGGCCAACCTGTCCGTGATCTGCAGCCACAGCGTCAACGGCGTGGCCAAGATTCACTCCGACATCATCAAGAACATCGTGCTCAAGGACTTCTATGCCCTGACGCCCGAAAAGTTCAACAACAAGACCAACGGCATCTCGCACCGTCGCTTCTTTGCCGAGGCCAACCCCACCTACGCCAAGCTCGTGACCGAGGCCATTGGCGATGGCTGGCTGAAGGACGCCTTTGAGCTGGAGAAACTCAAGGAGTTTAAGGACGACACCGAGTTCCTGAAGGCCGTTGGTGCCTCCAAGCGTGCCAACAAGGAGCGCCTGGCCGCCTACGTTAAGGCCGAGACCGGTCTGGTCATCGACCCCAACACCGTCTTCGATGTTCAGGTGAAGCGCTTCCACGCCTACAAGCGCCAGCTCATGAACATCATGAAGGTGATGGACATCTACAACCGTCGCATCGCCGATCCCAACTTCCACGTGACGCCGACGACCTTCATCTTTAGCGGCAAGGCTGCCTCGAGCTACACCTTCGCCAAAGAGACCATCCGCCTCATTAACTCCGTGGCCGACGTCATCAACAACGACCCGCGCGTCAACGAGGTCATGAAGGTCTGCTTTATCCCCAACTTCCGCGTGAGCAACGCCCAGCTCATCTACCCCGCCGCCGAGATTTCGGAGCAGATCTCCACGGCCGGCAAGGAGGCCTCGGGCACGTCCAACATGAAGCTCATGATGAACGGCGCCATTACGCTGGGCACCCTCGACGGCGCCAACATCGAGATCGCCGACCTGGCCGGCCGCGAGAACGAGGCTATCTTTGGCCTGACCGCTCCCGAGGTCGAGCAGCTCTGGGCATCGAATAGCTACTTTGCCTGGGATACGCTCAACAACGATCGCGAGCGTCTGGGCCGCGTGATGGACGAGCTCAAGGACAACGCCTTTGCGGGTCTTTCGGGCAACTTCGAGAGCATCTACAACGAGCTCATGAACAACAACGACCCCGACCTAGTCATGGCAGACTTCCGCAGCTACGTGGATGCGTGGGAGAAGCTCACCGGCAGCTACGGCGACCAGGAGACCTGGAACCGCAAGGCCCTGCTCAACACCGCCTCGAGTGGCTGGTTCTCGAGCGACCGCACCATTCGCGAGTACCGCGACGAGATCTGGCACGCGTAAAGGCGCGCGAGCTCCCCTATGCCAGCATGGCATTACTCGACGGGCGTGACGTTGCGCCGCGCCCGTCGCTAATGGGTTTAGGAACATCGATGACAGAAGGAGAAATCGATGAGTAAGAAAGAATGCATCGCGATGCTCCTCGCAGGAGGACAGGGCAGCCGATTGGGGGCACTCACCCAAAAGATCGCCAAGCCGGCGGTTAGCTTTGGTGGCAAGTTCCGCATTATCGACTTTTCGCTCTCCAACTGCTCCAACTCGGGCATCGACACAGTGGGCGTTCTGACGCAGTATCGCCCCTACCTGCTGCATGCCTACGTGGGCTCCGGCGAGGCGTGGGATCTGGACAGCCGCGACGGCGGCGTGTCGATCCTGCCGCCGTACGAGACGCAGACCGGCC
>CABQWP010000037.1 GCA_902467875.1 uncultured Collinsella sp. | reverse complement strand
ATGCCGATACGGAACTGATTGGCGACGAGCTCGCCGACGGTGCGGATGCGGCGGTTGCCAAAGTGGTCGATGTCGTCGACCTTAAAGCCCTGCTCGCCGGCAGCGAGGGACAGCAGGTAGCGCAGCGTCGCGACGATATCCTCGTCGGTGAGCACCGTGACCTCTTCCTCGGTGGTGAGGTTGAGCTTCTTGTTGACCTTGTAGCGACCGACGCGGGCCAGATCGTAGCGCTGCGGGTTAAAGAGCAGGCCCTCGAGCAGGCTGCGGGAAGCGTCCACGGTGGGAGGCTCGCCCGGGCGCAGGCGACGGTAGATCTCGATGAGGGCGTCCTCGCGAGTGAGGGCGGTGTCGCGCTCCAGGGTGCGCTTGATCACATCGGAGTTGCCGAGCAACTCGATGATATCGTCGTTGGTGACGGCAATGCCAAGGGCGCGCAGGAACATCGTGGCGCTCTGCTTGCGCTTACGGTCGATGGAGACCATGAGCTGGTCGCGCTTGTCGACCTCAAACTCAAGCCAGGCACCGCGGGACGGGATGATCTGGGCCTTGTAGATCTGCTTGCCCGAATCCATCTCGGAGCTGTAGTACACACCCGGGGAACGGACGAGCTGCGAAACGACGATACGCTCGGTACCGTTGATGATGAAGGTGCCCTGATCGGTCATCATGGGGAAGTCGCCCATGAAGACGAGCTGCTCCTTGATCTCGCCGGTCTCCTTGTTGGTGAGACGGACGTCGGTCAGAAGCGGAGCCTGATAGGTCATGTCCTTCTCGCGGCACTCCTCGACGGTGTGCGCGGGGTCCCCGAACTGATGCTCGCCGAAGGTAACCTCGAGAACATGGTTCTGGCTCTGGATGGGGCTGGATTCCTTGAACGCCTCACGAAGGCCCTCGTCCTTAAAACGCTCAAAGGATTCCCTTTGAACAGAGATAAGGTTGGGGAGCTCCATGGCCTCCGGGATTTTCCCGAAGCTGACGCGCTTGCGCTCAGTGGCAGTATATGCGTAGGTCACCAGGTTTTTCCTCCTTCACGGAAATGCTCGGTGGGTTGGCGAGGCATAGCTTCGCCAGTTATCGCAACCTAATAGTTTATCAGGTACCGACCGTTGGGCAAGAAAAGCCTTGACGCGATTGAGTTTTTGGAGTAGCAAAGTTTTTCGACGGAAAACACGCAGGTAGATGTCTGCGTATCGAACATCTGTTCATATATTTTCTGTGAACAGAGAGCCGGCAATCGTAACTCTTATAAAAAACGGGCGCGAACCGAAATCCGCGCCCGTAAATGTCGATGCCCGAAGGCTTACTTGCGCATCAATCCGCCGCGCTCGTCGATGGCGTCCCAGAAGGCGCTGGCAAAGCGGGGGTCGCTTGCAGCCATGAGGGCGTTGGTGGCCATCCAGCCAGACGGGGTGCCGGTGTCGTAGCCCGACAGCGGGTCGATAACGACAGCGTACATAGCCTCGCGATCGAGCGAGCGGGCCATGGCGTCGGTGAGCTGAATCTCGCCGCCCTTGCCGGCCTGCTGATCAGCGAGCAGGTCCATGACCAGCGGGCTCAGCAGATAACGGCCGACAATGTACAGGTTGGACGGAGCCGCCTCGGGAGCGGGCTTCTCGACCAGACCGCCGATACGCCAGACAGCGCCCGGCTCTGCATCGGCAACGTCCTCGGCGCCCTCGAGCGAACCGACGCGCTCACCGGCGATAACGCCGTAGCGGCTGACTTCCTCGGGCGAGCAAGCAGCGACGGCGATAACCGAAGCGCCACCGTGCTCCTTGGAAACGGCGAGCATCTTGTCGCAGATGTCGCGGTTAGGCACAACGTAGTCGCCCAGAAGAACCAGGAAGTTCTCCCCTGCCACGGCGTCGGCAGCAGAGCGGATAGCATGGCCGAGGCCCTTGGGCTCGTACTGATAGCGGAAGTCGACCGGCATACCGCCAGCGTGGGCGACGGCATCGGCATAGGCGTTCTTGCCGCGCTCGCGCAGCAGGTTCTCGAGCGAGCGATCGGGCTGGAAGTAGTTCAGCAGCTCGGGCTTGCCGGGAGAAGTAACGATGATGGCGTCGTCGACTTCCTCGGGGTCGAGCGCCTCCTCGACGACGTACTGAATGACGGGCTTGTCGAGCACCGGCAGCATCTCTTTGGGCGTGCACTTGGTGCCAGGCAGAAAACGCGTGCCAAGACCGGCGGCGGGGATGATTGCCTTCATGTTATTCAAAGATCCTTTCGCAGGCGCAAAAGCGCCCCATGCGTGCGGCACACAGCCGCAGACCAAATTGCGATACCCAAGCATCTTACCGCTGGAACTATATGTCGCTACAAGGCAGAGACAATTCTTCAGCAGGTCAACGCAAATTATTGCTCGAATGGTGCAATTTTATTGCCCAACGGCAGGGCGCCCGATACGACGCAAATCACAGAACATGGCAGTTTGAGCTACCGATGTCGAGGGACCGAAAAACAAAAAAGACGGGGCTCGCAATGCGAACCCCGTCTGCAAAGAAATCTGGCGAGAAAGCCTGATTACTTGAGGGTGACAGCAGCGCCAGCAGCCTCGAGCTTCTCCTTGGCAGCCTCGGCGTCCTCCTTCTTGGCACCCTCGAGAACAGCCTTGGGAGCGCCCTCGACGACCTCCTTGGCCTCCTTCAGGCCAAGGTTGGTGAGCTCACGGACGGCCTTGATGACCTGGATCTTGTTGTCGCCGAAGCCCTCGAGCACGACGTCAAACTCGGTCTTCTCCTCGGCCTCAGCGGCGCCAGCAGCGGGAGCGGCGACAACAGCGGCAGGAGCAGCGGCGGAAACGCCGAAGGTGTCCTCGATAGCCTTGACGAGCTCGGAAGCCTCGAGAAGGGTCATTTCCTTAAGAGCATCGATGATCTCATCGGTGGTAAGCTTAGCCATTTCTAAGTCCTTTCGGTTTCCGTGTCTGTGCACGGAGATCAGTTAAAACACGGCGTGAATGCGCCAGGGGTGCGGCGTTGCCGCCGCGGGTGAAAACAGCAACTAGGCTGCCTTCTGCTCAGAGACCTGCTGAATCGAACGAGCGAGACCAGAGGAAACGCCGTTGACGCAGACAGCGATGTCGCGAGCGAAACCGGAGATGAGACCGGCGATCTGGCCGAGAAGCTGATCCTTGGTGGGCAGCTCGGCGATAGCCTTAACATCATCAGCGGAAACGGCCTTGCCGTCGGAGATACCGCCCTTGATCTCAAGGACGCCCTTGGACTTAGCGGAGAAGTCCTTAAGGGCCTTAGCGGCCTCGACCGGCTCGGACTCGTAGAACACATAAGCGACGGGGCCGGCGAGGATCTCGTCGATCTCGGGCTGCTCCTGGTTCTTGAGGGCGATCTTGACCAGGTTGTTCTTGTAGACCTTCATCTCGGCGCCGCACTCGCGAAGCTGATGACGCAGCTCCTGAGCCTGCTTAACCGTCAGACCGTTGTAGTTGACGACGAACAGACCGGCGTTCTCGGCGATACGGGACTCGATCTCTGCAACCTTGTCGATTTTGTACTGCTGGGGCATGAATTACACCTCCTCGAATTCTTTCCGGGCACGGTCCGCCACAAGGACGTGACGGGGGCATGTCCAAAAAGAAAGCCCCCGCGCTGCATGAGCGACGGGGGCGAGAAGACATATCTACTCGACCACCTCGGCTGGCGGGAAGTCCCATTAAGCTCGCGGGCAAAGCCCGTTTGCGCCGGCTGTCTCTGGCAGCGGATTCGTGCGTGAACCGAAAGTATTATGGCGGGGACCCCGGCGTCGGTCAACGGGAAACCGGGCTGCACACAATTCCACCATCCGGCCGCGCCGCCGAAGGCCAGGCGCAAGGTTTTCGCTCGGTCAGGTCCTGGGCTCGCACGAAGAGCACATTAAGTGCTCTTCGGCTCGTGCGGAATCTACGAAAACCTTGCGCCTGGCCTTCGGCGGCGCGGCCTGCGGTGACTTTGGGGCAGCCCGGTTTCCCGTTGGCCGACGCCCCCACTCATAAGCCTTAAGTCGGTGGGCTGATATGTTGCGTCCCTGATGGCTACAAGGTTGAAATGAAGGTGGACAGGCGGCGGAGACCTTCGTCCAGGTCTTTGTCGGAAACGCAGTAGCTGAGGCGGATGTGGCCTTCGGTGCCGAAGCAGTCGCCCGGGACTAGGGCTACGTTGGCTTCTTTGATGGCTTTGATGCAGAAGTCTTCGCTTGTTAGGCCGAATTGTTTGATGCTCGGGAAAGTGTAGAAGGCTCCTGCGGGCTCTACTACGTCGAGGCCCATGGCGTCTAAGGCCGCGAGTACGCGTTCGCGACGGGCTCGGTAGACTTCGAGCATGGGGGTTGGGTCGACGGTCAGGGCTCGGGCTGCGGCGTCCATCTCGAAGGAGACGGCGCTCGATACTAAGTATTGGTGAGCCTTGGCGATCTCGGCGATGACGGGGGCTGCCGCTGCGAGCCAACCCAAGCGCCAGCCGGTCATGGCCCAGGGCTTGGAGAAACTCTCGATGATCACTGTCTGCTCGCGCAGCTCCGGGTGTCGCTGGGCGAAGCGCTCGTAGCCGTCCACATAGACGAGGCGGTTGTATACGTCGTCGCAGACTACGTAGATGCCCGCCTGCTCCGCCACGCGCGCCACGGCGTCGAGCGATGCCGCGTTGAGAATGCAGCCCGTGGGATTGTTGGGCGAGCAGATAACGATGGCCTTGGTCGCCGGGGTCACGCAGGCGCGAAGCGCTTCCTCGTCAATCTGAAATTGCGCGGGCTCTGTATCCAAAAAGACCGCTTTGGCGTGGTTGGCCACGACGATGCTCTCGTACAGGCCAAAGGCCGGCGTGGGGATGATGACCTCGTCGCCTGGATTGAGCATAGCCATAAACGTAGCCGACAGGGCCTCAGTCGCACCATCGGTCAGGATGACCTCGTCAGCAGAAAACGAAAGGCCCGCGTCGCCCATATATGCGGACAGCGCCTCGCGCAGGGCAGGGCGACCGTTGTTGGGCGGATAATGCGTGTCACCGCGGTCCAGCGATGCAGTCACCTCGGCACTAATCATATCGGGCGTGGGAAAATCGGGCTCGCCGAGCGCAAGCGCAATGCATCCCGGATGCTGAGCAGCGAGCGCGTTGATTCGGCGGATGCCGGAGGGCTTGAGCGTGGCAAGCGAAGTATTCATGGGCAGGCGCATGGCGTTCCTTTCGTAAGGGTTGCACTAGGATAGCGCGGCTAGGCGCCGCCAGACGGTGTAACCTAAACGGAAACCAACCGGAAAGGAGGCGGCATGGAGACGACCGCACGCGGCGATGTACCAAAAACGCTGCAAACCATTGCGTATATCAGCATTCCCAATAGCTCCGATCTTGAGTTTTTGCTCTGGGACCTGCAAGATGCCATCGCGGCCTATGCCCGGCTTTCCGACACCGTACTTCCCCACCCGGTTGACTTGAAGGCGGATGATGCCGGTGCAGTCGATGGCATGGTGCTCGCTGTTGATGATGCATTTGACGATGAGGCTATGATCGCTGTCGAGCAGATACTCGATCGCCTTGGAAATACAGAGACACGCATCTATGTCGTCGTCCAGGCCGCGTCCAAAAACAACAAGCAGGCGGACGAAGTTCTCGACCGCCTGTATCGGGCATGTCTTCTACGTGACCTGCCATGGTGCGACGGCGTTGTCATCTGTGCCGGCAGCGGCATTGCGGCGCTTCGCCACTCCCCGCGTATGGGCCTCTTGCGTCGGCCATTTTCGGAAGCGATGGATAAGCTTGTGGGCGCTGTGCGCATGGGCTGCTCCATTGAGCATGCGCAGCTGCTTGGCGGCGGCAATGCCGGTAGCGTCGATGCCGACGGCATGGTGCGCGTCAAGCCCGCGCTGCCCGCACCGATCTGGCATGCCATCATGAAACGCCTCGGCACCCGCGCCCAATCAGATATCTAAATTACAGAGCGCCCCAGTCAACGGCCTCGCGCCAGCGCTCGACAAGGCGTTCCAGGCGCCATGCCGCATTGGCGGGACTAGTCGACGGCAGAACGATGGCCGGCAGCCCGGTGCGTTCTTGTAGATAGCGCTTGTAGAGCCGACCAGCTGTACCACCGTTGCATATCACCTGCTCAATGGGAGCTGCGCCGGTAATACGCTCGACATGCGCCGGAACGACGTTTTTGATGCTGGCGTCACTCGAACCCTTAATGTCGCAGCTCTCGATCACGTCCCACAGGGCCACGCCGCCGTTCAGCAGCATAGCCCGCTTGGCGGCAATCGAGGCATCGAGCGTCGCGGGCTCGCCGCTCGCCAAAGAGTCTCCCTCGTTGGGCGGCACGGGCGCACCAAGGCACGCGGCCATCACGCGCCAAAAGCGGTTCTGCGGATTGCCATAGTAGAAGGCATTGGCACGCGAGAGCACCGAGGGAAACGACCCCAGCACCAAAACGCGCGAGCGCTCGTCAAACACGGGTTCAAACCCATGCTCAATATGCTGATAGCCCTCGTCCGGCGCGGCCACGAGCTAGGCCCTCAGCAGATAGCGCACCTCGTAGGGTGCAAGCTCAAGGGAGCCCGGCAGCTCGACCGTAGGCGCATCGTCGGCAAGCAGGTCGACGAAGGAGCCGTTGAGTTCGCCGGCTCCAAAGGTATAGGGCTCGTTCACGGCATTCACCGCCACGAGCACCGTCGCGTCGTCGCAGGCGCGCTCGAACAGCAGCTGCTTGTTCTGGATCACCACGTTGCGGTACGCGCCGTAGTTGAGAGCGCGTGCCGCCGCACCGTCTGTCGAGCGCAGGTGCGCGAGCTGCTTGATGAAGGCCGTCAGCTCGTTGGGCGCAGGCTCATCGAGCGCAGGACGTAGCGCCCAATCGCCATCGGGGCCGCCCTTTTCGCCGGCAATCCCCCACTCGCTGCCGTAGTAGACGCACGGAATGCCCGGCATACCAAAGAGCATGCCGCAGGCGGGGCGCAGGCAGGACTTGTCCGTCAGGATGCTCGCCAGGCGCGGCACATCGTGGTTGTCGACAAACGACAGCAGATGCTTGCCGCGATAAATGCACCACGGGTCACCGCCAAACTGGCGATGCAGCGAGTGGGCAATCTCGAACATGTTGACCGAGTTAAAGCTGGAGTACAGGCCCTTGTAGCACTCGTAGTTGGTGCAGGAGTCGAGCATCTCGTCGTTGACGATCTGGTTGTAGTCGCCGTGGAGCGTCTCGCCGATCAGCACAAAGTCGGGCTTGAGCTCACGGGTAAAGGTGTGCAGGCGGCGCATGAAGTCGCGGTCGAGCATATAGGCAACGTCCAAGCGCAGGCCGTCGACGCCAAAGACCTCGGCCCAGCGACGCACGGACTCGAGCAGGTAATCGACCACGGCGGGGTTTTGCAGATTGAGCTTCACGAGTTCAAAATGACCCTCCCAGCCCTCGTACCAAAAGCCGTCGCCATAGCACGAGTCGCCGTCAAAGCTAATGTGGAACCAGTCCTTGTAGGGCGAGTCCCACTTGCGCTCCTGCACATCGCGGAAAGCCCAAAAGCCGCGACCGACGTGGTTGAAGACGGCATCGAGCACCACGCGAATGCCATGGGCATGCAGCGTGTCGCATACGGCGGCAAAATCGGCATCCCCGCCCAGGCGACGGTCGAGATGGCGCAGGCTGCGCGTATCGTAGCCGTGGCTATCAGACTCGAGCGGCGGGTTGATGAGCACAGCTCCAATACCGAGTTCCTGCAGGTAGTCGGCCCATTGGGCGATTTTCATAATGGGAGCATCGGGGTTAGGCGCGACGACGGCAGCTTGGGATAGTTCATCCTCGGCAACGGGCGCGGCGTTTTCGCGCGGAGCTCCACAAAAGCCCAGCGGATAGATCTGATAGAACGTCGTCTCGTATGCCCACATAGCAACCTCCCGGTAAGCTCAACACAACGACATCCATTGTATGCCCGGCTTGTATCCTCTTCCCCAAAATAAGTTGCGGTGGAATAGTTCCTGCTTGGGCCTTCAAAGGCCTTAAACAGGAACTATTCCACCGCAACTGATGAGGGGACGTGGTTAGGCGACAGGCTTTGCGCGGCGAATGGCCGGGAACATCACCGTGATGGCGAGGATGACGCCCATGGCAGCGATCGCACCGCCCGCGAAGCCGATCCAGGCGATACCGGGGCCCGAAACCACGGCTCCGCCGATCGCGGTACCCGTGCCAATGCCCAAATTGAACAGGCCCGAGAAGATCGACATGGCGACGGCCGACGAATCTGCCGGCGTGTGCTTGATGAGCTCGGCCTGAAACGCCACGTTAAAGGCCGTGGCGCAGCAACCCCACAGTGCGCAGACGGCAAGCACTGTCACGAGCGACGATGCGGCCGGCCCCATGAGCAGCAGGGCCACCGGCACGCCGGAGAGCGTGATAGCCAAGAACGGGAAGCGATGCCCATCGAACAGGCGGCCAAACAGCCAGCTTCCGAGCAAACCAGAGCAGCCAAACGCCGTCAGCGTCATGGTAATGGCGCCCGCATCGACGTGCGCGACCTGCGCCAGGAAGGGCTCGATATAGCTGTAGCTTGCGTAATAGCCGGTCGCCATGAAGACCGTGACTGCGTAGAGCGCGATGAGGAGCGGGTTCTTGAGCAGCTCGGGCAGCTGTTTGACGGTAAAGCGCTCACCCGCCGGCATGGCCGGGAACACCGCTGCCTGGTAGACGACCGCGATGGCTGAGAGGCCCCCGACCACGGCAAACGTCATGCGCCAGCCCACGGCCAAGCCAATGGCGCGACCGAGCGGCAGGCCAAAGATCTGCGCGATGGACGAGCCCGTAGCGATCATGCTGATGGCGAGCGCGCCGTGGCGAGTGTCGACCAGGCGCGAGGCCATAATCGAGGCGACTGACCAGAACACGGCATGTGCGCAAGCGACCACCAGGCGCGCGCAGACCAGGATGGGATAGGTCGGCGCCACAGCGGACAGGAACTGACCGAGCGAGAACACGGCCAGCACGCCCAGCAGCATCCGCTTGAACTCAAAGCGCGAGGCGAACACCATGAGCGGCAGCGACAGCAGCATGACGCCCCAGGCATAGACCGAGATCATGATGCCCGCCTGGGCCTCGGTGAGCGAGAACGACGCGGCGATATCAGTCAAAAGGCCGATGGGCATAAACTCCGACGTGTTGAACACGAACGCACAGCAGGTGAGCCCGACGAGTGGGAGCCATTGCTTGAGCGTGATGCCGTCTTGCCTTGTCTGAGTCATATATAACGTCTCCAATCGTTTTGAGTGGAGGCGATTATATAGCAACGGCCCCGCATCCGTCAGTACAGAAGCGGGGCCGAAAACAATTCGATACACAGAGGTTGCGCCGTCAATTCATAACTAAGCCAACCCCAGCAATATGCCCGCCGAATGCACGACAAACGCCACGATCCAGGCAACGGCGACCTGAAACGCGAATACGGCCACGGCATAGCGCGCGCCCAACTCGCTCTTGACAGCGCCGATAGCGGCCACGCAAGGCGGGTACAGCAGCGTAAAGACCAAGAACACGTAGGCGGTAAACGGCGAAAACATGGTTGACAATGCCGCGGGCGAGGTTGCACCCAAAAGCACCGTGAGTGTCGAGATGACACTCTCCTTGGCGATAAGTCCGGTGACGAGTGCCGTCGAGGCACGCCAGTCGCCAAAGCCGAGCGGGGCCAACACCGGCGCGATGATGCTACCCAGACCGGCAAGCAGGCTTTGCGACTGGTCGGCGACCACATTAAAGCGGATATCGAACGTCTGCAGGAACCAGATGACCACCGTAGCGGCAAAGATAATGGTAAAGGCCTTGGTGATGAAGTCCTTGGCCTTATCCCATGCCAGCATCACCGTCGTCTTGACGCTCGGCAGGCGGTAATTGGGAAGCTCCATGATAAACGGCACCGGGTCGCCCTTAAATGCCGTGCGGTTGAGCACCAAAGCCGCGATACAGCCGACCACGATACCGATCAGATAGAGCGAGACCATGGCGGGAACCGTCGCCTGCGGGAAAAACGCCCCGCACAGCAAGCCGTAAACCGGCAACTTGGCTGAGCAGCTCATAAACGGCGTGAGCATGACCGTCATCTTGCGGTCGTGCTCGGATGGGAGCGTACGGGTCGACATGATAGCCGGCACGGTGCAGCCAAAACCGACGAGCATGGGCACAAAGCTGCGGCCCGACAAGCCAAAGCGACGCAACACCTTATCCATGACAAAGGCCACGCGCGCCATGTATCCGGAGTCTTCCAGAATGGAGAGGAACAAAAAGAGCACGACGATAATCGGCAGGAAGGTCAGCACGCTGCCCACACCCGTAAGCACGCCGTCGACAGCCAGCGAGCGCACTACGTCGTTGGTGCCGAACGCCTTGAGGCCCGCATCGGCCGAGGCGATGATGGCAGCGATGCCGTCCTCCATGAGTCCCTGCAACGCCGCGCCGATCACGCCAAACGTCAGCCAAAAGACGAGGCCCATGATCACCAGAAACGCCGGAATGGCTGTGTAACGACCTGTCAGGATGCGGTCAATCTTGACGGAGCGCACGTGCTCGCGGCTTTCGTGCGGCTTGACGACGCAACGCCCGCACACGTCGCCGATAAAGCTAAAACGCATATCGGCCAACGCAGATAGGCGGTCGGTGCCGGCCTCGCCCTCCATCTGGGTAATGATGTGCTCGATAGCGTCGAGCTCATTGCGATCCAGGTGAAGCGCCTCGGTTACCAGCTCATCGCCCTCGACCAGCTTGGTCGCCGCAAAGCGCACCGGGATGTGCGCCGTCACGGCATGGTCCTCGATCAGGTTAGCAATACCGTGGATGCAGCGATGCAGCGCACCGCCGTCCGGACCGTCGGGCGCGCAAAAGTCCAGGCGACCGGGGCGCTCGCGGAACCGCGCGACGTGCAAGGCATGATCCACCAGCTCGCCGATACCCTCGTTGCGGGCAGCGCTAATGGGGACAACAGGCACGCCCATCAGGCTCTCGAGCAGGTTGACGTCCACGGCGCCGCCGTTGGCGGTCACCTCGTCCATCATGTTGAGCGCGATGACCATGGGGCGGTCGAGTTCCATGAGCTGCAGTGTCAGGTACAGGTTACGCTCGATGTTGGTGGCGTCAATGATGTCGATGATGGCGTCCGGGCGCTCGTCGAGGATGAACTGACGGCTCACGACCTCTTCGCCTGTGTACGGCGACAGGGAGTAAATGCCAGGCAGGTCGGTAACGCTCGCCTCGGGATGGTTACGGATGGTGCCATCTTTGCGGTCGACCGTCACGCCGGGAAAGTTACCGACGTGCTGGTTGGAGCCCGTCAGCTGGTTGAATAACGTGGTCTTGCCGCAGTTTTGGTTGCCGGCGAGGGCAAAGTGCAGCGGCGCGCCCTCGGGCACGGCCGTCTTTGCCGCACGGGGCGAATACGTCCCCTCGCCCAGAGCCGGATGCTCCGTCGTGCCGATTGCGGCGTTAGCGCGCGGACCCGTATCGGTGTCGTGAATACCCACGAGCTCGATGCGAGCGGCATCGTCCTTGCGCAGTGTCAACTCGTAGCCACGCAGGCGGATCTCGAGCGGGTCGCCCATGGGGGCGTACTTCATCATGGTGACTTCGGTGCCCGGCGTTAGACCCATGTCCAAAATATGCTGTCGGAGTGCCTGATCGTCCGATGCCACCGATGCGACAACGGCGTCCTTTCCAATCTCGAGTGTATCGAGCCTCACGTCCATGTTCCTCCCCCGGCGCCCACAGGGCGTTGTATTTATGTTCACCATGGCTAACCGTTTGCCATGGCTAACCAATTTTAAGCTTACATGATAGCGTGAACACACAACGACGTTCAATCGACAGATCGGTGCAAGGGGAATTCTGGGCCATTGCTTCCCAGACGGGCCTGTTGCGGAAACCGAATCCCACTCCGGAACACCTAAACGGGACGGGCTTTCCGGTTGAGGCATCTAGCGGAAACTGCAGCCCGGAATCGGCGCTCAGACTGGGATGCGATTTCCCGATCGAGCCCCTCGGGGAAACTGCGACCCGGAATCTGCGCCCAAAACGGGTCACGATTTCCCAAACGGGACGTGGTTTCCCGCGGGAGCAGAAACAGCCGCCCGCTCCCTCGACAAAATGATCCATTTTCCTCCGTCTCCAACAGATCAAAACGAAGTTGCGGTGGAATAGTTCCTGTTTAAAGCCCCGTGACTTTAATTGGAACTATTTCACCGCAAGTTATGAGGGACGGGATGGGGCTGGCCCTCTTACTCTTACAGATGGCGCTCCAGGAAGCGGAAGGCTAGGCGGATCCAGGGACGGACTGCCACCTGCTTGTCCTCGTTGTCGACCGCGGTGTTGGCGTTGCCGAGCGAAAGGCCGTGACCACCCTGGTCGAAGACGTGCATCTCGCATGCAACGCCCTCCTCGGCCATGCGCTGCGCAAACGGGTATACCTGCGCGATCGGCGCCGTCTTGTCGTCGGACACGCCCCACACAAAGGTCGGTGGCATCTGACGCGAAACATGCGTGGTGGGGCAGATGTCGGCCAGATGCTCGTCAGTTGCCTCGCCGCCCGTCACCATCGACAGGTAGTCGTTGAGCAAATCGCGTCCCGTCTTGCCGCCCGTCTTGGGCACGCGCAAGTCAATGCGCGGATCGCGCGTCTGCATGTCGCGCACATAGGCAAAGTCGAGCAATGGATAGCCCAGCACCACGGCATCGGGACGAATGTCGTCCGGACGCGCCCCGGCAAGTGCCGCAAAGGGGCCGGTCTTCCACTGTGTTGCCAGCGAGGCGCAAATCATGCCGCCAGCAGAAAAGCCCACGACGCACACGCGCTTAGGATCGACATGCCACTCGTCGGCGTTGGCGCGCACCGTGGCGACCATCTTGGCAAGATCTGCCTGGGGGTGCGGAAAGCTCACGTCACCCGTAGAACTCGTGACATAGTTGAGCACAAAGGCCTGGTAGCCGCGATCCAAAAATGCAAACGCCACCGGGTCCTGCTCGTGCGGAGCGATATGCGTAAACCCGCCTCCGCCGCAGATGATCACCGCGGGGCGGCGGCCATTCGGTTTATCGGGCAGCGGCTCGGCACCCAAATACGTAAACGTCGCCGGATAATCCTCGGTCGGCTCCTCGCCCCACAGCGCATGGTTCTCGACAATCATATGTGCTCCCTTCGCGCAAATTATGCGCCTTTGTTTTTCGCCTTCAAGCGTACCCCACTTGAACCCGTGGCGCAGAAACACACCAGCAATAAGTTTCCCTTTAACTGATATATCACATAATCCCAGCTCAGAGGTATCGCTGAGCAGCGTAGAATAGGGGGCGTTGACCAAGCCGCGAAACACATATGAAACGTTTCCGGCAAACCAAACGCGCGATATGCGCCTATTTAAGTTGGAGGCAACTATGGGTCTGCTCGATTCGCTTAAGTCCACCTTCACCTCGGCCGGCGAGGCGTCCGTTCCGCCCGCAGCAAGCTTCGCCACCCGCGAAGGCGTCATCTATGCCCCCGTTAACGGCGTGCTCGTCAACCTGGACGAGGTTCCCGACGAGACGATCGCCTCGGGCATGCTTGGCCAGGGCTATGGCATCGAGCCCATTACCGGCACCATCTATGCGCCCGCCAACGGCCGCATCGGTGCCACCACTGTCACCAACCACTCCATTGGCATGATCACCGAGGACGGTCTTCGCGTGTTTATCCATGTTGGCCTGGGCACCGTGGAAATGAACGGCAAGGGTTTTGCCCGCTTTGTCGAGATGGGCGATGTGGTCAAGGCAGGCCAGCCGCTCATCAGCTTCGACCGCGAGGCCATTAAGGCCGCTGGTCACGAGGACATCGTAACCGTCATCGTCTCCGAGCTCGATCGTCTTAAGAGTATCGACCATGTCGGCGAGTCTGGAACGCTTATCGGCGGCAACCCGCTCGTCAAGCTTGGCGACCCGCTGCTGGTAGCCAAGACCAAGTAGCCAGGCCCCGCGCCACACAGCCAAAAGGCACCTCGTCAAGTGCCCGCGACCATTTGGCCGCGGGCACTTTTCGTTTGAAAAACCATCCCGCCAATGCCTTATCTGTATAGCTCAAATGAGCCGAGCTGCTAGAATATTGAACTGTATGGATAACTATCATTCAACCGTTATGGGAGGATACGTGAACCGCACCAAAATCGCGCAGCTCTATGCCGATGCCGAGTCGCTCGGCGGCCAGACTGTCACCGTCGCCGGCTGGGTTAAGTCCGTCCGCGACATGAAGAACTTTGGCTTTGTTACGCTCAACGACGGCAGCTGCTTCCGCGACCTGCAGGTCGTCATGAACCGCGAGGCACTCGACAACTACGACGAGATCGCCCATCAAAACGTCTCGGCCGCACTCATTTGCACCGGCACCGTCAAGCTGACCCCCGATGCGCCCCAGCCTTTCGAGCTTTCTGCCACCTCCATCGAGGTCGAGGGCGTCAGCGCCCCGGATTACCCGCTGCAGAAGAAGCGTGCAACCGTCGAGTTCCTGCGCACCCAGCAGCACCTGCGCCCGCGCACCAACCTGTTCCGCGCCGTGTTCCGCATCCGCTCTGTCGCGGCTGCCGCCATCCACCGCTTCTTCCAGGAGCAGGGCTTTGTCTACGTCAACACCCCCATCATCACCACGAGTGACTGCGAGGGCGCCGGCGAGATGTTCCGCGTGACCACGCTCGACCCCAAAAATCCGCCCCTCACCGAGTCCGGCGAGGTCGACTGGAGCCAGGACTTCTTTGGCAAGCATGCAAGCCTCACCGTGTCCGGCCAGCTCAATGCCGAGAACTTTGCCATGGCCTTTGGCGACGTGTACACCTTTGGCCCCACCTTCCGCGCCGAAAACTCCAACACCACGCGCCACGCCGCCGAGTTTTGGATGATCGAGCCCGAGATGGCCTTCGCCGACCTTAACGACTACATGGATAACGCCGAGGCCATGCTCAAGTACGTCCTTAAGGACGTTATGGCCACCTGCCCCGACGAGCTCAACATGCTCAACAAGTTTGTGGACAAGGGTCTGCTCGAGCGCCTGGACCATGTCGCCAACTCCGACTTTGCCCGCGTTACCTACACCGAGGCCGTCGAGATCCTGGAGCAGGCAGTCGCTGCTGGCCACCAGTTTGATTACCCCGTCAGCTGGGGCATCGACCTGCAGACCGAGCACGAGCGCTTCCTGACCGAGGAGCACTTTAAGCGCCCGACCTTCGTGACCGACTACCCGGCCGAAATCAAGGCGTTCTACATGCGCATGAACGAAGACGGCAAGACCGTCGCCGCCGCCGACTGCCTGGTTCCCGGTATCGGCGAGATTATCGGCGGCTCCCAGCGCGAGGAGCGCCTGGATCTGCTCGAGGCCCGCATCAAGGACCTGGGCATGAATCCCGAGCAGTACAAGTACTACCTTGACCTGCGCCGCTACG
The DNA here is from genome assembly GCA_902467875.1 of uncultured Collinsella sp. Lineage (GTDB taxonomy): Bacteria > Actinomycetota > Coriobacteriia > Coriobacteriales > Coriobacteriaceae > Collinsella. The sequence goes on along the minus strand of CABQWP010000037.1, from coordinate 5,718 downwards.
GTTCCTGCAAGCACGCCGGCTACGGTCTGGGCTTCGAGCGCTTGGTCATGTATCTGACCGGCGTGGGCAACATCCGCGACGTCCTGCCGCACCCGCGCACCGTGGGCAACGCCGACTTCTAATCGTCGGACGCTAGCTCGCGTCGCCACACGCCAACGCTCATCGCATAAGCGTCTCTCGACATCGGTCGAGAGACGCTTTTTTCAACAGCATCCGTCAAGCTTTTGGCAAGTTTTTGGTCAGTTGACCAGGGCTGTTGAAAACTCGACCCGCCGTTTGCCGACGACTACCGACCGCCCAGAGCGCCCTGCACCCCTGGGAAAGCCCCACGTCCTAGGCTCCATACCGTCGCCACCCAAAACGGAAAGGACGTGGGTACCATGACCGAAGCCGCTGTTGAAACCTACGACACCACGACTAGAGGCGCCGCCTCGATGGCAGCCTATCGCGCCGTTCGCATCCTGCAACTATTAAGCGAAAACACCGGCGAGGACAAGGCCATGCTTTCCGATGAGTTGATCCGGCGCCTCGCCCATCCCGACGACCCCGCCCGCATGCCCATCTCGGCGGCGCGGCGCAGCATCTACACCGCCATCTCCGCGCTTCGCCATGCCGGATACGAAATTGAGTACAAACGCGGCGTGGGCTACAAACTTCTTACCCGCCCGCTCACCGATGAAGAGATCATCCGGCTCCACGGTATGGTCATGCGCAACCGCTCCACGCCTATCGCTATCCGCAAGAGTATGGCGCAGCACTTAGTTGCCATGGCGAGTGCCGACGTTCGCGGCTACCTCGATACACCCGAACCCGCTCCAAGCGCAGGCAGCAAGGCTACCAAGGCAACACGCACGCCCATCAAGCGCATCGACACGTGCGAGCTCGTCGAGCAGGCCATCGACCACGGAACCACGGTGAGTTTTGATATTTCGAGCGTTACGACGCGTGGCGAAACCGAAGCAGCACGGATGACGCTGCGTCCCTTTGCCATCAGGCAGCGCGATGGCATCTCGTATCTGCTGGGAACGGTCTACGACGCCCGAGGCGCCGATGACACGTTGCGTACCGTAGAGATTGGCCGAATGAGAAACGTCACCACACGTCTCCTCGACGGCAAGAAGCTCTTCGCCGCCCTAGACGAGGACGACGCCTCCTCCGCCGCATAAGACCCTCCGCCGCCCATTCGACTACCCGCACCGCCCATCCGATTCTGTATTAAAAAACCCGCCAGGCTGTTGTAAAAATGGACATCAGCGCTACTATAGTTCCACTTGCACTTTGTCCCAGTGCAGTGTTTCCAGCCATTTTTATACTGGGGGTAATGATATGAAGGACATCACCATCAGCCGCAGGAGCCTTCTGGTCTCCGCCGGCCTGCTCGCGCTCGCCCCGCTCGCCGGGTGCGGCGGCAACTCTGGTTCCGGCTCTGCTGCCGCCGGTTCCGACTACACCATCGGCGTTCTGCAGCTCACCGAGCACTCCGCACTCGATGCCGCCAACGACGGCTTTGTCAAGGCCATCAAGGAGAGCGGCCTTAAGGTCAAAATCGACCAGAAGAACGCCCAGAACGACCAGTCCACGTGTAAGTCCATTGCCGACAAGTTTGTGGGCGACAACGTCAACCTGATTTATGCCATCGCCACGCCCGCCGCGCAGGCTGCCGCCGGCGCCACGGCCGATATCCCCATCGTGGGCTGCGCCATCACCGACTACGCCGCCTCCGGCCTGGTCCAGGACAACGACAAGCCCGGCACCAACGTCACGGGCGCTTCCGACCTCACCCCGGTCGCCGAGCAGCTCGAGATGATGCAGAAGGTCCTGCCCGACGTTAAAAAGGTCGGCCTGCTCTACTGCACCGCCGAGTCCAACTCCGACGTCCAGATCAAGGCCGCCAAGAAGGAGCTCGACAAGCTGGGCCTCGAGTACACCGATTTCACCGTCTCGAGCTCCAACGAGATTCAGTCCGTCGTCGAGTCTGCCGTGGGCAAGGTCGACGCGCTGTACTCCCCCACCGACAACACCATCGCCGCGGGCGCCTCGCAGGTGGGCCAGATCTGCAAGGAGAACAAGCTTCCCTTCGTGACTGGCGAGGAGGGCATGTGCATGGCCGGCGGCCTGTTCACCCTCTCCATCAATTACGAGGATCTGGGCTACGCCGCGGGCGAGATGGCCGTCAAGATTCTGAAGGGCGAGGCCAAGCCCGAGGATATGCCGATCAAGCACCTCTCGAGCAAGGACCTGGTCGTCGTCAAGAACGACGAAATGGCCGAGGCCCTGGGCATCGACCTTTCCGCTCTGGACGCGTAATGCTATACGCGGCATGCGTCTAGAGCCCGTGCTCGCGCTTTAGCCGCGTTATTCAATATCTGAGCCACAGGGGCGGGCGCTGTAGACCGGCGTCCGCCCTGCTTGTTTCAGGTAAAACAAAACGTCTGTCCGTAACTCTTCTATGCATTGTTACCGCTATTATGGTGAATCACGTGTCCACCCTATCCTAGGAGGTATGAAGCATGCTCATTGCATTGCAGGGCGCCGTTTCGCAGGGCGTCCTCTGGGGCATTATGGTGCTTGGCGTGTTTATCACGTTCCGCCTGCTCGACATTCCCGATATGACCTGCGACGGCAGCTTTGCCCTCGGCGGCTGCGTCTGCGCTGTGCTCATCGTCAATAACAACGTCGACCCGCTGTTCGCCGTGCTGGCCGGTATGTGCGCCGGCGCCATCGCGGGCGCCGTCACGGGCATTTTGACCACCGTCTTTGAGATTCCTGCGATCCTCGCCGGAATCCTCACCCAGATCAGCCTGTGGTCCATCAACCTGCGCATCATGGGCAAGTCCAATACGCCCATTCTTGCCAAAGGCACCGTGTTCTCGGCCGTCAGCAATATGACCGGTCTGCCGCAGTCCACCGTTGCCATCATCTTGGGCATCCTGCTCGCCGTGGCTATCGTTGCCATCCTGTATTGGTTCTTTGGCACCGAGATCGGCTCGGCGCTGCGAGCCACCGGCAACAACGAGTACATGATCCGCGCTCTGGGCGTCAACACCAACTCCACCAAGATGATCGCCCTCGTGCTCTCCAACGCCCTCATCGGCCTTTCGGGCGCGCTCATCTGCCAGAGCCAAAAGTATGCCGACATTGGTATGGGCACCGGTGCCATCGTTATCGGTCTTGCCGCCATTGTTATCGGCGAGGTGCTCGGCCGTCTGCTTCCCGGCGGCCTCACGCAGTTTAGCGTCCGTCTTGCCTCCGCCGTCTTTGGCTCCGTGGTGTACTTCCTTATCCGCGCCATCGTGCTGCAGTTGGGCATGGACGCCAACGACATGAAGCTGCTCTCCGCCGTGATTGTCGCTGTGGCCCTGTGCGTGCCCGTGGTTTGGGAGCGCTATAAGCTCCGCAGCTCCTACACGAAGGGGGATGAGGCAGATGCTTAAGCTCTCGCACGTCAAGAAGACCTTTAACAAGGGCACCGTCACCGAGAAGCGCGCGCTCACCGGCGTCGACCTCACCCTAAATGACGGCGACTTTGTAACCGTGATCGGCGGCAACGGCGCCGGCAAGTCCACGCTGCTCAACATGATCGCCGGCGTGTACCCGCTCGATTCGGGCGTTATTGAGCTCGACGGCACCGACATCTCGCGCCCGAGCGAGTCGCAGCGCGCCAAGTACCTAGGCCGCGTGTTTCAGGACCCCATGCGCGGTACCGCTGCCGACATGCAGATCGCCGAGAACCTGGCCCTCGCCAAGCGTCGCGGCCAGCGTCGCGGCCTTTCGTGGGGCGTCACCAAGGCCGAGAAAGATGAGTACGTCGAGCTGCTCAAGCGCCTGGACCTTGGTCTGGACACGCGTCTCAACGCCAAGGTCGGCCTGCTCTCGGGTGGCCAGCGCCAGGCACTCACCCTGCTGATGGCCACGCTCACCAGGCCGCGCCTGCTGCTGCTCGACGAGCACACCGCGGCCCTCGACCCCAAGACGGCCTCTAAGGTGCTTAACCTGACCGAGGAGATCGTCGACGAGAACCACCTGACCACGCTCATGGTCACGCACAACATGAACGACGCCATCCGTCTGGGCAACCGTCTGATCATGATGCACGAAGGCCACGTGATCTACGACGTGGCGGGCAATGAGAAGAAGTCGCTCACCGTAGCCGACCTGCTGCAGAAGTTCGAGGAGGTCTCGGGCGGCGAGCTCGCCAACGACCGCATGCTGCTGAGCTAAAACCTGCCAAAAAGGGACAGGTTTATTTTGGTAGGTTTTATCTGCGCAAACGTCAAAACCGCCGCAAAGGGACAGACGCCCTTGCGGCGGTTTTCGCATATTATGTCGATAATCCGATATTCAACCAGACATTCTGGCTAAGGACTAAGGAAACTGCCATGAAAAGACTCCCCCGCCTTGCGTTAGCCGCCGCGTTGTTTGCCGGCGCGCTCGCAGGCATCCCAAGCCTCGCTTTCGCGGGGAACCTGCCCGCCGCTATTGACGGCTCTGTGACCGTCATGCACACCAACGACATCCACGGCAGCTACAAGTACAGCTACAACGAAAGCAAGGGCACTGGCACTGTGGGCTTTGACGGACTGGCGGTTCTCTATAGCGCCCAGGGCAACGCCCCCGATCTTTTGCTCGATGCGGGCGACACCTTCCACGGACAGTCCTTCGCCACCATGAGCGAGGGCAAGAGCATCGCCGAGCTCATGGACACCTTCTACGCCGACGGCTACGACGCGACCACGCCAGGCAACCACGACTGGAGCTACGGCGCGGACAAACTCCGCACCATGACCGGCTACAGCACCACCAGCACGCCCTTCGCCATGCTCTGCGCGAACGCGAAGTCTACGAGCGGCGTATGGAGCTCGAGCATCACGAAGACGCTCGATCGCACCTGGGAGGATAGCGAGGATTACTCCACATTCGACTACAAAATCAAGGTCGGCGTCGTGGGCGCCATGGATGAGTCGCTGGGATCCTCGCTGCGCGCGGACCTGGTCGCGGGCACGTCGTTCTCGAGTGCCGCGAACGCCATCAATGCCGAGGCAGAGCAGCTGCGCAAGGAGGGCTGCGATGTTGTTGTGTGTATCGCGCACACGCTCGACGCCAAGACCTTTGCCACGCGACTCCGTGGCGTCGATGCCCTTATCGCAGGCCACGAGCACATCAACCTTAACGAGAAGGTGACGGGAGCCGACGGCAAGACGATCCACGTTGTCGAGGCAGGCAGCGCCTTTGCCGAGGTGGGGCTGCTTTCCATTCCGTACAAGTACGACACCAATGGCACCGAGTCGACCGACGATGACACGGTCACGGTCCCTGCAGACGGCAGCGACGAGAAGCTCTACACCGCCAAGAACGTCAACGACCTTTTGGCGGACCCCGACAAGGGCTCCGACTACCAGAGCCGCCTTGAAGCCGTCCGCAACAAAATCAAGCCGCTCGACGAGGACTTTGAAAACGAATCGAACAAGGTGCTCGGCACATCCACCACCAACTATTTCTACGGCGAGGACGCCGCAGGCACGCATGGCTGGGAAATGGTGCGCACCACCGATTTCCGCCCCAGCAAGGAGGGCGACACCACCAAGGCCCAGACCATCGGCCACGTGATTTGCGGCTCCTATCTTGCCCTGACGGGCGCGGACCTCGCTATCGAAAACGCCGGCGGCATCCGCGGCGGCATCGCGGCGGGGGACCTGGCCCCCCGCCACCCAATCAATC
>CABQWP010000036.1 GCA_902467875.1 uncultured Collinsella sp. | reverse complement strand
GAGCCTTGGTTCAGCTGGGCGAGCAGTCGCTTATCGCGGCCCTTACCGGCAGGGCGGTGATGTAGCGTGGCTCCCGTCAAAAGCGCCGTCGACCCTGTTATCACCCCGGCGACCGATCTCACCACCAATATCGGCATCCATTCCCGCAAGAGCGTCGTGGCGGCGCATGTCCGCTCCGAGCGCGCCTGTCAGGAATTTGAGCGCCGTGCGCAGCTTCTGCGCGAGTGCCTGTGCAGCGAGGACTTTTTGGCCAACAAGGGCATAGGCAATGAGATTGGCTTCCACACCTTTTGCTATGACCCCGCGCTGGAGTTTGAGGCGCGTGCATTATTTGACACCCTTTCACGCGATGCCGAGGCCGACAAGCTTCCGTGCACGCTCAAGGTCGTGAACCTTTACGACGCCGTGCTGGCAATTCTCGAAAAACGCCGTGTCCTCAAGGCTATCCCGCACCAAGAGGAGCGCCGCGGTACCCAGCGCGTGCTCGAGGACGTGGCCAAGTTCGCCTCGCCCGAGAAAGTCGCCGCGTACATCCATGAGCAGACCGAGCCGCACGCGCCTGGAGACGTCGTTCTCCTCACCGGCGCGGGCGAGGTTTTCCCGTTCTTTCGCATACACACGCTTCTCCACTGCATGCTTGCGGATTTTGATGAGGTGCCTGTGGTCGCCGCCTATCCGGGCAGTTTCAACGGCTCTTCTTTCCAGCTCTTTAACCGTCTGCCGGCCGACAACTACTACCGCGCCATCGATATCTCGTAAGCACGGCTCCCCGCAGGCAAGTCCCTGCCGCCGGTAACAATCCTTTGCCATAACGTTCCCAAACCCAAAGGAGCACCCATGGACAACACGATCATTCGCGACCTCTTTGCTAAAGACATCAACCGCTCCATCAACGGCGTGGTCAAGGTCCAGGATTCAAAAGATGGGTCCATCCGCCAAGAGCTTGACGAGTACGTGGTGACGCGCGAGTTGCAGAGGCACTTTGCCACGTTCTTCAAGGCCTACGGCGATGCCATCGATGCGCGCACCGACAAGATCGGCGTGTGGATCAGTGGTTTCTTCGGTTCCGGTAAATCGCACTTCCTCAAGATGCTGAGCTACCTGCTCGAGAATCGCCAGATCGGCGGTAAGAGCGCCATCCGCTACTTTGACGGCAAGATCGTCGACCCCATGGTCGCGGCTGCCATGGAGCGCGCCTGCTCGGTGCCCACGCAGGCCATCCTCTTTAACATCGATAGCAAGGCGGGCCAGTGGAAGCAGGGCGATACGGCTCCCACGGCGCTGCTTCGCGGCTTTGAGCGCATGTTCTACGAGGCGCGCGGCTTCTACGGCGAGGACCTCAAGCTTGCAAAGCTCGAGGACTACATCGATTCCCTGGGCAAGACCCAGGAGTTCCGCGAGGCCTTTGAGCGCGTGAACGGCGAGTCCTGGCTCCAGACCCGCGACACCTACAGCTACTTTGAGGACGACGTGGTCGAGGTGCTGCAGAGCGTGCTCGGCATGAGCGAAAAGGCCGCATGGAACTGGCTCGAGGGTTCTGAGGACGAGGTTTTGGCCCCCGATGTCTTTGCCAAAAAGGTCAAGGACTACGTAGACGCTCAGGCAGCGGCCCACGGCGGCAACTTCCGTTTGCTCTTTATGGTCGACGAGGTGGGTCAGTTTATTACAAACGACAAGGACCCAAGCCTTATGCTGAGCCTTCAGACCATCGTCGAGGAGCTGGGTGCCGCCTGCGGTGGCCGCGTGTGGGTGATGGTTACGAGCCAGGAGGCCATCGACAACCTGAGCCTGCCCGTGGGCAACGACTTTTCAAAGATCCAGGGCCGCTTCAATACCCGCCTTTCGCTCTCCAGCTCCAGCGTGGACGAGGTCATCCAGCGCCGTGTGCTCGAGAAGACCGCGCCGGCGGCCGATATGCTTGCACAGGTCTACGAGCAAGACGCCGCCGTGCTTAAAAACAACTTTACCTTTGAGGGTGGCTCGCGCTCCGACCTTGCCGGCTACGCCAACTCCAAGGATTTTGTGGCCAGCTACCCGTTTGTGGGCTACCAGTTTAAGCTCCTGCCCGACGTGATGACCGAGGTGCGCAAGCACGGTGTCAAGGCCAAGCACATGTCAACGGGCGAGCGCTCCATGCTGAGCGCGTTCCAGGAGAGCGCTCAGGCCATCCAGTATGACCAGACCGGTGCACTCGTGCCGTTCTGGTGCTTCTTCGACACTATCTCCAAAGACCTTGAGCACGGCATCAACCAGGTGGTCGACCGCGCGGTCCGTGCGGCCGAGGACGCAAAGGGCCTTGAACCCTACGACGTTCAGGTGCTCAAGCTTCTGTACCTGATTCGTTACATCGGCTACGTTAAGGCCACGGTCGAGAACATCTCCATCTTCATGATCGACGGCCTCGACGTGGACATGCGCGCCCTCAAGGACCGCGTCAAGGAGTCCTTTGCCCGCCTGGAGCGCGAGAACTACGTGGCACGCCAGGGCGATGCCTATAGCTTCCTCACCGACGAGGAGCAGGAGATAGCGCAGGAGATCGCACGCACTCCGGTCGATAACGCGCAGGTGATCGAGTCTATCAAAAAGCGCCTGTTCGACAGCATCTACACCGCGCGTAAACTCAACCGCGGGGCCAACGACTTTCCGTTTGACCGCTATGTGGACGGCTCAATCCACGGTGCCAGCATGGGCGGCATGGAGCTTTGCGTGGCGACTATGGCGAGCGATCTGGGCCGTGCGGACGATACCGAGCTGGCCTTGGCTTCTTCGGGCAAAGCCATCGTGGCTTTGAGCGACGAGGCGGATTATTGGGAGACGCTCGTCAACGCCGCCAAGATCCGCAAGTACGCCAAGACGCGAAATCTCCAGGAGCTTCAGCCGAGTACGCGCCAGATCGTCGAGTCCAAGATGCGCGAGGCAGCCTATAACGAGAAAGAGGCCGATGTCCTTTTGAGCGAGGCCGTACTCCATGCACGTTGCGCGGTCAACGGCCGCATAATTGAGGTCCGCTCGGCCAAACCCGCTCAGGTCTTTGAGCAAGTGCTGGCGCAGCTGTGCGATGTGGTCTTTGAAAAGGCCGACTATATCGGCGCGCCGGTCACGAGCGATTCCGATATTCGCTCTACTCTGGCGGGCAACGTTCAAGCGGGGCTCGCTGGCATGGATGCAGGTAACACGCGTGCGCTCAAAGAGGTCGAGGACTACCTCAAAGTGCAGCACCAGCGCCACCTGGATACCGCTATGGGCGATATCCAGCGCCAGTACCAGCAAAGGCCCTTTGGCTGGCGCGAGGTCGACATCGCAAATGTGGTGGCGCAGCTTGTGGTGGAGCAGCGCGCGCAGGTGCTGTTTGGCGGTCAGACGGTTCAAGCTAACGACAGCCGCATGGTGGCGCTCCTGCGCAAGGATGCCGATAAGGCCCAGGTGCGCTTGCGCATGCGCATGAGCGACCGGTTGCTACGCGCCACGGGCGAACTCATGTGTGACCTGTTTGATCTCAAGACCGTGCCCTCCAACGAGGATAAGCTCGTGGCCGAGCTCAAAGAGCGCCTTGAGGGCTTGCGCGAGGCGTGCCTCGCCATGGCGCGCGACTACTACACGGGCATCAAGCCGGCCTACCCGTATCCCGGTGAGGACGAGTGCGAGAAGATGCGCTCGGAGGTGGCCGACGTCCTTAAGGACCAGAACGAGGCCGAGGCGTTCTTGACCACGTTCACCAAGCATGAGGAGCGTTTGCTCGATGCCAAGGAAGACTTTGACAAGGTGGTTGAGTTCTTCGAGTCCAACCAACGAACAGCGTTTGACCACGCCAGGGATTTCTTGAACCGCACCGGGGGTATCGAGTATGCCTCCGATGACATTCCCGGTGCGGTGGAGAACGTGGCAACGGTTCGTGAGATCCTCAAAGATCCCAAGCCCTACGGCCGTATTAAAGACCTGCAGCCGCTTATGGATCCCGTCGAGGATGACATGAAAAAGCTGTTGGGCATCCGCCGCAATGTGTTTTTGTGTCGCATCGAGAGCGATCTGCAAGACCTGCGGGCGCAGGCCGAGAGTCAAAAGGGCTTTGTCAATCAGGCCAAGGATGCCATAGCAGACGCCGGCACCAAATACGAGTCGTTCAAAAACCGTGCCCACAGCGCTCAAAGTCTCAACGAACTGAGCGTTGTTGCAACTAACTGGGGCGACTGGCTCAGTGCGGCGGCCAACGAGATGTACGACGCTGTGGATGAGGCCCGCGTGCGTATGGACAACGAGCGCCGCACCACCGAGGTCATGAGTACGGGCGAGGTGGTCAAGAAGGTCTCCAACAAGGGCGCCGCATCGTCTGCTCCCGTGCCCGCGCCCAAGCCCCAGCGCAAGATCAAGACTGTGCGCCGCGCCGATCTGGCCAAGCCGAGTCGCCTCTTGTCCGCAGAGGACGTGGAGCGCTACGTGGACGACCTGCGCTCTCGCCTTATGCAGGCACTCTCTGCAAACGACGAGATCCGTATCAACTAACCCGCGGAGCAACCGGCGCCAAGGCGTGCGCCGGTTGCTTATGGCATTTAGGAAGGCTCATCAACCATGAACGATTCTGCTCTTAAGAGCTTCTGCACCTGGGCCCGCACGGAGCTCATCAAAGGCGTGGAGGCGCAGATGGTGCGCTACGGCATCACCGAACCTGCACCTGTGCCCGCTGGGTCCGAGACCGTCAACGGCCTGCCCCTAAGTCCTGCTGAGGTTGAGCAGCGTGACGAGCTGCTGCGCATACAGACAGAGGTGGGTCACGAGGCGCTGCGCGACCGAGCGGCCTACACCTGGTTCAACCGCATCGTAGCCATTCGCTTTATGGATGCACGCGGATGGCTCCCCAGCCGTATGCGCATGCTGAGTCGTGCGGACGGCAGCCATGGCAGCGAGGCCGTGGAGAACGCACTGGACGTGGAGATTGCGGCGGCCGATGTCGATCGCATAGCCGAACTTAAGATGGCGGGCTTGGATGAACCGCTGTGGCGTTACCTGTTTGTGGCTCAGTGCGAGGAGCTTGCCGATTGCCTGCCGGGCGTCTTTGAACGCGTGGGCGGAGCCATGGAACTGCTGCTGCCCCAGGGCCTCATGATGTCCGATGGCGTGGTGGGCAAGCTCAACGCCGTCCTCGCTGACGAGGACTGGCGCGAGGGCGTGACCGTTCTGGGTTGGATGTATCAGTACTACAACGCTGACGTTAAAGACGAGTTCTTCAAGTCCAAGCGCAAGGCAGCGGCGGAGGACATTGCGCCCGCCACGCAGCTCTTCACCCCCGAGTGGATCGTGCGCTATATGGTCGAGAACTCGCTCGGCCGTCTGTGGATGCTCAACAATCCGGGGAGTTCGCTACGCGAGCACATGAAATATTACATCGAGCCCGATGCTGAGCACGAGGACTTCATCCGCATCTCGAGTCCCGAGGAGATTTCGCTCTGCGACCCAGCGTGCGGCTCGGGCCATATCCTGGTTTATGCGTTTGAGCTGCTCTTTGCCATGTACGAGGAGCGCGGCTACCGCGAGCGCGAGATCCCGGAGCTCATCCTGACCAAAAACCTCGCTGGCATGGAGATCGATCCCCGTGCGGCTCAGATTGCCGAGCTGGCGCTTGCCATGTGTGCTCGCGAGCACGACCGTCGCTTCTTTAGACGTGGCGTTCGCGCCGATGTTACCGTGCTCACGAGCATTCCGCTGGGGGAGGATGAGCTACCGGGTAACAAGAAGCTCGCCGAGGAACTGAGCCATTTGGGCGAGATCGGCTCGCTTCTTAATCCTTCAGAGGACGAGATTGACGAGCTTAAGGCCGCCGCCGCGAGCTGTTCCGACGATCTTTTTGCTTCTGCGACCAAAACTAAGCTCGAAAGCGCTGCCGTCATCTGCGAGAAACTGTCCCGTCGTTTTACCTGCGTCGTGGCGAATCCTCCGTATATGGGCAGCAGCAGCTTTAACCCCTTTATGAGCAAGTGGGTCAAGAAGAACTACCCCGACGTGAAGAGCGACCTGTTCTCTTCGTTCATCGTGCGTATTATGGACTTTGCCGGCGGGCACGGCGAAATCGGAATGATGACTCCGTTTGTTTGGATGTTTATCGGTAGCTACGAGAAGCTTCGAAATAGGCTTATCGATGACAAGACCCTAACTACGCTCATTCAGCTCGAGTATTCTGGCTTTGCAGGGGCAACCGTGCCTGTCTGCACATTTACCTATCACAATTCGCATATCGATGGCTATAAGGGCGGATACGTTCGTCTTGCCGATTTTACTGGCCCCGCGGTTCAGGCTCCCAAGGCGCTGGAGGCAATCCAAAACCCCGTCTGTGGTTGGTTCTACCGTCGCGACGCGGACACCTTCAAACAAATCCCCGGCACCCCCATATCCTACTGGTTGGGGGATGGGCTATTGGAGGCTTATTCCTCCGGACGATTTATTGACGAGGTGGCCCATCCTAAAGTCGGGATGCAAACTTCGAATAACGAAAAGTTTCTACGTTTGTGGTGGGAAACAGATTGGTCACCGACTCAAAACGATTCGAACCATAAGTGGATTAAATACCTTAAGGGAGGTAAATATCGAAAATGGAACGGCAATCTAGAGTATTTGCTTTTCTACAACAATGATCCGAATTACATCCTCGAGCAACCCCATGCCCGCGTTTTACCGCTCGAAATGCTGCGAAAGCCTAAGATTACATGCACAATGCTGACGTCGGGAAGACCTGGCTTCAGGTCTGCTCCTGAAGATTCTTTTTATGACATTGCGGCACATTGTTGTTTTCCGAAGGAGCCACAATTCAATTATATATTGGGCCTGTTGAACAGCTCTCTTTCTGCTCTGTGTCTTTCGGCGCAGAATCCAACGATGAATATGCAGGTGTCTGATATAGCTTCGGTCCCCTATGTTGAAGGCGACCCGAAATCGGTGAGCAAGGTGAGTGGAATCGTTGCCGAATCGTCAGATATTTCGAAGATTGACTGGGACTCGTTTGAAACCTCTTGGGATTTCAAACGTCATCCGCTGTTGTAGGTGAGCATTGTGACCAAATCCTACAAACTTGTCGAAGAGACGAAACGAACTACAGCGGAGTGTGCTGAAAAGTGGAACGCAGATAAACGAGATGTTTCCGCCTGGTGTAGGGCTGATTTGATTTATGGTGCGGTAAAAGAAACCTCTTTCCCATTCAGGTGGATCATTCCCTGTGATGCGAAGCGTCCCATAGATGCATGCATCATTAGGGAGCTGCTGTGGCAGATTATCGAGCTTGAAAACGAGCGTATTTCCGAAATCGACGTTTCTGTTTGGGGTATTCCGGCAGTCGATGTTGCTGGGTGCATTCAGTCGTTGAAGGATGCCGATTATTTGGCGTTTTCACAAGAAGGTGTTGGCTTACAAATAACGAAAAAGGGCCTTGCTTTGATTGGCCGCGGTCAGCATGACAAGGCTATGAATGAGACGCCTACGGCACTGAAGTGGACTGCCGATGCCGTGGGTATTATTGCCGGAAGTGCAATAGATCAAATTATCCAAAGATAAGCTGCTTCCGCAAGGACGCTGTAGTTTCGAAAGGTAATAACCATGTCTGATTGTTGTATTTATGAACCTCAAAATTACGACCCACAGGCGGTTGATCGTTTTCTCCGTGGTGAGACTAGAGAAATATGCATTGAGCTGAAGTGCGTTGAGCAGGAAAAGTCAGAGGACTTTGCGATTACGGATGCGGTTTTGCAGCTCGATTTAATAAAGTGTAGGGAGCCACACATGTGCGACGTTCCCGCTCATAATACCCCTTATTTTGATCCATCTGGTTTAGCGAAGCTTTCATTTTTGATTACCGAGAAGACAGTCGGTTCGCAAGATTACCATGCGATTTGTCGCTGTGGGGCCGCTCACCATCTGTTGGGGGGCTCTCGATTGCTCCTTGTAATTTCGGAAGGGAGCGAATCTCGAGAATGCGCATTTGAGTTTAGTCCAGCATCGGGAGTGTTTGGCAAATACGTGTGGCATGAAGTCGATTTGCAAACTTCCATTGGATAGGCGAGCGATTTCATATCGCGCAACTAAGACGAATCAGCTGCTTTCGAGCGAGAGATGCGCCGGCATCGCGCGGTGCATGGGGCTGAGCTTCGAGCCTGATTCCTTCACGGCGACCGATTAATTGAAAGACCATGGGAAACGGAAGGCGGCACAATGACAACGCTTTTGGCCGATAAATACGAGGCTCGCAAGGCCGAGGTCAATGCTCGCTTTGAGCAGCTTCGCGCTAACGAAGAGGAGCTCAACCGAATCTTTGCCAAGATCTACAACATGGAGGGTGAGGTGCCCATCGAGGTCGAGGATAAGTACGTCTCGGTGGCGCGCATCTTCGACACCGCCGACGAGATTCCCGAGAGCTATAAGGGTAACAAATACGTGCGTACCAAGCGCGACGAGATCACCTCGCTCATTAGCTATGCCGTGGGCTGCATGTTTGGCCGCTATTCGCTGGATGTGGACGGGCTGGTCCTGGCCGATCAGGGCACCACGGTCGACGACTATCTGGCCAAGATGCCCGATCCCGCCCATGTGACCTTTATGCCCGATGCCGACAACGTGCTGCCCATCACCGACGACGAGTACTTTGACGACGACATCGTGCGTTACTTTATCGACTTTGTGCGCACCGTGTACGGCGAGGAGACACTCGAACAGAACCTGGCCTTTATTGCCGAGGCGCTCGGCGGCAGGGGTACCTCGCGCGAGGTAATCCGCACCTACTTTTTGAAGGACTTCTTTAAGGACCACTGCCAGACCTATAAGAAGCGCCCCATCTACTGGCTGTTCGACAGTGGCAAAAAGAACGGCTTCAAGTGCCTTGTTTACATGCATCGCTATCAGCCCGACCTGTTGGCTCGCATCCGCACCGACTATGTGCATGAGCAGCAGGAGCGCTACCGTGCCCAGATCGGCTATGCCAACGATGCCCTTGCTGGTGCCGAGCGCGGCGAGCGCGTGCGCTTGGACAAGCGCGTCAAAAAGCTTAACGACCAGCTCAAAGAGACCATTGGCTACGAGGAGAAACTGCACCACTTGGCAGACCAGATGATTAAGATCGACCTGGATGACGGCGTCAAGGTCAACTACGCCAAGTTTCAGGATGTGCTAGCAAAGATTAAGTAACTGCAGATACGGTAAGGATATTCATGCCCAAGATCGATGTAGAAGAACAGCTCAAGTTGCGGTTTTTGCAACCGTTGCTCGCATGCATGCCCCGCCGTGTGGTGGTTTGGCACGATGCGGACGGCGAGTTTGCTCCTGAGTTTGAACGTTTGGCCGCCGAGGGCTTCGACGGTGCGGGGACTGATGACGGCGTTATGCCCGCTCACGGTGACTTTGAGCGCCCAGTGCGGTTTGTTGAAGCCTGCGAGGGCCGTATGTTTGCCGTCAAGAAGCTCATCAACCGCGATGACCTTGCGAGCGATATCTTGCTGTATCGCCGTTGCCCGCGCGGCAGGCTTGAGGGTGATTGGCTTGCCGATGTTGAGCTGTATGCCGATCAGTTCCAGGCTGACTATCTTTCGCTTTTGGCCGATCAGCTAGGCATCGAGAATATCGACGCCGTGCGCGAGAGCCTGCGCGAGCACAAGACGTTCTTTGATGCCAAGACCCGCTGCGCTAAGTTTGCCGCGTGTGTTCCGCATGCCTCGGGCGCATCCGATATCGAACTCGGCATCCTTACGGTGATTTTTGGCGGTAAAGAGCTTGGTGACGCGCGCCCCGCGTTTGTGCTGCGTGGCTGTATGACCATGCTGCTGCACGAGGGTCCCGAGGCGCTGGCCGAGTTGATGGACAAGTACTGCGTGCGCGATGTGCTCTCTGCCTTTATGCTTCGCTGCTATGGGCTTGAGGGACCGCTGTATGAGCGCGACTCATTGCTTATGCTTTCATCCCATGTGCTCCTTACGGCGGCGTCTACCGCGCTTCCCGAGGGAGCGCTCAAGGGACTCGAAAGCTATGTGGCTCCCGCCTACGGCTCCTATTGCCTTGAGGCGGTGCGTACGTGGGACCAGACCGCCGATACCCAGGCGTCGAGCGAGGACCTATTTGAGATTTGCCGTTTGGTTGAGGACGCCCGCGGACTCTTTGCACGGTTCGAGACCTTGCCGATCGATGTGCTGACCTCGCTTGATGTGTTTCCGTGCGTCAATGAGGCCGTGCTCTCGCAGCTGTTCTGCTCGTTTGCCCAGGGCGCGGACCGTGTTGAGGATGCGCGCGCATTTGCTGCGCGTCGCTGCGACCTAAGCTGGTACCGTCGTGTCGAGAGCTACTTTGACCTGCTTGCCGCTGTGGCCGATATGTGCGCGTTTAGGCAGTCGCACGCGGGTGGCTTCCATCTGGCGCAGCCCCAGCAGGTGTGGGATGCCTATTCGTCCGATTGGTATGCCATGGATGCTGCCTATCGCCATATGTGCACCGCGTATCTGCGGGCACGCTCCGTCGAGTGCGATGCGCTCGAGGAACCTGCCCGCGCCGTGGCGGACTGGGCGGAGAATCTCTACAGCAACTGGTTCTTGGCGGATGCCAATGTCTGCTGGGCGGCTGCTGCGCAAGGGGAGTGGGCCGATTGCGGCTACATCGATGGTCCCGCACGGCAGGATGAGTTTTACTGGCATGTGCTGCCCGCCTTTGTGGGTTCTGCCAAAACAACGGTCGTTATCGTGAGCGATGCGCTGCGCTATGAGGTTGCCCGCGACGTTGCGGCGCTGCTCGAGCGCGAACGCGGCGGCAACGTCAAGGTTTCTAGCATGCAGGCGGTCTTTCCCTCCATTACCGAGGTGGGCATGCCTGCGCTGCTGCCGCACCAGGTGCTTGAGCTTGCAGAGGATGGCGCGTTTGTGTTGGCTGACGGCATGCCCACTGCGACGACTCCGCAGCGCGAGGCCGTACTTACCCACGTTGAGCCCACGGCCCGCGCTTTGCGCTCGAGCGCATACCTCAACATGGCGGGAACCGAGCGCAAAGCGCTGCTCAAAGACTCCAGGCTCGTTTATCTCTACCACAACAAGATCGATGCCACGGGCGAGAAGGCAGCTACGCAGGATGACGTTTTCGATGCCTGCGCGGACACCGTGGAGGAACTTGCCGCGTTGGCGCGCCGCGTGTGCACCGACGCCCCGGGCGCGCGTGTTGTTATGACGGCGGATCACGGCTTCATTGAGCTCACCTGTGAGCTCAACGAGTGCCAGATGCTCGGCAAGCCAGACCTTCCCTTCCTTGACGCTCCTGTCATGCACGGCAAGCGTCATCTGGTGGTGCCCAACGAGGCCGTGGCCAAGCTTTCGGAAGAGGCATGCGAGATGTTTGTTAATGTTGGCATGGGACGTTTAGGTGCCGGTTTTGAGGGATTTGCCCCGCGCGAGAACGTGCACTTCAAGCGTCCCGGCGGCACTAACAACTACGTCCACGGCGGCATGAGCCTGCAGGAGCTCTGCGTGCCCGTTATCGGATTTTGGCGTGCGCGCTCGGGTTCCAAGGACTTTGTCGATACGCGCGTGGCGACGCTGCGCGTGCTAAGCGAGGGACGCCGAGTGACCAACTCGCTCTTCTCGGTCAACTTGATCCAGGAAGAACCCGCCCAAGGCAAGGTCTTGCCGTGCGAGTATGAGCTGGTGTTTACCGACGCAAGCGGCAACGAGGTGAGCGATACAGTCAAGGCGCATGCCAACAAGACTTCTGCTAACTCGCAGGAGCGCGTCGTGCATGCCAAGTTTGCGCTGCGTGCAGCGGATGGATTCTCGGCCAAGGGTCCGTACTATCTGGTCTGCCGCGAGCGCGAAACGGGCAAGATCGTTTGGCGCGAGACGTATACCATCGCTGTTTCGTTTGCCCCTGTTGCTGACTTTGGTTTTTAGGAGTGTGCCCTATGTTTGATAGCCATGACGACGGTCTGTGGGAAGTCCCCTTGATTGATGAGGATGTGCCTGCGGAGGCTGCGGTGCCTGAGGCCGCGCCCGTGAAGGCCCCGGAGGTCGAGACCGCTGCGCCTGCCCCGGAGACGGCGACTGCTGCTGCGCCCGCTGAGGCTGCGGTGGCCGCCGAGGACGAGTCCTCGACCGATGGCTATGACCAGGCTGCGGCCGAGGCTCCCGAGGATGAGGGCTACGACATGGACGGGCTGGACGGTAAGCTGCTCGAGCACTTTGGCGGCAAGATCGTGCGCAAGGACCTGACGGCCTTTATGAAGCGCGGCGCCAACGTGCCCACCTTTGTGTTGGAGTATCTGCTGGGCATGTACTGCTCAACCGATGACGAGGAAGCCGTGGCAGAGGGCCTGGATCGCATCCGCAGGATCCTCACCGATAACTACGTGCGTCCCGACGAGTCCGAGCGCATTAAGTCCAAGATTCGCGAGCTGGGCCGCTTTACCATCATCGACAAGGTGACGGCCAAGCTCGATGAGTACAAAGACATCTACGTGGCATCGTTTGCCAATCTGACCATCGAGCCGTTTGTGATGCCTGCCGAGTATGTGCGCGACTATTCCAAGATTCTGCAGGGTGGCATTTGGTGCATTATGAGCATCGAGTATCGTCACCCCTTGGATGAGGAAGACGAGTTTGGCATGGAGGTCTTTGGCGACGATGCGCCGCGCCGCTCCAAGGCCAAGCGCAAAAAGCGCGGGCCCGAGGACTCTCCGTTTAGCGTGGCGTCGCTCACGCCCATTCAGATGCCCAACCTGGACCTGGATGCCATGGTCGAAGAGCGCCAGTATTTCTCGCGCGACGAGTGGCTCAACATGCTGCTGCGCTCCGCTGGCTACGAACCCAGCGAGCTTTCCGAGAAAGAGCGCCTGCACTTTATCGAGCGTATGGTGCCGCTCATCGAGCGCAACTACAACCTGTGCGAGCTGGGTCCCCGCGGTACCGGTAAGAGCCACATCTACAAAGAGGTCTCGCCCTACGCCATTTTGCTTTCGGGCGGCCAGACCACCACGGCCAACCTGTTCGGCCGTATGAACTCCATGCGCGCCGACCGCGTGGGCTTGGTAGGTCACTGGGACTGCGTGACGTTCGACGAGGTCGCCGGCATGCGGTTTAAGGACACCAACGCCGTGCAGATCATGAAGGACTACATGGCGAGTGGCAGTTACGCACGCGGCCGCGATCAGATTAACGCCGACGCCTCCATGGTCTTTGAGGGCAACATCAACGACACCGTGCAAAATGTCCTTAAGACCACGCACCTGTTTGATCCGTTCCCGCCGGAGTTTAACAACGATTCGGCCTTCTTCGACCGTATCCATTACTACCTGCCGGGCTGGGAGATTCCCAAGATGCGCTCGAGCCTGCTGACCGGGCATTATGGCCTGATCACCGACTGTTTGTCGGAGTTTTGCAAGGAGATGCGCCGCAAAGACTTTACGCACCATATCGACCGGTATTTCCGCTTTAACAGCGACTTTAACAAGCGTGACGAGATTGCCGTGCGCAAGACCTTTAGCGGCCTTGCCAAGCTGCTGTTCCCCGACGAGGCCATGGACAAGGACGATGTGCGCTGGCTGCTGGACTACGCCATCGAGGGCCGTCGCCGCGTCAAGGAGCAGCTCAAGATTATGGCGGGCGTCGAGTTTATCGACGTCAACCTGGGCTATATGGATGCCGACAACCCGCAGGACGTGCACGTGGTGCGCGTGCCCGAACAGACCGAGGACACGCTGATTCCCGACGGGCCGCTGCTGTCCGGCCACGTATTTGGCGTGGGCAGGTCGCAGGGCGGCGAGGTTGCCGTATACAAGCTGGAGAACAAGGCCGTTGCCGGCGAGTGCAAGTTTAAGTACGAGGGCGTGGCCTTTAACAAGCCAGTGCGCGATACGCTGGAAGCCGCGTTCGACAACTTTGTGAACCTGGCGAACCGCGTGGCGCCGGGCATGCACATTGGCTCCAAGGACTACCTGCTGTTTTACAACGACCTGCAGAGCAAGGGCCTGTCCGAGGAAGTTTCGCTCGCCGAGTTTGTGGGACTTTGCTCTGCGGCGTGCAACCGCCCGGTGATGCCTGCGCTGGCGATTCCGGGAATCTTGCGCATGTCGGGCTCTATGGACGAGATCCGCGGGCTCGAGGACATTATGCGCGTGACCAAAAACGCCGGCGCCAAGCGCGTGATTTTGCCGCTGAGTGCCATCGCGGGCCTGCAGAGCGTTTCGTCCGAGATTATCTCGGGCTTGAGCCCGGTGTTCTACATGGATGGCGATCCGGTTGATGCCGCGAAGAAGGCGCTAGATCTGTAGGAGTGCGGGCGTGCGGGCTTGCGTGCGCGTGGGCCCGCGGGCGTGTTGGCGTGTTCGAGTAGGGAGGCTTTGCCATGGCGGGTGAGCGTTCTGTTGGCGAGTTGCTCGACGAGCTGTTTGGCTTTGAGTCGGTGGCCAAGCGCCAGGCCGCGCTTGAACGGTACGATCGCGGAGAGTTGGTGCGAAAGGCGCGCTCCCACGAGCTGCTGGGCGTGCTTAGGGACGTCGAGGCTGCCGAGCGCGCTGCGCGCGAGTCTGCCGTACGGGCTGTTGACGGGTATGTCCGTCGTGTTGAGGGCGCTGCGCTTGCACACGCTCGCAAGCAGGCGGGCATTGTTGGTCCGCTGCGGATGGAGCGTCGCTATGCTGCCTTTTTGCGTATGGAGGACAAGGCCGAGCTGCTGGTCCGTTTGGAGCAGACGCTTGCGTTTATCGAGGTAAAGCTGCGCGCCAATACGGCGGACAGGGTTCGTGCGGCGTACGATGCTGCGGGGGCTATGGTGCTGCTGGACGTGGCGCGTCTGAGTGACGTGCGCATTGTGGATGCCGTGCCCCTAGATGTCGATCTGCTGTGCACGCAGCTGGAGCAGTTGCGTTGTGCCGCCGACGCAACGGACCTTGCGGGTATGATCACGGCGACGTTTGAGTCTGAGCTGAGCGCGACCGGGCCGCAGGGCACTGACGGGTTTGCGGGCGATGTTGCTGGTGACGTGGCGTTGGAGCGTGAGCTTACCAACGTGCGCGGCGCTGCGCAGCGAGCACGCTTGGCGTCACAGGCATATCGGGCCGAGCGCGCCGCCCGCGTCGCGGGGAGCACGGTGGAGCCGGTATCGTTGCCCGAGCCTGCGTGCGTTGCGATCGAGACTGCGTGCGATACCGGAGAGCTTTCCGAGTTGCTCACTCAGGTTAAGAAGTTGTTTGAGACCTACCGTCGTGTTGTTGCCGACGGCGGGTTGTTCTGTGCGTTTGGCTCTGACTCGCCGCATGGGATTTGCCGCGGCAGTAGCTATATCGACTACGATCCTCGGCTTGACGAAGATGTGTTGGTGGGCGAGTACGACGGTGCTACCAGGCACGATGTTCGGCGTGAGGTTGCGATTCCGGAGCTGGTGGATGAGGCTTCTGCCGAGGGCGGCGATTCACTCAAGGTTGCCGTGGCGCGCATGCGCGAGTTTAACGGGCGTCGCTACGATGGTGTGCTGGATGAGGATCCTGTGCGCCATGTGAATGCGTTTTGGTATGGACTCAAAAAGCTCGGCCAGTATTGTGAGGCCGCCGTGCGCGTGGATGAGCGTGCTTGGGATTGCTTTATCGATAAGGTGCAGTTCGCCTACGATGAGCCCGTGGGGCGTTTGGCTGCGCAGATGGACGACAAACAGGCGGCGGCTTTTGTTGCTGCCGTGGATGTGCTCGGCGTTGATGGGTAAGGTCCTGGTCTGGTAGGAGGCTACACCATGAAGATTGACGTTGATGTAGACCAGCTGCGCGAGAGCCTGCTCGACCGCGCGGGGTCTGCGGCGGGCGTGGGCTTTCCGGCCGCCATGCTCGACGCGATGGATATCGAGGACGAGTCGCCCCAAGAGCTCCTAGCCCGAGCCGAACGCGAAGGCCTCGACCTCCGCGACTTTGCCGTCGATGACGACTGCGGAGCGTCTGACGACTGGTGACCCCGGGTCAGTTCATCCTTTTCTTCCTGAGATATAAGAGAAATCCCTTTTTGAACGTCCTTCGGGTTCCAAAAAATAGCCGATCAGTCTTTGTATCTTCCTTGCTGTCAAACTTGATAGCCGTTAGCTCGATCGTACAGATGTAGTCAGCAACTTGGAATAGCCGGTAGGCTCGTGGTGTGGCTTCTCGGTATACGATGACATCCCTTGCTAGAACGTACTCAAGCGCAGAATGAATGACCTCCGTTACAATCGGTTGGCCGTTGTCGTAGTAAATCTTAACGGTGTCGTATCGCTGGAAGAATTCCAGATGGTCGAAAAGTTCAACTGTGAGGTCTCGCCTCATTCTCTCCGCGAGACCGTTTTGGTTGCCGGCGAATTCGCTCATTCGGTATTGCAGACAGAGATAGCGTATGGGGAGATGCTGAATGAACGCGCGAAATGCGCTCAACATGTGCCTTCGCTGCTCCTTGGGAAGATCTTTGTAGTCGCCGTTTCCATTCAGTAGGGGTCCTGCATGAAAAGGCGTATTGGGAAGCGAGGACTGCGACAGGGCGCGCTCGTAGCGGTCAATGCGTTCAACGATTGCATCGTTTTGATCGTGAAAAACGAGGGTGACGAGGTAGTAGTTGGAGACGCCTCCGAGGTCGCCAGATTCGTCAACAAAGACGGAGAGTTCGCTCATGATGAGCCTCCATTTTTGCAAAAAAAATGCCGGGGGTAAGACCCCGGCTCTTGGAGGCCCCTCTTTTGGAGGGAACCGTATTCTTTATACCATGAGATAAGGGGTGCTTTCAAGTAATATTATAATAAGCAAACATATGTTCGTCAAACTACCTGCGAAAAGTCCTTAGCCGTCCAGAGGTGGGTAGAGCGGCTCGTAAATTGCTGACGCAATGGGCCGGCGTTTTCCCGAGAAGTATTTAGTCTTGACTCGCATAAAAAATGCCGGGGGACATCCCCCGGCTTTTTTCATTTCGGTGTCAATTCAAATGTTTTTCAATCCATCCCCACCCATAAGTTGCGGTGGGAAAAAGGGGGGGAACCAGGGACTGAAATGGCTGTTCAGAGGCCTATTCAATCCCTATTTCACCGCAACTTATGGGTGGGGATGGCTGCGACGCGAGCGTGGCGATGACGGCTTCGTCGCCGGCGTATATTAGGGTGTTGCCGTCGGGGATGATCGTTTGGCCTTCGCGCTTGAGCATCACCACAATAAACGGATGCTTGCCTTGCGGCACATCGCGCAGGCGCTGGCCGGCCAGGCGACCGTGGGGCGTCACGGTGACCTCGCGCAGCGTAACCTCGGCACGCTCTTCAAACGTCGGGGCAGCCATCACCAATAGGTCGCCTTCCTCAATTACGGTATCGCCGTTGGGCAACACCGGGTGCGCACCGTCGCGCAGTACCAGGACCACCAGCATGTCCGTCGCGCTGCCAATATCGGCGAGCGAGCGTCCGGAAAACGGATGGCCCGCGCCCACCTTGAACTTGACAAACGACATGCCGTCCTCGTCGCGGTAATCGTTAAACGTACGGCGCACGTCGCCTTCCGCGTCGATCATATTGAGCTTTTTCGCCACCGCCGGTAGCAGCGAGCCCTGCACCACAATGCTCGACACGGCAATCACAAATACCAGGTCAAACAGGTCGTGACCGCCAGGAACACCGGCCACCACGGTAAAGAGGCTAAACACGACCGAAGCCGCGCCGCGCAGACCCGCCCAGCTTACGAGCGCAACCTGGCGAGGGTTCGTCTTAAAGGGCGCTAGGAGCACGCCGACGGCGATGGGGCGGCTCACAAAGAGCATAAACGCCATGAGCGCCAGGCCCGGCAGCAGCATCTGCGGCAGGCGTGCGGGCGTTACGAGCAGGCCGAGCAAGAAGAAGATCGTCATCTCGGCCATCTCGGTGAGGGTATCGAAGAAGTGCGCCATCTCGACCTTGCCGGTGATGTCGCTCGCACCCAGCACAATGCCGGCCAGGTACACGGCCAAAAATCCGTTGCCGCCCAGGTAGCTCGGCAGCGCGTAGGCGACGATGGCCACGGCGAACAAAAAGATGGTCTGCGCGCCCTCGGCCGTTGCGTGCGCGCGTTCAATCAGGCGGCCCGCCGCCCAGCCGATGGCGAGGCCCAGGCCCACGCCCAAGATAATCTGCTTGGCCAGCAGTGCGGGAATGTTGATGTCGCCGCCGGCCGCGAGTGTGGCGAGCACGGCGGTGAGCATATAGGCGACGGGATCGTTGGAGCCCGATTCGACCTCGAGCAGCGAGTCGGTGCCGCCCCTCAGCGACAGGCTGTGCTCGCGCAGAACGCTAAAGACGCTGGCCGCGTCGGTGGACGCCACGACCGATCCCAACAGCAGGCCGCCGATCCAGTCGAAGCCCAGTACAAAGTGGGCGAACACGCCGGTGATGCCTGCGGTGATGACGACGCCGAGCGTGCTCAGCAGCACCGCCGGCGCGGCGACGGGCTTGGCGCGGTCGATATTGGTGTTAAAGCCGCCGTAGAACATGATGAATAGCAGCGCCGTGCTGCAGACGGTTTCGGTGAGCGCGTAGTCGCTAAAGTCGATGTGTGCCGGGCCGTTGACGCCCAGCAGCATGCCGAGTGCGATAAAGATGAGCAGGGTGGGGAAGGGGAGTTTTTTGCCGACGGGTTTGATGGTCAGGCACAAAATGATGACGAGGCCGATAAAGAGAAGGATCTGGTTCATGGATGGTGTCCGCTCCTGGGTGGTTGGCGTGGCACGGTCAGTTGTCTGCGGTTATTTGTACCCAAAGATGGTGGGTTTATGGGGTTGGATTGCGGGCGTGCGCGATATCGTCATAGACGGCTGCCGTCTTTGCCTCTGCTCGGAAACCCTTTCCAGCTTTATTGCAACGGAGTACAATGGGTAACGTTTAAGTTCAACTTGAAGTTTTAGTTGCGGCACCGGGCTTCGGCCGCAATGCAAGGAGAGGCGTACCATGGCGATCTATGTGACATCTGATGCTCACGGGCACGTGCGTGCGCTTGACGAGGCCCTGTCTAAGATCTCGTTGACGTCCGACGACACGCTGTACGTGTTGGGCGACATGATCGATCGCGGGCCCGATCCGGTCGGCGTTATTAAGCTTGTGCGCTCGCTGCCCAACGCCCGCGTGCTCAAGGGCAATCACGAGCAGATCATGCTCGATGCCATCATTGGCCAGGATCCGCTCGATGCCGAGACCTGGGATATCAACGGTGGCTGGACGACGCGCGAGCAGCTCAACGACATGGAATTTGAGGCATACGAGGAGCTCGTGCGATGGATGGCCGCGCTGCCGCTCTACGCGGTGGTCGAGACCGAGGAGCGCCCGTATCTGCTGGTACATGCCGGTATTGAGACCGAGGCGGCGCAGGCGTTTTTGCTTGAGCATGGCGTCGATTGTGCCGATGGCGTTGGAGCGGTGGGTGCCGATCGCGAGCTGCTGCAGCAGATGCTCGCGGTGCAGTCGTCCGATGACCTGCTGTGGATTCGTCATGGCTATTGGGATGCGTCGACCGGGCTGCTTTCTGCCGAGGGCAAGGGCCCGGTCGTGGTGAGCGGTCACACGCCCACGGTATCGCTTGGGCGCTATTGCGAGGTCGGTGGTCTGGCGGGGCTCGATGAGGAATCGGGACGCGGGCAGATCGTGCGCTTGGGCGGCGAGGACACTGCTGGTGTGCCCGATCGCATCGACATCGACTGCGCCGCCGCCACCGGCTCCGAGTTCGGCCGCGTGGGCATCCTGCGGCTCGATGATGGGGCGGAGTTCTACGCGAACATCAACCCGGGCGAATAATCGGTGCAAGGGGTAGCTAATTTGGGACGGGGCTTTTTTGACTACTTTTGCCCTTCTGCCCACTAATTGATTTCTCTGGGACGGGGATTAAATAATCATTTGGCTGCCCGCTGGCTAAGTGAGTAGACTTTTTTGGAAATGCCGAGCACCCAACATATTTGCCTCAATAAAACCGCAGGTCACAGACTTGTGCTCTGTTGGTGTGGTCGGAG
Organism: uncultured Collinsella sp.; assembly: GCA_902467875.1. Classification (GTDB taxonomy): domain Bacteria; phylum Actinomycetota; class Coriobacteriia; order Coriobacteriales; family Coriobacteriaceae; genus Collinsella. The sequence goes on along the minus strand of CABQWP010000036.1, from coordinate 1,376 downwards.
ATTCGGTAAAAGTCTACTCACTTAGTTTTGCGTGATGAATATTGTCCGCAACGAGACCCCAGACGGGGTGATTCCATCGTAAATTCCGGTGACCGGGCAGCTAATTAGGCGCCGTATGGGTTGCGGTCGCGTTCGATGCGTTGGCGGATGTTGGCGTACTCGATTATCAGCAGCACCAGGAGTAGGGCCATGATGGCTAGGTAGCTCACCACAGCGCCCATCAGACCCAGCAGCTTAATCAGGATCACCGGCAGCACCACGCTTACGGCGAAGCAGATCAGGTAGATCTTGGTGACGTCTCTAGCGTGGCGCAGCACCGTGATGATGGCGTAGATAAAGTCGATGGCCGCGGTGACGCCGCCGGCGACGACCATCAGCAGCGCCAGCGTACGGTAGCGTTCAAAGCTGAGGCCGTACATAAAGCTCATGAGGGGAATACCGGGACCTGCCATAAATGCGGCGCACACGCCGGTGATGACTACGATCAGCGCCATAACGGCAACAATAATCAGGTCAAAGCGACGACGCTTGCGAGGATTAGCCCAAATGCTCGACAAGCGCAGGAGCTGCGGTTTATAGATAAATCCAATGCTCAGCAAAATAGCTTGCGCCGGAAAGAACAGGGCATTAAAGTACAGCTGATATTTGTATGCCAGCGTGCCTTCCATCACAAACTTGGGCATGCTCTCAATTAGGTTGAACAGGAACAGTGCACCAAAGAGCGGGGCGCACTGGACAAATAGGTGGCCGACCTCGCGCAGGCTCACGCGGCGCGATTTTTCGGTCTCGAGCAGGGCAAGCGGCGCGGTGACCAGCACGAGCGAGGCGATGGCGGTGACACCCATGACCATGGCCGCGATGGGCATGCTGCGCGTGAGGAACAGCGCCACGCTAAAGACCGCGATGACGCCGGCGGAACGCAGCGTTTGGCTCATGCCAGCCAAATAGAGCTTGTCGGCCTGCTGCAGGCGGCCCTCGTACACGTCGGCGATGCCGTCGATCACCTTATAGAGGTAGACGCCCAGGCCGATCGTCGCCATCTGTGCATCATAGCCGCGGGCGCTGCTGTACATGAGGCCGCAGCCTAGGGCGAGCGCTCCACAAAGCCAGCGGTTGAGCTGGTAGGAGGCAAAGGACGTCTTTTCGTCGATGTCTGAGACCTGGAAATTGCGCACGCCGTAGTTGCACGCGATCATGATGAGCGTGCCGGTGACAAAGGCGATGGAGAATTTGCCTGCTTCTTCGGCGCCCACGAGCTGCGTAGACACGATGGTGAGCAACGGAAACGCCAGGCCCCACACGGCGGTGCCGAGGGTGTTCCAAAGATAGTCGCGGCTGGGGGGGGGGTCCCCGGATTCCGCCTCCCCATCGAAAGA
>CABQWP010000035.1 GCA_902467875.1 uncultured Collinsella sp. | reverse complement strand
ACAGGAGGCCACTTAATGTGGCCTCCGTCGTGAGCAGGACTGTAGAGCAGGAAACTTCATCAGTGCCCGCCCCACGGGAAACCGGCGGGATGGACCAGTTCAGATGGGGCTTTGATGCATGGGTGGTCTGTTGGTGGGCAAATGGGTATCATACTGTGGTTACTGCGTCGACTCTGTGATGCATGTTTGTACGTTCCCGGCGGTCGGTTTGCCAGAAGCGCCCCGTCGGTTGTTCCAGACCCGTTTCGAAGAAAGGAAACCACACTAACCTATGGCAGCTAAAAAATCATCTCCCTTGAAGATCATTCCGCTCGGCGGCCTTGACGGCATCGGCAAGAACATGACGGTCTTCGAGTGCGGCGACGACATGGTGCTCGTCGACGCCGGTCTCATGTTCCCGGATGACTCCCAGCCTGGTATCGATCTGGTGCTTCCCGACTACACCTATGTTCTGGAGAACGAGGAGAAGCTCCGCGGTATCGTCGTCACCCACGGCCACGAGGACCACACCGGTTCGCTTCCGTACCTGCTGCAGGACCTCAACAATAAGGTGCCCATCTTCTCGAGCAAGCTGACGCTTGGCTTTATCGAGGGCAAGCTTTCTGAGTTCCGCATCCGCGCACCCAAGTTCCGCGAGGTCAAGGGCGGCAGCCATGTCAACCTCGGCGGCATCTCGCTCGACTTCTTCTCGATGACGCACTCCATCCCCGGCGCTCTGGGCGTGTTCATCCGCACAAATCAGGGCACCGTTATGCACACCGGCGACTTTAAGCTCGACCAGACGCCCATCGATGGCGTCACGCCCGACTATGCCGCTATCAGCCGCTTTGCTAAGCAGGGCATCGACCTACTGCTTTCCGACTCCACCAATGCCACGGTTCCCGGCTTTACCAAGTCAGAGGCCGAGGTTGGTCCCAACCTGCTGCACGCCATCAAGAACGCCCCGGGTCGCGTGTTCGTCGCGTCGTTCTCGAGCCACATCCATCGTTTGCAGCAGATCTGCGATGCCGCCCGCAAGTGCGGCCGTAAGGTCGTTGTGACCGGTCGCTCCATGCTCACTAACACCCGCGTGGCGCGCGAGCTTGGCTACCTCAACATCGACGACGCCGATATCATCGATGCCTTTGACATTGATAACCTGCCTGACGACAAGATTGTCGTCATGTGCACCGGTTCGCAGGGCGAGCCGCTGTCGGCCCTGTCCCGCATGGCCAATGGCGAGCACAAGACGCTCTCCATCCACGAGGGCGATACCGTTATCCTCTCGGCAACTCCTGTTCCCGGCAATGAGAAAGCCGTCCAGCAGGTCGTCAACAGCCTGGCCAAGCTCGGCTGCGACGTGTGGGATAAGAACCGCGCTCTCGTTCACGTTTCCGGTCACGGTAGCCAGGAGGAGCTTAAGCTCCTGATGGCCATGGCCAAGCCCACGTACTTTATGCCGGTTCACGGTGAGGCCGTGCATCTGCGCGCCCATGCCCAGCTGGCCCGCAAGATGGGCATCAAGGATGATCACATCTTTATCCTCGATAACGGCGACACGCTCGAGATGCGCGGTGGTATCGTCAAGCGTGGTACGCCCGTCGAGTCCGGCGTCGTCTACGTCGACGGCCTGCGTATCGGCGATACCGACCCCATCGTCCTGCGCGATCGCCAGAAGCTCGCCAATGACGGTATGGTCACGGCCGTCGCCATCGTCTCGCTCAAGCACAAGAAGATTGAGGCCATCGAGTTCTCGGGCCGCGGCGTCTCGTTTGCCATCGACGACCAGTTCTCCGAGGATGCCTCCGCGTCTATTATGAAGACGATTGAGAAGGGCAAGTTCAGCTTTACGAGCAGCGGTTCCGATGCCATTCGCAAGGCCGTGCGCGACTCGCTCTCTAACTTTATCTGGAGTCGTACGCGCACTCGTCCGATGATCATCCCGGTCGTCATGGAGGTTTAGTTTGGCGCGCGGATCTGCACAAAACGCCAAAGGCAATAAAGCCAACAACCAACCGGCATCTGCTAAGGGTGCCGGTTCCCATCTTCGTGCCAATAAGGGCCACGAGACCGACTTCGACGATTTTGAGCCCCTGGTCGAGCCCTCGGCCAACCGCGATATCGCCGGCGTGGTCATCGCCGTTTTGGCGATTGCGTCCTTCATTGCCGTGATTTCGCCGGCGACTGCACCCGTTACGGCTGCGGTTGCCGGTTTCTACCACCTGGGCTTTGGTCTGGGCGCCTACGTGCTGCCGATCGTTATTTTGCTGTTTGCCGCCACGCTCTTTTTAGGCGAGGACTCGCCGCTCAACGTGCGCTCTGTTGCGGGCGGAGCCGTGGTCTTTATCGCCGTCGTCTCCATTCTTTCGCTGATGGTGCCGGGTACGAGTGTCTCGTGTGACCTTATGTTCACGCCGCAAAATTTGTCCGCCTCGGGTGGCTACATCGGTGCGTTTATTGCGAGTGCGCTGCAGAATGCCCTGGGTAAGCCTATCGCGATGGTAGTCCTGTTGGGCCTTGTCGTCGTGGGCTTGGTCATCATCGGCTTTTCGGTGGGTGGCGTGCTGCGCTCTGCTCGCGACCGTGCGGCCGATTTTGCCGAGCGCCGTCGTGCCGATGTCAACGCCAGCCCGTGGGGTGACGACGAAGCCCTGTCGGTGCCCGGCGTTGCCCGTCCGCACCTGAGCATTCTTCGTCAAAAGGGCTCCGATGCTGCCGTGACCACGGTCATGGGCAACGATGTGGACCCGGTTTTGGACGATGACGACGAGGACGAGAATCCGTTTGTCGACGTGTCCGAGTCGGTTGAGGTTGAGCGCGCTAAGACGACGCTGCTGCCGCGCCGCCATGCCAAGAAGGGCAAGGCTGCGCCTAAGCTCAATACAAGCGAGCCCGACCCGTCTTGGTCCGATAGCGAGATTGAGCTCACCGAGGGCGATGACGAGGACGACGAGGCTCCGATTGAGACCGCAAAGACAACTTTGCTGCCGCGTCGCCATGCAAAGCGCGACCAGGTAACCGGCCAGCTTTCGATGGAAGACGACCCCGATAAGATCGACGAGTTCGAGCCGCCGTTTGCCGTGAATCCTGTCTCGGCAGCACCTCAGATTCCCGACTTCTTGAAGCATCCCAAGGTTGCCGATGCGCCTGCCTCGAGTGCCGTCGAATCGGCTGCGGCTAGCGATGGGGGAGCGGACGGTGGCGCCGCAGATAACGAGGGCGAAGAAGAGGACGGCCTCAAGCTTCCGCCGCTCGAAATCCTGCATGCCAACCCGCAGTCGGCTTCCGCCGCGTCTTCGGACAAGGAGTTGGAGCAGACCGCTGAGTCACTGCAATCCACCTTGCTTGAGTTTGGCCGCAGTGCCCGCGTGGTCGGCTGGATCGCCGGCCCCACGGTGACGACCTTTAAGCTGCAACCTGGTGAGGGCGAGCGCGTGAGCAAGATTTCGAGCCTCGAGGACGATATCGCGCTTTCGCTCGCTGCCCAGTCGGTACGTATCTTTGCCCCGATCCCCGGCACGTCGCTCGTGGGTATCGAGATCCCCAATCGCAAGCGCCAGAACGTCAACCTGGGCGACGTGCTGCCCTATGTGAAGGGCGGTCCGCTCGAGCTGGCCATCGGTCGCGATGCCGAGGGTACGCCGGTCGTCGCCGACCTCGCCAAGATGCCCCACCTGCTGATCGCCGGCACGACCGGTTCTGGTAAGTCGGTGATGATCAACTCCATCATCACGACCCTGCTCATGCGCGCGCTTCCCGAGGACGTTCGCCTGATCATGGTCGACCCCAAGCGCGTCGAGCTTGCGGGCTATAACGGTCTGCCGCATCTTTACGTGCCTGTAGTGACCGAGCCCAAGCAGGCCGCGAGCGCTCTGCAATGGGCCGTGTCCGAGATGGAGCGTCGCCTGAAGGTCTTCGAGCGTCTCAATGTACGTAAGATCTCGACCTATAACGAAAAGCAGGCCGCCGGCGAGTTTGAACATTACGATAACCCGCCGCAAAAGATGCCCTATCTGGTCATTATCATCGACGAGCTCTCGGACCTGATGATGGTCGCCGGTAAGGATGTCGAGGCCTCGATCGTGCGTATTGCTCAGCTGGGCCGTGCCGCCGGTATCCACCTTATCGTGGCCACGCAGCGCCCGAGCTCCAACGTGGTGACGGGCCTCATTAAGGCCAACATCACCAACCGCATCGCCTTTAACGTCGCCACGGGCATCGACTCGCGCGTCATCATCGACCAGATGGGTGCCGAAAAGCTCACCGGTTTGGGCGACATGCTGTTCTCCAAGGTCGACTGGGGCAAGCCTCGCCGTATTCAGGGCTGCTTTGTCTCGGACGATGAAATCAACGAGATTGTCGAGTTCGTCAAGTCGCAAAGCGAGCCCGACTACCATGAGGAGATCCTGTCGGCTGTGGCGCCCGCTTCCATGTCCATGGCGGGGGGCGGCATTGTCCGCACCGGAGTTGCCGAGCCGCAAGACGATGATCCGCTCATTTGGGAAGCCGCCCATATTGTGGTGGAATCGCAGCTGGGCTCCACATCTGGCCTGCAACGCCGCCTTAAGGTTGGCTATGCGCGCGCCGGGCGTATTATGGACATGCTGGAAGAAAAGGGTGTCGTCGGTCCGCCCGACGGTTCCAAGCCGCGCGAGGTCCTGCTGGACGAGGAGGGGCTTGCCGCGCTGGAATCTGTCGACGCCGAGATGGCACGTGAAGATCGTGAGTTTGGAGGATTCTGATGGCTGCACGCTTTGGTGACATGCTGCTCGAGCAGCGTCGCCGAATGGGCCTTTCCATTCAGCAAGTCGCCAACACCATCAAAATCAGGCCGCAGATCATCGAGTTTTTCGAGACTGGTAACTTTGCTTCGATGCCGCCGCGCGGCTATGCGCAGGGCATGATTTCGAGCTATGCTCGCTTTTTGGGCCTCAATCCGCGCGAGGTCGTCAATGCCTACTTTGACGATCTGATGGCATATGAGCGCGAGACGTCGCAGCAGGGCGGTCGTTTTCAGGACGCCGCTGGCTACGTCAATTCGCGTTCCTCGGTCGATAACGGGCGCTTCCTGATGGTTCAGGGCGGTCGTTCGACGCGTTATGGACAGCGTCCTCAGCAGGCCGGTTATATTACCGAGACGGGTTCGGGCGAGGAGATTCGTTCGCAGCGTGACCGGTTCCGCAGTACGCCGATGCCCGAGGACCGTGCACTTCCCGCTGCCCGCGGCGTGGCTCGTGACCCTCGTGCCGGCTACGGCGACGGCGGCTATTCCGATCGCGGTTACCGTGGGGTCTCTTCTGGTCGCTCTCGCGGTGGCTATGCGGATGCCGATACCACGCAGGTGACGCCGCGTCTTCGCTCTCAATCACAGCCGTATGGCCAGCGCTCTTCGGCTCCGCGTTCGGGCCAGCGTGGCTATCAAGGCCGCGGTGAACTTGCGCCCCGCTCGGGTCAGCGCAGCCTTCAGGGCCAGGGTGGCTATCGCGGCCGTTCCGATAGCAATCGTGGTCGTATGCCTCAGGGAGGCGGCCGCAGCAGTTCCAATCGTGGACGCGGCGGATCACGTACTCCTCAAAACAACGGGCTCGATCCGCGTATCGTCTACGCCGGCATCGGTGCCGTTGCGCTGTTGTTGATTGTGCTCATCGTGGTGCTTCTGCGCGGCTGCGCATCTTCGGCGCCCGAGACCACGCCCGAGACGCCCACTGCTACCAAGACGACGACCAAGAAGTCTTCTAAGAAGACCGAAACGGTCGACGAGGACGAAGACACCGATGAGGCGACGGATGAGTCGACTGACTCGGACGCTACCAAGACGACGGCCAAGAAGGAAGAGAACGAGGTCACGAAGGTCAAAGTCTCCGTTGCCAAGGGAAAGACCGCGTGGATTGAGGTCAAGGTCGACGGCAAGTCGGTCTATGGCGCCCAAGCGACTGGCCCCTTTGAGCAGGAGTACTCGCCCGAGTCCTCGATCGAGATCACCACGTCCAAGCCTTCCGATGTCACCGTTACCAAGAACGGTGAAAAGGTTCGTTACGATACCAAGACCTCGGGCGTGGCGCGTGTGACGATCACCGTTCCCAAGAAGGAGACGACTGATTCCGAGAATGGTGAAAGTTCTGATGGTACCGATACCACCGATGGTGCCGATACCACCGACGTTACCGATGCCCAGTCCACGGATGGCGCCGATACCGCAACTGACGGTCAGACACCCACCGATTCTATTGACTATTCGTACGATAGCTACTAAGCCGCTCGTACGCGAAAGGAAACATCATGGCTAAAGATTCCAGCTTCGACGTCGTGTCCGAGGTCAACATGCAAGAGGTCGACAACGCCTTCCAGCAGACCACGCGCGAGATTTCCCAGCGCTATGACCTTAAGGATTCCGGCGCCACGATCGAGCTTTCGAAGGGCGACAAGCTCTTTACGATCAGCGCCCCGGCTGACTTTGTCTCTAAGCAGATTATCGACGTGCTGAGTTCCAAGCTCATCAAGCGCGGCATTGACCTCAAGGCTGTCTCGTGGGATGCTCCTCAGGCGGCATCGGGCGGCACCGTGCGCGTGCTCGGCCATATTGTCGAGGGTATCGACCAGGCGACCGCCAAGAAGATCAACAAGGACATCAAGGACCAAAAGCTCAAGGTCAAGGTGACCATCGAGGCCGACAAGCTGCGTGTTTCCTCTGCTTCGAAGGATGCGTTGCAGACCGTAATCCAGTTCCTGCGCGACCAGGACTACGGCCAGCCGCTACAGTTCACCAACTACCGCTAATATCATTCGAAAGGACCGCTCTCCAACATGGATACACCGTTGGGCTCCGTGCTCTACATCACCCTCGGGTGCGCTAAGAACGAGGTCGACACCGACCGCATGCGTTCTCTTTTGACTGCTGCGGGCTACGAGGAGGCATTCGACCCGCAGGATGCCGATATCGCCATCGTCAATACATGCTCGTTCCTCGCCTCCGCAACGTCCGAGAGCATCGAGACCACGCTCGAGCTCGCCAACGAGGTTCAGGACGGCGTTCGTTCTTGCCCCATCGTTATGTGCGGCTGTGTGCCGTCGCGCTATGGCGACGACCTGCCTGACGAGCTGCCCGAGGTCGCTGCCTTTGTGAAGGCCGACGAGGAGGACGGCATCGTGGCGGTCATCGATGGCGTGCTGGGTGTCGAGCGCGAGATTGCAGCCTATATCCCGCAGGTCAAACGTACCGTCGAGGGTGCTGTCGCCTACGTCAAGATTTCCGATGGCTGCAACCGCTTCTGCAGCTTCTGCATGATTCCCTACATCCGCGGCCGCTATCATTCGCGCAATGCCGAGAGCATCATCTCCGAGGTGCGCGACCTGGTTGCCGGCGGTGTGCGCGAGATCGTGCTGATCGGCCAGGACACGGGCATCTGGGGTACCGACTTTGCCGACGAGGACGTCGCCGATGGCTCGCCGCGCAATCTGGCGCAGCTGCTGCGTGCCGTCGCCGAGGCCGTGCGCCCGCACAACGTCTGGGTCCGCGTGCTCTATCTGCAGCCCGAGGGCATGACTGACGAACTCATCGAGACGATTCGCGATACGCCCGAGGTGCTGCCCTATATCGATATCCCCGTGCAGCACTGCGACGCGCGCATTCTCAAGGCCATGCGCCGTTCTGGTTCGCGCCAGGAGCTCGAGGACCTGTTCCGCGATCTGCGTGAGCGTATCCCCGGCATCGTGATCCGTTCCACGGCCATGGTCGGCTTCCCGACCGAGACCGACGACGAGTTCCGCGACCTTATCGACTTTATGGACACCGTCGGCTTTGACTACACGAGCGTCTTTGCCTACTCGCAGGAGGAGGGCAGCCTGGCCGCTAAGATGGAGGGTCAGGTCGACGAAGAGGTCAAGCTCGAGCGCGCCCAGGAGGCCATGGACCTGGCCGAGTCGCTCGGTTTTGCCGCCACTGCCGCACATGTGGGCGAGCGCGCCCAGGTGATCGTCGACGGTATCGAAGAGACCGAGGGTGGCGCCGAGCTGATCGGCCATGCCTGGTTCCAGGCGCCCGATTCCGATGGCGCGGTGCATCTGGACGCCAGCGAGGCGTCCATGGGCGATATTCTGACCGTCGAGTTTACCGATAGCTTCTGCTATGAGCTTATCGGTCATGTTGTGGAGTAGGAGAGCGTCGTGGCTAACGAGAGCAATAAGGAACTGACGAGTGTCTGGACGCCCGCCAACATCGTGACGTGCGTTCGCATCGTCTTTATCCCGGTGTTCATGATCGTGTCGGCGCTTTCTCACACGAGTGTTGCCGGTACGGATTGGAGCACCTTCGACGGCCCGCTCGCCGCCGCTGCCTTCATTCTGTATGTGATCCTGTCGTGCACCGATAAGGTCGACGGTTATCTGGCGCGTTCGCGCAACGAGATCACCGACTTCGGTAAATTCTTGGACCCCATCGCCGATAAGCTGCTCGTGTTCTCGGCCCTGCTGCTGTTCTTGGATTTTGGCGCGGTGACCGTGTGGTCCGTGTTCATTATCCTGTTCCGCGAGCTGCTGGTGAGCGCCCTTCGCATGGTCGCGAGTGCGGCCGGTGTGGTCGTTGCGGCCGATAAGCTCGGCAAGTACAAGACGGCAACCACGATGGTCTCCATTTGCGGTTACCTGTGCGTTTTTGCTATGGTCGGCTTGCACCTTGGCCCGGTGGCGCTGACGCTCGGCATCTACTCGGTGTCGCGCTTCCTGTACGCCGTTGCCGTTGTCCTGACCGTTATCTCGGGCGCCCAGTACTTCTGGAACTGCCGCAAGATCGTCTTTTCGGTCTAGGTCCTGGTGGGTATGACGGACTCTTTTGAGCAGATTTCCGCACATAACGAGGAGCTGGCGCGTGATATTGTCGAGCGCGCGAGCGCTCGGGGCGTGACGGTTTCGACGGCTGAGTCGCTGACGGCGGGTATGATCGCCTCGACGATTGCCGATATCCCGGGCGCCTCGGCGGTGCTGCGTGGCGGTGCGGTGACCTATTGCGATGAGATTAAGCATCGTGTTCTTGGTGTTGAGCAGGAGACGCTCGACCGCTATACCGCGGTGTCGCATCAGACCGCGCGCGAGATGGCGGTGGGTTCGCTGGAGCTGTACCAGAGCGATATTGCAGTGAGCGCAACGGGTTATGCCGGCCCCGGCGGTGGCACTGAGGACGATCCGGCGGGCACTTTCTATATTGGCTGGGGGCATCGTTCCGCCGATGGGGGCGTGCCGGTCGTGGACTCTGTGCGCTGCCACTATGAGGGCGACCGTTCGTGTGTTCGTGCCCATGCGGTCGCGGAGGCATTGGGGCGCATTGCCCTTGTGCTCAACTCTATGGAATAGACATGTTTTAAGGGGCCTTAGGGCCCCTTAATTGTGGAGATAGGGACCTCTGACAAATTTAGCGTTTGTGCTGGTTGTAGATGTATTTTTGCCTGCCTTGTTCATATTTGGTCCTTTGTGGTCAAGTATTTGGTCAGTGTTTGGTCGGCGTTTGGTTGGGTTTTGGAAAGACCGCCTGCATATGATTGGCCTGAACGGTTGACCACGAACAGCCGTTCGTTTATTATCGATGCAGGTTGTTAAGAGGAGGGCTATTCATGGCCAAGAATTCAGGTCCCGTACGTACCGTTCATGCTCGCACGACGGGTAAAGAGCGCGATGAGATGATCGCCACCACCAAGGCCGAGATCGAGAAGAAATTCGGCCAGGGTTCCATCATGAGGTACGGCGACGGTGGCCCCGAGCTCGAGGTCGAGGCCATTCCCACGGGCGCCCTGGCCCTCGATGCCGCGCTGGGTATCGGCGGCGTGCCGCGCGGCCGTATCGTCGAGATTTACGGTCCTGAGTCCTCCGGTAAGACGACGCTTTCGCTCGAGATCTTGGCCGAGGCCCAGGCTATGGGCGGCGTTGTGGCATTTATCGATGCCGAGCACGCGCTCGATCCCACGTATGCCGCGCGCATCGGCGTGGATATCGACGAGGTGCTCATTTCCCAGCCCGATACGGGTGAGCAGGCGCTCGAGATCGTTGACATGCTCGTGCGTTCCGGCGCCATCGATGCCATCGTCGTTGACTCCGTCGCCGCGCTGACCCCGCGTGCCGAGATCGAGGGAGAAATCGGCGACACTACGGTCGGTCTTCAGGCTCGCCTGATGAGCCAGGCGCTCCGCAAGCTCGCCGGCTCGCTGTCCAAGTCCAACACGACGTGCATCTTCATTAACCAGCTGCGTGAGAAGATCGGCGTCATGTTCGGCAACCCCGAGACCACGACGGGCGGCCGCGCCCTTAAGTTCTTCTCTTCGGTGCGTATCGACATTCGCCGCATCGACAGCATTAAGCTTAAGGACGAGGTTATCGGTAACCGCGTGCGCGCCAAGGTCGTTAAGAACAAGGTGGCAGCTCCGTTCCGTTCTGCTGAGTTCGACATCATGTACGGTACGGGCATCTCTAAGGAGGGCTCGATTCTGGACATGGCTGTCGAGTGCGGCATTTGCAAGAAGATGGGCTCCTGGTTTGCCTATGGCGAGGACAAGCTCGGCAATGGTCGCGAGGCCGCCAAGGCGTTCCTGCGCGAACACCCCGATTGCGCCGACGAGATTGAGCATAAGGTCCGCCTTGCCTGTGGACTTGAGTTTGATGACGATGCTCCGTCCGAGGTCGAGCTGACCGATCAGCCTGCGCCTGAGGAGTTTGACGAGCTTTACGCCATCGATGGGTCCGCCATGCTCGATGATGACGACGAGTAGCGGTTACGCTCATGTCGTATACGGTGACCGAGGCCACGGTCGTCTTTCCCGATAAGAAGGCGGCCTCCTCGTTCTCGAGCGGTTATGCGTCCAAAAAGCCTTGCGCACATATCGATTGTGAGCTTGAGGGCGGTTTTGAGCGGTCCATTTGGATTCCCGTGCGGGTCGCGCGGCTGTATGTCAAAAACCGCCCCGATCTTCCCTGTGATTGGGACAACTTTCGTGAGGCGGTGCAGCTCATCGAGCGTAAATGTGCACTCACCATGGTGACCGAGATGTTATCGCGCCGCGACCATGCGACGGGTGAGGTCCGTGACAAGCTGGCTTGCTACGGCTTTCACCAGCCTGCGATTGATTTCGCCGTCGAGCGCGCCACCGAGTATCGCTTTTTAGACGAGAGCCGCTTTTGCTCGTACTTTATCGAGGAGCGCAAGCGGCGCGGTTGGGGACAGCGCAAAATCGAGACCGAGCTCAAGCGCCGTCATGTTGTGCTCGATGACATTCCCGGTTATCCCGAGGATTATTTTGCCGTCGAAGACGATTTGGCGCGTGCGTCAGCTCTGCTCACCAAGCGGCGTGTTCCAGAGACACGCGCATTCGAAAAACTGGTTCGGTTTTTGATGGGCAAGGGCTTCTCGTATCACGTCGCCGCCGATGCCGTTAAGGCACGTCTCGATGCCGAACGCGAGGAATGTGCGGTTTAGGCGTATGCGTTTTGTGGCCCTGCCGTTCACCGTGTTTTAGCCGCCGTGCCGGGGCCATTTATTTGACAGTTGTTGTGGTTCAACGTACGATAAACACTGTCATTTGCTTTGTGATATGTGCTCATCTGTGATGAGTTTGTTTATATGTTTATCTGTATCCGACCCGCATAAGCTGCGCCCATATTACTCAAATGTCGCGAGCCGTTCGTAAGGACGGTTCGCTTTGTTGTGTAACGAATCCATAAAAAGGAGTGAGCATGCCTATCATCGCAGCGCTCGTTGGCATCGTTTTGGGTGCCATCGCCGCCATTGCCTACATGCGCACCGCCAAGCAGGGTAGTCTTCACGAGGCCGACGAAAAGATCCAGTCGGCACACGCACAGGCTGAGTCCCTGATCGGTGATGCTAAGCGTCAGGCCGAGACCCTCAAAAAAGAGGCTCTGCTCGAGGCTAAAGAGGAGATCATCAAGAACAAGCAGGCCGCCGAGGCCGAGGACAAGCAGCGTAAGAGCGAGATTCGTACGCTTGAGAACCGCGTGATGCAGCGCGAGGAGTCCCTTGATCGCCGAAACGACGCTCTCGACAAGCGTGAGCACCAGCTGTCCAGCCAGGCCGGTCAGGTCGAGAAGCGCTCCCGCGAGCTTGAGGAGCTCTGCGCCAAGCAGACCTCCGAGCTCGAGCGTATCGCCGACCTGACCCGTGAGGACGCCCACAAGGAGCTCCTCGATAAGGTTCGCGGCGAGGTCACCCACGAGGCTGCCACGATCATTCGCGAGTCCGAGCAGCAGGTTCGCGCCGAGTGCCACAAGACCGCACAGGAGATTCTGTCCCTGGCGATTCAGCGCTGCGCTGCCGACCACACAGCCGAGGTCACCGTTACCTCCGTGCACATTCCCTCTGATGACCTCAAGGGCCGTATCATCGGTCGCGAGGGTCGCAACATCCGGACCTTCGAGCAGGTTTCCGGCGTCAACCTCGTGATCGACGACACGCCTGAGACCGTCGTTCTTTCGAGCTTCGACCCGGTCCGTCGTGAGACCGCCCGCGTGGCACTTGAGAACCTCATTGCCGACGGCCGCATTCACCCCGCCCGCATTGAGGAGATGTATCACAAGGCTGCCGACCTGGTTCAGCAGCGCGTGCGCGAGGCTGGCGAGCAGGCTGCCTTTGATACCGGTATCCACGACCTGCACCCCGAGATCGTCAAGACCCTTGGTGCCCTGCGCTACCGTACCTCGTTTGGTCAGAATGTGCTTCAGCACTCCCTCGAGGTTTCCGATCTGTGCGGCGTGATGGCTTCCGAGCTTGGCCTGGACGTTGTGACCGCTAAGCGCGCCGGCCTGCTGCACGACCTGGGCAAGGCAATCGACCACGACGTCGAGGGCCCGCATGCCGTCATCGGCGCCGAGCTTGCCCGCCGTTATGGCGAGAAGCCCGTTATCGTTCACGCTATCGAGGCTCACCATGCCGATGTCGACCCCAACACGGTGCTCGATGTCCTGGTACAGGCCGCCGATGCTGTCTCTGCCTCTCGCCCCGGTGCCCGTCGCGAGTCTGCCGAGAACTACATCAAGCGTCTTGAGAAGCTCGAGGAGATTGCCAACTCCCATGAAGGCGTCGAGCGTACCTATGCCATGCAGGCTGGTCGCGAGGTCCACGTCATGGTTCAGCCGGACAAGATCTCCGATGCCCAGTCCACGGTCCTGGCTCACGATATCGCCCATCAGATCGAGGAAGAGATGGAGTATCCCGGTCAGGTGCGCGTCGTCGTGATTCGCGAGAGTCGCGCTGTCGATATCGCTAAATAACATGAGCGACGCGAACGAGCTCATCTCATTTATCGCGTCGATGTCGGGGGAGGGCAACCTTCGCGTCGAGGAGAACCTTGGCGAGGGGTATGTCCGCCTCCGCGTTTCGGAGGCCGAGCGGCGCCAGGCAAAGCACGACATTCAGCATGTCGAGGATATCGTCATCGAAATGCTCCGTAATGCTCGCGATGCTGGCGCCGACAAGGTTTATCTCGCCACGACTAAGGAAGATGGCGTCCGCACGCTTGTCTTTTTGGATAACGGTTCGGGCGTTCCGCAGGATATGCAAGAGCGAATCTTCGATGCCCGTGTTACCTCCAAGCTCGAGAGCATGAAGATGGACCGTTGGGGCGTTCACGGTCGTGGCATGGCATTGTTTTCGATCAAGCAGAACACCGACGAGGCCCGCGTGGTCACGTCTGGTGTCGACCTTGGCTCGGCCTTTAAGGTGAGCGTTGCGGCCGACCGCCTCAGTGAGCGTGCCGATCAGTCCAGCTGGCCCCAGGCCGTCAAGGATGAGGACGGGCGTTATGTCTGTGCTCGCGGTCCGCATAATATTATTCGCGCTGCTTGTGAGTTTGCGCTCGAGGAGTTGCGTGGTTGCGATGTCTATCTTGGTTCTCCGTCTGAGATTGCCGCGACCCTTTATGCTCAGGCGTCAAGTCGGCTTGATACGTCGCGTCTCCTGTTCATTGATGACGAGAGCGAGCTTCCGGTTGTCGACCGTTTAGGCCTTGCCTCTGATGCCGAGGACTTTATCCGTATCTGTTCGGGTTTGGGTCTTGAGATGTCCGAGCGCACGGCCCATCGCATTTTGGCAGGGCAGATTAAGCCCGTTCGCGGTGTGACCGCGCGTCTGCTGCGCGAGCGTGATTCGTCCTCGCATGCGCCGGCTCCTGTCGATCTCGCGAAGGATCGTCGCGGGCTACGTATTGCCAAGGATGACATGGCTCAGTTTTCGCGTGCTGTGGAGCGTGACTTTAATGACCTTGCCGCCCGGTACTATCTCAACCTTTGCGGCGACCCAAAGATTCGTGTTTCGCGTGATCGAATCACTGTGACCTTCGATCTTGCCAAAGAGGAATAGTGCCTTTACCGAGTCCACTCGGTACGATACAGTTATTGCAGTTAAAACGTACTTTTAAACGCAGGAGTTTCTTCATGGATTGCCTGAAGGTATCAAGCAAATCATCGCCCGCGTCCGTTGCCGGCGCCATCGCCGGCATGGTCAAGGATGGTGTACCCGTCAACATCCAGTGTGTCGGCGCCGGTGCGGTCAACCAGGCCATTAAGGCCGTGGCTATCGCGCGCGGTTTTTTGATTCCAACCGGTTTTGATATTTCCTGCGCGCCCGTGTTCTCCGACATCCTCATTAACGGGGAGTCGCGCACGGCCATCCGCCTTTCTATCTACGTTCACCAGATCAATCGAGCTGCTATGGATAACGTCGTCATGGATGATGTTAAGCCTGTGGCATAGCTTCTGCTTGCCTTGTTTCGCTCCCCATCGTTAGGACTTATGCACATGGACCAGCGTTCCGTACGCGATATTCTTGCCGGTAAAACCTACTTTATCCGCACCTTTGGCTGCCAGATGAATCAGCACGACTCCGAGCGTGTGAGCGGTCTGCTTGATTCGTATGGCTGCCTCATGGCGCTCGATCCCGCGCATGCCGATATCGTTCTCTTCATGACATGCTGCGTGCGCGAGGCCGCCGATACTCGCCTGTACGGTCAGTGCAATTCCTGCAAAAGCCTGCCGCCTTCGCCTTCGGGCAAGCGCGTGGTTGCCGTTGGTGGTTGCATCGCGCAGCGCGATGGCGAGGGCCTGCTCACCAACGTCGATAACGTCAATGTTATCTTTGGCACGCATTCCATTGCACATGTGGCCGAGCTCATTGCCGAGGCGTTCCTTGACGGCAAGCGTCATATCCGCACCAATGAGCATGAGGATACGGATGCCATGAGCATGCCGTGGCATCGCGAGACCCAGTATCACGCCTGGGTGCCCATCATGACGGGCTGCAATAATTTCTGCACCTATTGCATCGTGCCGTACGTGCGCGGTCGCGAAAAGAGCCGCCCCTTCGAGGAGATTGTCGACGAGGTGACTGGTTTGGTGCGCCAGGGCGTGCGTGAGATTACGCTGCTAGGCCAAAACGTTAACTCATATGGTCGCGATCTGTTTGGCAAGCCACGTTTTGCCGATCTGCTGCGTGCCGTGGGCGATACGGGTGTGGAGCGCATCTTCTTTACGTCTTCGCATCCCAAGGACCTGTTGCCCGAGACCATTGACGCCATGGCCGAGACGCCTGCCGTTATGCCGCAGCTGCACTTGGCCGTCCAGTCAGGTTCGACGCGGATCCTCAAAGAGATGAATCGCCGTTATACACGCGAGGACTATTTGCGCCTGGTCGATCGCATTCGTAACCGTATGCCCGATATCGCGCTCTCGACCGACATTATCGTCGGCTTCCCGGGCGAGACTGAAGAAGACTTTGAGCAGACGCTCTCGCTTGCCGAGACGGTTCGCTATGCTCAGGCCTATACCTTCATCTATTCCAAGCGCGCCGGTACCCCGGCCGCAGAGATTGACGATCCTACGCCGCATGAGGTTATTCTTGAGCGTTTCAACCGCCTGGTTAAGGTTATCGAGACCACGGCACACGAGTATAACCAGGGTGAGCTCCATACTGTGGTGCCGGCGCTCATTGAGGGAGCGAGTAAAAAGAACGACGCGGTCCTGCTGGGCAAGAGTCCCAAGAATCAGACCGTTCATGCGCCCATCCCTGAGGGCTACAGCATCGATCAGCTTGTTGGCAAGATCGTTGATGTTGACGTTGACGTTGCCAAGACCTGGTATTTGTCTGGCTCCGTTGTGGGCGAGCCGCGCTAATGGTTTCTCCCGGGGCAGGTCTTTCCGCCGTTGCGATCGTCGGTCCGACGGCGGTTGGCAAGAGTGATGTTGCCGACCGTTTGGCCGCTCGTCTTTCGTCCGAAGTGCTGTCGTGCGATGCGATGCAAATCTATCGCGGCATGGACATTGGTACCGCAAAGATGGCGCCCGATGAGTGTGCGGCGCCGCTGCGTCTCGTCGACATTGTAGAGCCGGGTGTGGCATATTCTGCTGCGCTTTATCAGGCTGACGCTCGCGCGCATGTTGAGCGCTTGCTTGGCGAGGGCCGCCTACCGGTGTTTTGCGGGGGTACGGGGCTGTATCTCAAGGCCGCCCTCGATGAGATGGACTTTCCCTCGGGTGAACTTGAGGACGATCGCCGTGCGGGCTATCAGGAGCTTGCCGAGCGTATTGGCGAGGAAGAACTGCATGCCCTGCTTGCCGAGCGCGACCCAGAATCTGCTGCTGTTATTCATCCCCATAACGTGCGCCGTGTGATTCGTGCGCTCGAGATGCATGATGATGGTATCTCCTATGCACAGCAAAAAAGTCAGTTTAGTGTTCCGCGCGAGCATTATCATGCTCTATGGTTTGGTCTGACGCGTAATCGCGAGGTGCTCTACGAGCGCATTAACCTGCGCGTCGATCTGATGTTTGAACAGGGTCTTGTTGATGAGGTTCGCGGTCTTATGGACCAGGGGTTGGGAGATGCCCTGACGTCGATGCAGGCAATTGGCTATAAAGAGATCATCGATGCTTTCAATGGCGTGATGAGCATGGATGAGGCTCGCGAACTCATCAAGATGCGTTCGCGTCGCTATGCCAAACGTCAGCTTTCGTGGTTTAAGCGTGATGACCGTATCGTGTGGTTTGATATGGATGAATGTACGATCGATGAGGTCGTTGAGGACATCCTGCATCGTATTGAGGCTGCCTAATGGCCCGTTTCCCCCTTGTTCCCACGGCACCCGAGCCCGAGCGTGCCATATTAGTTGGTGTTGAATGGCGCGACAATGCATGGCCGCTCGATCGCTCGCTTGACGAGCTGGAGTGCCTTGCCCATACGGCTGGTGCCCGGTGCGTGGCGCGCTTGTCTCAGCGTTTGGTAAAGCCGTATCCTAAATCGTTTATCGGTTCCGGTAAGGTTGAAGAGCTGTGCGGCCTGGTGCATCGCATGGATGCCGATGTCGTTATTTTTGACGACGACCTGACGCCCTCGCAGCAATCCTATTTGGAGAAAGCCGTGGGTGAACCGGTCAAGATTATTGACCGCACGGCGTTGATTTTGGATATCTTTGGGCTGCATGCTCAGACGCGTGAGGGACGTCTGCAGGTACAGTTGGCACAGTTACAGTATCTGCTGCCTCGTCTGCGTGGCATGTGGAGCCACCTCGCCAAGGAGCAGACGCGCGGCGGCATCGGCTCACGCTTTGGTCAGGGTGAAAGTCAGCTCGAGGTCGACCGTCGCCTCATTCGTAATAAGATTGCTGCGCTTCGTCGTGAGCTCAAGCAGGTTGAACAGCGTCGCGATGTCCAGTCCAAGAGTCGCATTGAGTCACCGGCGTTTCGCGTAGCGTTAGCCGGTTATACCAATGCCGGTAAATCGACGTTGCTCAATCGTCTGACCGGCTCTACGGTACTTTCGCAGGACAAGCTGTTTGCTACGCTCGACCCGACGACGCGTTCGTATCGCCTGCCCGGCGGTCGTGGCATGACGATTACCGATACCGTTGGCTTTATTCAAAAGCTACCGCATGGTCTCGTTGATGCCTTTAAGTCCACGCTTTCTGAGGTTCTTGGTGCCGATCTGATCCTTAAAGTTGTGGATGCCTCTGACGAGGACTATGAGCGCCAGCTCGAGGCAGTCGATCGCGTTCTTGACGAGATCGGTGCCGGCGAGCGTTTGACGCTTACGGTGTTCAATAAAATCGATCTTCTCGATAGCGTTGATCGATTGAGTTTCCGTCGTCGCTATCCCGAGGCTGTTCTGTTCTCGGCCCAGACGGGCGAGGGACTCGACGATCTCGTCGACCGTATTGCTCGTGAGGCGGCTGCTACCGATGTGTTGCTCTCTGCTGATATCCCGTATCGCGAGGGCGCCCTCATCACGCTGGTGCATGAGCAGGGAACCCTTTTGCACGAGGAATATCTTGAGGACGGCGTTCGTATTGTGGCGAAGCTGCCGGCCCGTATCACGCCGCGGCTCGAGCGTTATCGCACCGAGTAGACGAGCTCTAAAATGCCCAGAATGATGGGCTGATGCAGCAGATAAAAGGGGAGTGCATGGCGTCCAAGGCTGGCGAGCGCCGGGACGGGATTGGCATAGGCCCAGTTAGGGGCGGTCTTATCGATTCCCTGCGCTATATGTGCGGCGAAGTATCCTACAAGATACATAAAGAAAAACGGGATGATGGGGTAGAAATCACCTGAGACAAACCCAGGGCTCGGAAATCCCAGCCACGCCAGGTAGGGGACAGGGTAGATCGTTTTGGGGATGCTCCAGGTGAGGGCGAACAACAAAAGGCATAGGGGCATGCCCCATCTCGCCGACATCTTCTTAAGGACGGGATCGGTCAACGCCACAATGCCGGTACATGCGGCCATGCAGTAGATGATGCCAAAATTAACAGAATCGTCAACTGAGACAAGTGTTGTTGCCAACCAGACGACGAGTGCTGCTAAGGCGTATTTGGCGGCACGTTTGATATTGTTGCGCGAAAGGGTGCACATCCAACCCGCGATAAATAAAAATATCCAGCTGATTCTGGCGCGCCAGATGTCTTGAAAGACGGTCTGAGTAAACCAGGGCATATCCCAGCCGTACAGGTAGGCGAGATCGTAGCAAGCGTGAAAACCTGCCATTGAAATCATCGTAAACCCGCGGACGGTATCAAAGATGGTGATGCGTTTTTGCATTACGAGAACCGGCGCATCAAGCCGACGACTTTGCCCAGGATAACGGGATTTGTTGCATAGATAGGCTCCATGGTGTCATTCTCAGGCTGCAGGCGTACGCGTCCCTGCTCCTTGTAGAACGTCTTGACGGTCGCTGAACCATCAATCATGGCCACGACAATTTCGCCGTTCATGGCACTCTTTTGTTCACGGACGATGATGTAATCGCCATTGAAGATGCCGACATTGATCATTGAGCTCCCATGCACCTCAAGGATAAAGGAACCCTGATCAGTGGCGATTTCGGTCGGGATAGTAAAAGTGTCTTCGATATTCTGTTCGGCCAGAATGGGGATCCCAGCCGCGACTCGACCAACGAGCGGTAGCGAGACCGTCCCGCGAGGTGCGGTGGGCTCGTCAGATTTAGAAATTGAGACAGAGGAACCGTCCTCGTTAAAGAGTTCCAGGGCGCGCGGTTTGGTGGCATCGCGCTTGAGTAGCCCGCGCGCCTCCAGGGCAGATAGATGGGCATGCACGGTGCTGGGGGAGGAAAGGCCCACGGCAGAAGCCATCTCGCGCACGCTGGGCGGATAACCCTTCTCCTGCTGATATTCCTTGATGAAGTCGTAAATTTGCTGCTGACGCTTGGTAATTTTGCGAGCCATCAGGGCATCCTCTCTACCAATGTCAAACAAATGTTCGAATTTTGCTTGACAGGAACAACTGTTCGAAGATAATAATAACCGAACATTCGTTCTCGCGCTAGACATTTTTGTCCGCGCGGCTTGATAAAACTGTTCTCAGCAAAACACGCGAGAGGAGAACATGATGAACGCAACGAATATGATCCAGGGAAACCTCGCCCTTAAGCTCGAGACGCCTGCGGAACCCACTTTTACGGTTGTTCAGGGTGGCCGCTCCGGCTTTCAGCCTTTGACCGTAAAGCCTGTTCGCAATCAGCATGCTGTAGTCGCGCCGGCCCGCGTTGCCCTGAAGGTTCCGACGATTGTCGCCGTTGCCGTTGCGCTTACGCTCTTCTTTGTCCTCGCTACATCGGTCTTTAGCGCTCGTCACGCCGCGTATGCCGAGTCCGTTTCCAATGTTACCTACGAGACCATTCGCGTTCAGCCTGGCGATTCTCTTTGGTCGCTTGCCGAGGAATATCCAATCGAAGGCCTTTCCACGCAAGAGACTTCCGACATGATCCGTAACGTCAATCATCTGGAGCATGGTTCGCTCGCCGCCGGTGCGCATCTTAAGGTTCCTACTCGTTCGTAATCATTATCACGCTGCGCATGGTACCCTTGTTATCGTTTAAGAGGAGGTACCATGCGCTGTCCCAAATGCGGCAAGGCACATACCCGCGTCGTTGATTCCCGTATGCAGGAGTCAAATAACACCATTAAGCGCCGTCGCGAATGTTGCTCGTGTAATTACCGCTTTACAACGTTCGAGCGATGCGAAGACCCAATCGAGGTCATTAAGTCGGACGGAACCAAGCAGCGGTTCGATCGCAATAAGCTGCTCGTCGGTTTGATGCGCGCCACCATCAAGCGTGATATCGACACTAAGAAGCTCAATGAGATTATCGACGACATCGAGGTCGAGCTGCGCTCTCGCACGCTGACGGCCGTCACGTCGCATGAGTTGGGTGACATGGTGCTCAAACGCTTGGCCAAGATCGACAAGGTGGCGTACATCCGCTTTGCCTCGGTCTACCGCGATTTCAAAGACGTCGATGAGTTTCTGCAAGAGCTCGACAAGCTAAGGTGATTCCATGTCCAACATTACCGTCAACATAAATCGTCTCGACCCCACCGTCGAGCTTCCCAAATACGCCCATCCCACCGATGCCGGCTTGGATTTGCGCTCCAACGAGGACTGCGTCCTGAAGCCCTTCGAACGTCGTCTGGTGTCTACTGGGCTGGCCATCGCCTTGCCCGATGGCTACGCCGGCTTCGTGCAGCCCCGAAGCGGCTTGGCCATCAAGCAGGGCCTGTCTATAGTCAACACGCCGGGCCTCATCGACGCCCACTACCGAGGAGAACTCAAGGTTATCATCATCAACCTGGATCCCTCCAACAACATCCAAATCAATAAAGGTGACCGCATAGCCCAACTCGTCATCCAAGAAGTCCCCACGGTCAACCTCGTAGAAGTACAAGAACTAGACGAAACCGACCGAGGCAACGGAGGCTTCGGCTCCAGCGGCGTCGCCTAGGGACGCTCGTATTCCTCCCGCCCGCCTCTCACACATATCATTCCATGCTCAAACTTTCTCGCTTCGCAGGGGCGCACGGATCCCGCTTTCGCCTGAGCCCCATACATATCATCCCGTGCTCAAACATTCTCGCTTCACTGCGAAACTGCGCGCGGGAC
>CABQWP010000034.1 GCA_902467875.1 uncultured Collinsella sp. | reverse complement strand
GCGCCCTCGGCGTGCAGCGCCATCGCCGGAACCGCCGACGAATAGGTACGGCTCGTAAGTGCCGCCTCACCGCCGTTGGCAAAAATCTCGACCATCGTAGTGTCCGAAAGCACGCGCAGGTCGCGAAGCTCGCCGAGCTCAATCGACCTCTGGTCGCGCCCATAGCCTTCGTCACCCATGTCGAGGGTAAGCATCCCGTCCGCATAGCGCACAAAGACACCCTTGCGAATCTCGAGCTCAACCATCTTGGCGCCCTCACAGGAAACCACGAGATCAAACAGGCGGCCCGGCTCCTCAACGGTTTCACCGCCTGTCGTGCGAACGCAGTCGCCGCGCATCCTCTCAATCTCGTGCGCCGGCTGCTGGCAGAGCTTACCATCGCGCATGCTCAGTTTTCTCGGCACCGTCAACGCGCACTGCCACCCGCGTGCCACCGTCGGGCTTTTTGCCGTCGCATCGGGGCAACCCGACCACCCGATCATCAAACGCCGACCCGCAGCATCCTCAAAAGACTGCGGTGCGTAGAAATCAAAGCCGGCATCGACCATCGGGGGCATGCCCTGCCCGGCGATCTTAAAACTCGGCGCCTCCCAATCGGCCTCGATGGGAAACCACACGCACTGGTGCGGATTGCGGTAACGCCATCCATCGGCGGACACACCCTGCGGACAGCAAACGAGAATAAGCTCACCATCGAGCTCAAACAGATCGGGGCACTCCCACATAAAGCCAAACTTCTCGCCCAACTCAATGCGCGTCGCATAGCTCCAGTCCTCTAGATTGCTCGAGGTATAGACAAGCACGCAGCCGCGGTCGTCTTTCGTACGAGCGCCCAGAACCATGTAGTAGATACCATCGTGTTCAAGGATTTTGGGATCACGCACGTGCGTACCGATATCGTCGGGGTAATCGACCGGCCCAACAGCTATGCGCTTCTCGCCCAATTCGTCGGGGTTCTCGGCAACCACATGAATCTGGTTTTGCTCACGGCCCGTCAACACGTAGTCGTAATCATCGCGGTCAAAATGCTTGACGTTGCCGGTATAGAAGTAGTGAATCTTGCCGTCGTGTACAAAGGCAGAACCAGAATACGCTCCGCTCGAATCCAAATCGGAATCGGGGAACAGCACAGGGCCGCGATTCTCGTACGTCACAAAATCCTTTGTTGTCAGATGATTCCAAAGCACTGGACCGCCATGCGCAGCATCGAATGGATCGTATTGGTGATAGATGTGATACGTATCACCGATCTGCACCAAACCGTTGGGGTCGTTGAGCCAGCCAAGCTCAGGCTCCACATGGAACAGGAGCCTATCGGGGTCGGACGCGATGCGACCCGCCGTCTCATCCTGTCCGGCACGCCACTGCTCATAGTCCGCGCGTGTCACCTTATTTTTTTGATTAAACATCGCCGTTGACTTTCTCGTCTATGGGGAAGGACGCTCGACTCACACGAGTCGAACGCCCTTCCCCAAATGGACTTATCCTCAGATTACGCTGAACGGCTCAACTAGAAGCTGACATCAAAGCCAGCACCAGCGCCCTCTTCATCAGTGGTCGGCACGCCCTTTGCCTTGTTGTAGGCAAAGATCAAGACGATCGGCACGATAAAGGCGATGAGATTGCCAGCCACATACCACACGAGCGTCTCGGGCGTGACGATGAGCAGGCCAAGCACGCCGGTCAGACCCTGACCGATGGCGCGCACCTCAAAGAGCTTCACGAAGGCACCGCCGCAGCCTGCACCGATGCAAGCGCAGATGAACGGGATGATCGAGTAGCGCATGTTTGCAGCAAAGATTGCGGGCTCGGAGATACCGACCAGCGTCGGGATAAAGGACGACATGCAGATGTTGCGCTCTTTGGAATGCTTCTTGTGAATGAGGTACATGCCGATGGCGCCGCCGCCCTGGGCGATGATGGAAACCGACCAGATGGCCTGGATGTAGTTGAAGCCAGTCGTGGCGACGAGGTTTGCCTCGATACCCTGGATGAACTGATGCGTACCGGTAACGACGAGCGGCTGCAGGAATGCGGCAAAGACAAAGGCACCGAAGACGCCCATCCTGTTGTACAGGATATCGATTACACCGGCGAGGACGTCGCCGATCAGGTTGCCGAGCGGGCCGAACACGGTGAACAGGGCGACGTTAGCAAGAATCAGGGTAACGGTCGGGACAAAGACGAACGAGACGACCTCGGGGATGTACTTCTGGGCAATCTTTTCGACCTTGGCCATAAACCAGGCAGTCAGGATTGCAGGGAACACGCCGCCCTGGAAAGCAACCATGGGAATGGAGAGCGGACCAAAGTTCCAGTACTCAGCACCCGTCGGATCCATAACGAACGTGTTGCGGTTCATAAGGCTCGGGTGAACCATGACGATACCGACGAGGATGCCCAGAATCGGGTTACCGCCAAAACGCTTCACCGCGCTGTACATAACCAGGACAGGCAGGTAGTCAAACGTGGTGGCGATAATGGCAAAGAAGCTTGCGAGGTTCTTGAGGAACTCGCTGTGGTCGGCAAGGCTGCCCTCCATGCCAAAGAGGCCGTTGGCAACGATCAGCGACTTAAGGCCGATGATGATAGCAGCGCCGACGAAAGCGGGAATGATGGGGATAAAGATATCCGAGAATACCTTGAGGACCGAGAAGAACTTGCCCTTCTTGTCCGCCTCGGCGCCCTTGACCTCGGAAGCGCTGATCTCCTTAACGCCCGTCAGAGCCATAAACTCATCGTAGACCTTGTTGACGGTACCGGTACCGAAGATGATCATGAGCTGGCCGCTGTTGTACAGCACGCCCTTGACGCCATCGATGTTCTCGAGCTCGGCCTTGTTGTACTTGCTCGTATCCTTGAGCACCAGACGCAGACGCGTAACGCAATGCGTGGCGCCCTCGATGTTCTCCAGACCGCCGACGTTATCGACGACTTGCTGAGACACTACTTTGTAGTCCATGTTCCTCTCCATTCCCTTACGAAATCATAAAACGTTTTGATGCCATTACAGAGACGCGATCGTTGCATTTGCGCACTTGAGCGTACCGTCGGTGACCGTCAGTGCCACACCCTGGCCCTGCTTATTGCAGAAGCGCGCGTTAAGCGCAACATCATCGACAAAGATGGTCGCGATATCGTCGTCAACGACCAGGCGCACATGATGAGTGCCCTCGCCCTTAAAGAACAACGGACGCTCGAGGCCCATGTTGTTGACCTGGAACCACGGATACTGGGGGGCCGCCGTAAACTCGAGCTTGCCCTCACGCAGGTTGGCGCGGAACTCATAGGCAAGACCGGACTCGGCGTCCTCGGCAAGCTTCACCGAGAAGCCGGCAGCGTCACCGGCGAGCTCGATGTCGGCATCGAGCATATAGGTGGAACCGGCATCCGCGGCGAGCACCTGCTCGACCTTGCCCGACTCGCAGGAAAGCTCAAAGGCCTCGACTGCCTTAGCCTCGCCAAAGGCGCCAAGCATGCTGTCAGGGAGCTTGGTGCCGAGCGTTCCGTCGGCACGCTGAACGATCTCGAGAGGCATAAAGGTGCCACCCCACAGGTAAGAGCTGGGATCGCCACCCTCGTCACGCGTAGGAACCCAACCAAAGAGAACGCGGCGCTCGCCATCAAATGCGGTACGCGCGGCATAGTATGCGCGGCCATCGAATGAATCGTCAGCAGGAGTGATCCAAGGACCGTTGATGGAGCGAGACATGCGGTAACGGGTCTTGTTGCCATCACTGTACTCGGAGAACACCAGATACCACCAGTCGCCCATCTTAAAGAGATCAGGCATCTCGAACATGGTGTAAAGGCCCGGATTCCACCAGTCGCCCTGGAACTCCCAGGTATCCAGGTCCTTGGAGGTGAACTTGACCAGACGCCCGGTCATCAGACGCTTGTCCTCGCCCACGCGCGTGCCGAGGATGAGCATGTACTCTTCGTTCTCCTCATCCCAAAGCACAAAGGGATCGCGCCAGTTGCGGTCATCGTAACCTTCCTGGGGCGGAAGCAGCGTCTCGGCGATGTTCTTCTCCCACTTGACGGCGTCGTCACTCGTTGCGTGAAGAAGAACCTGCTTCATCAAGCGTGCGCGGACCTTATCGCGATTGCAACCAGTGTAGAGCGCATGGTACTTGTCGCCCACCTTAAACACTGTGCCGGCATAAACATACTGGTCGACTTCCTCGTCGCCGCCACGCTCAAGGCTCTCGCCAAAGTCCTTGTAGTTGACGAAATCCTTGGTCGTCGCGAGTGCCCAGCCAAACGGCTCTCCGAAAGGTCCGGGGTTACGCGTGTCACGCTGATGATAGAGATAGAACGTGCCGTCCTCGCCGTACGGCATGATGTCGCCTACCCAAATTCCCTCAGGCTGGTAATACACCTTGTGCATCCGAGACTTCCTTTCCCACAAGATACTAACTCGGTACAACTGCAAGATATGTCAATCGTTTTCATATGTCAAACGTTTTCACATCAATACGTCTTTTCGCAGTTCCAGTCGTCGGCAAACGGTTGACATATGCCGGCGAACGGTCATCAGAGGCGTTTGAGGAATTCTTTTGGCACGGGATGAACTACGCGGTTTTGCCCTCAATGAGTTCAACGGGGAGCTTGATATTCGATTCAGGATTATCGCCGTTAACAAGAGCGATGATGGATTGCGCCGCGAGCTCTCCGATGCGATCGATATCTTGGCGTACGGTTGTTAAGTCAGGCATAAACGTCATAGTGCGGCGGGCACCATCCGCGCCCACGACCTTAATATCGTCCGGAGCGCTCAAGCCGCGCTGCTTCATAATGTTGAGACAGATGGCCGCCATCGTGTCGTCTCCCGCAAAGATGCCGTCAATATCGGGGTTCTCATCGAGGATCTTCGCAACGACCGCGCTCTTTTCGTCATCGGGCTTAACGAACTCGACCTCACGGACAAGCGCGGGCAAACCGGCCTGCTCAACAACATCGAGGTAGGCATCGGTACGCTTATTGGCAGGCATGCGCATGCGGCTATTGCTGCGCAGGCACAGGATGCGTGAACACCCGTCATCGAGCAGGCGACGCGTGGCAAGTTCGCCGATGCTATAGCTGTCGCTCGCAATCTGAACAGAGGCCTCGCCAAGGTCGCAGTCGATACCAACCAGGCTCAAGCCCATCTCGGCATATGCCTCAGCACCGATATTGAGGGAGTTGACGATGACGCCGTCGACCATATTGCGGCGGAGCATGTCAATATAGGAACGCTCAAGATCGGGTCGATTGGCGCTGTTGCACAGCAACATCTTAAAGCCGTTTTCCGCCAACGTGCGCTCGACCGCCTGCACAACCTGAGCATGGAACGGGCTGCTCACAAAGGGAACGATCATGCCGATAAGGTTCAGGCGACCGTTGAGCATGGCACGGGCGATATCGTTGGGCGTATAGTTGATGCGCTCCATCGCGGCATGGACCTTATCGCGGGTTTCTTGGCTAATATAGCCGCGATTATTAAGCACGCGAGATACCGTAGTGGGCGAAACCCCCGCCACCGCTGCAACTTCCTTGATGCCAGGCTTAGCAGAATCCTTAGAACGAGCGCCCTCGCGAGCCATAGCACCCTCCCCCATCAACATGTCATACGTTTACATACGAACAAAGCATACCCCAACAACAGCGGGAAGACGGTAACAGTACAAGTAAGTAAACGACTCATCCAAATAATTAGGAGAGTTTCGCCTAAAGGGTGACTACACAGGACCCCCGCCGGGCCGCTTTGGGTTACTTTCCAAAACATTTCCGCAGGACGCAAAGGGCTCCGCCGCGCGAAGCGCGCAGCGGAGCCCTTTGCATGTCCGAGGACGTTTTGGAAAGTAACCCAAAGCGGCCCGGCGATCCTGCGGGAGTTAAACCCCTTTAGAACTTGTCGTGGAAGGTACGCGCAATGACCTCGTCCTGCTGCTCCTTGGTGAGCGTGTGGAAGTTCACGGCATAGCCGGAAACGCGGATGGTCAGTTGCGGGTACTTCTCGGGGTGAGCCTGAGCGTCGAGAAGCGTCTCACGGTTGAAGACGTTGATGTTCAGGTGGTGGCCACCCTTCTCGGCGTAAGCGTCGAGCATGTGGACCAGGTTATCGGCCTGAGTCTCGGAAACTTCAGAAACCTTCATAATGTGTCTCCTTCGATCGATAGGCGCCGGCCGAAACCGGCGCACTAATCAGTAATCGTTATTGTTAGTATAGCACTAACAATAGTTACTCGCCCAGCTGATCAAGATCGATATCGCCAAAGAACACCTGATCCTCCTTGCCGAGCGCACTCGGGATGATGGAGAAGGTGTTGGAGATGCCGTCCTGAGCATCGCGGAACGGGAGCTTGGAAACCGAAGACAGCGAAGCGATGGCGCCGTGGCTATCGCGCTTGTGCATGGGGTTAGCACCCGGGGCGAACGGCTGGCCAGCCTTGCGGCCGTCGGGCGTGGAGCCGGTCTTCTTACCGTACACGACGTTGGAGGTAATGGTCAGAACCGAGGTCGTGGGCACGGAGTTGCGATAGGTGTCGTTCATGCGGATGTACTCCATGAACTGGTGCACAACGTCGTGAGCGATCTGGTCGACGCGGTCGTCGTCGTTACCGTACTTGGGGAACTCGCCCTCGGTCTCGAAGTCGACGATGATGCCGTTCTCATCACGGACGGGGTGGACCTTGGCGTACTTGATGGCGGACAGGGAGTCAGCCACGACGGAAAGGCCAGCGATGCCCGTAGCGAACCAGCGGTGCACGTGCTTGTCGTGCAGAGCCATCTGGATGCGCTCGTAGCAGTACTTGTCGTGCATGTAGTGAATGATGTTCAGCGAGTTGACGTACACGCCAGCGAGCCACTTCATCATGTCGTTGTACTTGGCCACAACGTCGTCGTAATCGAGCGTATCGCCCTCGACGGCGCGGTACTTGGGGCCGACCTGCTTCTTGGAGACCTCGTCAACACCGCCGTTGAGTGCGTACAGCAGGCACTTGGCCAGGTTAGCGCGAGCGCCGAAGAACTGCATCTCCTTGCCGATGCGCATGGAGGACACGCAGCAGGCAATGCCGTAGTCGTCGCCGTGATAGACGCGCATGAGGTCGTCGTTCTCGTACTGGATCGAGGAGCTGGCGACGGAAGTCTTGGCGCAGAACTTCTTGAAGTTCTCGGGCAGACGGGTCGACCACAGAACGGTCATGTTGGGCTCGGGGCTGGTGCCCATGTTCTCGAGCGTGTG
Source organism: uncultured Collinsella sp. (assembly GCA_902467875.1). GTDB lineage: Bacteria > Actinomycetota > Coriobacteriia > Coriobacteriales > Coriobacteriaceae > Collinsella. The sequence goes on along the minus strand of CABQWP010000034.1, from coordinate 14,209 downwards.
CAGGTAGCGATAGCTCATCTTGGTAACGAGCGTACGGCCGTCGACACCCATGCCGCCGATGGACTCGGTGACCCACTGCGGGTCGCCGGTAAACAGGGCCTGGTACTCGGGGGTACGGGCAAACTTGACCATGCGGAGCTTCATGATGAAGTGATCCACGAACTCCTGGATCTGCTCCTCGGTGAAGGTACCGTTGGCAAGGTCGCGCTCAGCGTAGATGTCGATGAACGTAGAGGTACGGCCGATGGACATAGCGGCGCCGTTCTGCTCCTTAACGGCAGCGAGGTAGGCGAAGTACATCCACTGGATGGCCTCCTGCGTGTTGGTAGCAGGGTTAGAAATGTCGAAACCATAGGTCTCGGCCATCATCTTGAGCTCGCCGAGGGCGCGGATCTGCTCCTGCAGCTCCTCGCGATCGCGGATGTTGTCGGCGGTCATGACCGTCGGGGTAGAAGCCTTCTGGGCCTCCTTGTCCTTGATCAGGTAGTCGACGCCGTACAGGGCAACACGACGGTAGTCGCCGATGATGCGGCCACGGCCATAGCCATCGGGCAGACCGGTGATGATGTGAGCCGAGCGGCAAGCGCGCATCTCGGGGGTGTAGACATCGAAGACGCCAGCGTTGTGGGTCTTGCGCTCGAAGGTGTAGCGCTCGACAACGTTCTCATCGACCTTATAGCCGTGCTGGCTGGCAGCCTGGCAAGCGATGCGGATACCGCCGTTGACGTGCAGCGCGCGCTTGAGCGGCTTGTCGGTCTGGAGGCCGACGATGGTCTCCTTCTCGCGGTGGGCGTTATCGATGTAGCCAGCGGGGTGGCTCACGATACCCGTGACGGTCTTGGTGTCCATATCGAGGACACCGCCCTGCTCGCGCTCCTTAAGCAGCAGGTCGAGAACCTCGCCCCACAGCTCCTTGGTACGCTCAGTCGGGCCGGCGAGGAACGACTCGTCGCCCTCGTAGGGGGTGTAGTTCTTCTGGATGAAGTCTCGGACGTCAACCTCTCCCGTCCAAATGCCTTCCTTGAAGCCTTCCCATGCCTCCTGCATTGTGTAACCACGCTCCTAGTTACGTGTAATGCGGCGCTCTCTCACACCGCTGCTTATTGAATTCTTGAATGTTCGGCTTGCACTACCGGCTTCTTCCGTTCTTCACCACACGTTGGTGCAGGGAAAACGTCTGTCCACCTTGGAACTACAACCCAAAACCCAAGATTTCACCCGTCTGAGAAGGATAACATAGCGGCCCTCTCCATCTGGGCTATTATATGTTTCTTTTTTTATATCATAATGGCGTTTTTTACAAACCCGCAGGAAATGCGAGCGCAAACAACTACCGTTCACCGATTTGTTTGGTATTTTTCCTTGCCTTTGTACGACCTTCGCTCTATCTGTTATGCCAGCTTTAGCAGGGTAAAGTGTCCCAGAGACCCTACAGAAACTGCAGGGCGGCCACGGGATCCCCCGTGGCCGCCCTGTGGTGTAGCTAGTTTTTAGCTTTGATTACCGCTTGGCATTAGGCGGCTGCGGCGGCCTTGTCGGTCGTTGCCTTGCTATCGCCGTTGCCCTGGCCCTCAAAATGCTTGTAGCACCAGCTGGTGACCAGCGGGGTCAAAATAGCCGTAACGATTGCGCAGGCAGCAACCTGTGCCGTAGCCGTCGCGAGCACCGCACCGCCGTACATGGCCCCGTTGACGCTTGCCATGGCAGCAGGCGTGGCCACATTGGCTCCGGCGCAGCTCGAAATGGCCGCACCTGCGACACCCGTACCACCCGTGAGCTTATCGACCGCGATGACGGGAATTGCAAAGATCACCGAGCAGATCACGCCGAGCAGGATGCCGGGAAGACCGCCGTTGATAAGCTGGCCAAAAGTCATGGTCGAGCCCATGGCAAAGAAGACGAGCACGATGATGGCGGAAAGTGCCGGTGCCATCATCTTCTTAAAGCTGGGGAACAGGTTACCCAGAATAATGCCGACGACGATCGGCAGAATGGCGCCCACGAGCGACCAGCCGATCGGGGCCTGGCCGGCAGCGCCGAGCACGATCATCGTGACCGGAGGGCCGACAACCAGCGTGGTGATGGCGACAGCGCCACGCTCAGCCTCGTTGCCCATGGTACCCATCAGCCCAGCGTACATAGCGTTGTTGGCGCCGGTGCAAGCCGCCAGCATCACCATGGCAGAGATGCCAAACAAGTTGTCGTTGAACACATAAAGGATGAGCAGCGACATGGCAACGACCACGATCTGCTTGACGGCGATGATGATGGCGCCGCGGGCAGCGGCGGCAGGAGCGCTCTTAAACGAAATCGTCGTACCGACGATGAGCAAAAAAGCGCCCACGAGCGGGCCAGCGCCCTGCTGGGTCATGCCAAGCGTAAAGCTGCCGAGCGTTTTGAACAGGTCGGGGAATAGCGTGTTGAGCAGACAGCCCAACAGAAGCGGCACCAAGATATTGGCGCCCGGGATGGAGGACATCTTAAAGAACGGCTCCTTTGCCGCCGGCGCCTCCACCGCAGTCGATTCACTCATATATATCTCCTTTGGATGCATGCGAATCGTAGCCGCATGCGCCTATATCAGAAAGAAGGCGACGGTCCCGAGTCGCAGGAGCCGTCGCCGAATAATCGTCGCGGAGTATTACCCGTCCAGAACGATGCCACCGTCGCAGTCACCGATCTCGCCGTTCACGAAGCTGGCGAGGTCGGAAGCGAAGAACAGCACCATCTGCGCAGGCTCGCTGGCCTGGGCGGCGCGGCCCAGAGGAATACCGTTGATGATGCGCTGAGAGTTCTCGTCAGAGAGGATCGAGGTCATATCGGTAAGCGTGAGCGACGGGCATACAGCGTTGCAGCGAACGCCAAACTTGCCGCCTTCCTTGGCGACTGCCTTGGTTAGACCGTTAACACCGGCCTTGGAGCTCGCGTAAGCCGCGGTGCCGAGCAGGCCGCCGCCGATCTTGCCAGCGACAGAGCTCACGTTGACGATAGTGCCGGCATGGGCCGCCTTAAAGTGCGGGTACACGGCGTTCATCATAGTGAAGGTACCGTTGAGGTTGATGTCGATGGTGCGACGCCACTCGGTGTCATCGATCTCGTCGAACTTCTTGGTGCTGATGACGCCAGCGCAGTTGATCAGGATGTTGGTTTGCGGCAGGTCCGTAAAAATCTGCTCGACGGTCTCGCGCGCCTTGGGTGCATCGGCGACATCGAGCTGATAGAACTTGTTGCCCTCGCCAAGCTCGGCCACCGCGGCCTCGCCCTTAGCAGCGTTCCTTGCGATGAGCGCGACGTGTCCGCCGCCCGCAACGATGCCCTTGGCAATCTCGAGGCCAATGCCCTGAGTGCCGCCGGTAACGATCGCGGTTTTGCCCGTGAAGTCAAATGCCATGACTCCAACCCCCTTGATTCAGGTGTCTCCTTGCGGGAAGTTGGAGCATCGCACGTGGCGATAAATGAGTCCCAGTCGTCATGGTGGTGACAACCCCTCGCCTAACCGCGGGCATAATAGTTCTTTGAAACGCTTCAGCGATTGAATTTTTTACTCTTTATGCGCTCTTTATATTGCCCACTGCATGAGACCCGAATACGCGGGTATCATCTTTCACCGAAAATAGTTTCTAGTGTTAGGGGTTTTCGGTGGAAGATACCGATTTCCATGAGCTTGGGCGTCAGCTCTTTACCGAGTTTGGCAGCATGCACCAGCGCGTTTCGCGCTTTGCCGACCAGGCTCTGGGTGGCGAGATGGCCGTCATGCGCGCCCTCATGCGCGCCGGCGGCTCGCTCACGCCGAGCGAACTCGCCGATCGTGCCTGGGTCTCGAGCGCCCGTATCGCCAATATCCTGCGCGCCCTCGAGGCCAAGGGCTGGGTCGAGCGCGAGCACTCAAAGACCGACCGTCGTCGCGTACACGTCACGGTGACCGACAAAGGATTCCAGGTTATCGAAATCAAACGTCGGGAATTCGAGGACCGCACCGCGGCCTTCCTCGAGCAGCTTGGCGAAACAGATACCCAAGAGATGGTGCGCCTTCTTAGACGTGCCAACGAAATTATCGACCGCAATCAAGAAAGGAGAGATGCCGAGTGAGGATTCTCAAGCTCTTTAAAAAACATATCCTGGCACTGTTCGCAGCTATCGTACTTATCGTAATCAGCTGCAACGCCGATCTGGCGCTGCCTACCTATATGAGCGACATCGTCGACGTTGGTGTGCAGCAAGGCGGCATCGCGTCGCCCGTACCCGACACCATCCGCGCCGAATCGCTCGACGACCTCGAACTCTTTATGAGCGCCAAGGACGCCAAGACGGTAGAAGCTGCGTTTGGCAAGGCAGACAAAAACGGGATTCGCACGTACAAGGGAACCGAGGATGAGCGCGCCGACGGCAGCAAGCTCGCCGATATCATGAGTCTGCCCGAGACCGTCGTCCTTTCGCTCAACCAGGGTATTGACGCCAACTCCATGGGTGACATGATGGGCACGTCCGGTGAGAAAGACAACAGCGGCGCCCAGGCCATGCCCATGCCCGAGCAGATGGCGGCGATGACGCCCGAGCAACTCGCCGAGATGCAGCAGAAGGCCGCTGCGGCGCAGAACATGCAAAAGCAGATTGATGCCGACGGCGGTAAGATCACTATGAAGAGCCTGCGCCTGGGTGTCGAGGGCGGTCTGGTAGACCAAAGCAAGCTCGTCGAGGGCGCCAACCAAATGGCGGACAAAATGGGCTCCATGTCGGGCTCCATCGTCACCCAGCGCGCCGTGAGCTATGTACAGGACGAGTACAAGGCACAGGGCATCGACCCCGCCGACGTGCAGAACGCCTACCTGAGCCGCATGGCGACCACGATGTTTGGACTGTGCCTCGTGTCGCTCGTCGCCACCATCCTGACCGGTGCCGTGGCTTCGCGCACCGCCTGCTCCATCGCCCGCGACCTGCGCCGCGAGACCTTCAACAAGGTTATGCACTTCTCGCCGGCCGAGGTGGGCAAGTTTAGCCAGGCCTCGCTCATCACCCGCTGCACCAACGACATTCAGCAAATCCAGATGGCCGCAACTCTGTTTATCCGCATGTGTCTGATGGCCCCCGTCATGGGCATCGTCGCCGTCATGCGCGTCCTGGCCAACCACACCGGCCTGGAGTGGACCATCGCCGTGGCCATCATCGCGGTTTCGGCCGTTGTCGGCGTGCTCATGGGCCTCACCATGCCCAAGTTCAAAAAGATGCAGAGCTTTGTGGACCGCGTGAACCTTACCGCCCGCGAGCTGCTCGACGGCCTTATGCCCATCCGCTCGTTCAACCGTGAGGAGCATGAGCTCGAGCGTTTTGACAAGGCTTCGCTCGACCTGATGACCACGCAGCTCTACACCAACCGCGCCATGAGCTTCATGATGCCGCTCATGATGCTCGTCATGAACTGCATCACCGTGCTTATTGTCTGGTTTGGCGCGCAGGGCGTGTCCGACGGCGTGATGCAGGTCGGCAACATGATGGCGTTCATCTCCTACACTATGCAGATCGTCATGGCGTTTATGATCCTCACCATGGTTTCGGTCATCCTGCCCCGTGCCGAGGTCGCAGCCGAGCGCGTAGATGAGGTCATCACCTGCCCCACGAGCATCAACGACCCTGCCTCGCCCAAACTGCCCGCGGCCAGCTCGCCGCGCGGTGAGCTCACCTTCCGCGACGTGAGCTTCCAGTACCCCGATGCCCGCGCCGATGTCATCAGCGGCGTGAACTTCACCACGCATGCCGGTCAGATGCTCGGCATCATTGGCTCCACGGGCTCGGGCAAGTCCACGCTCGTACAGCTGATTCCGCGCCTGTACGACGTCACGGGCGGCAGCATTTCGCTCGACGGCATCGACGTGCGCGACATGACCCTTTCCGAGCTGCGCCGCCGCATTGGTTACATCCCGCAGCAGGGGCGCCTGTTCTCGGGCACTGTCGAGAGCAACCTCAAGTTTGCCGGCGACATGGTGAGCGATGATGACATGCACCAAGCAGCGCGCATCGCACAAGCCGAGGACTTTATCGCCGAGCGCGAGGGCGGCTACGACTCCCCCATCAGCCAGGGAGGCTCCAATGTCTCGGGCGGTCAGCGCCAGCGCTTGGCCATCGCCCGCGCATTGGCCAAAAAGCCCGAGGTCGTGGTGTTCGATGACTCGTTTAGCGCCCTCGACTACAAGACCGACGCGCGCCTGCGCGAGGAGCTGGCCAAAAACGTTACCGACGCCGCACTCGTGGTCGTGGCCCAGCGCATCGCGACCATCATGCACGCCGACCAGATCATCGTGCTCGATGACGGCCACGTAGTGGGCACCGGCACGCACGAGGAGCTGCTACGCAGCTGCCCGGCGTACCTGGAGATCGCACAGTCGCAGCTTTCCGCCGAGGAGCTGGGGCTTACCCAAAAAGAAATTGCAGCCGTCATGGAAGGAGGCGAGCGCTAATGGCAGACGAGACCAAGACTCAGATTCCCAAGCCCACCCGCCAGCGTGGTCCCATGGGCCGCATGGGCGGCATGCGTCGTGGCGAAAAGGCCAAGGACTTTAAGGGCACCATGAGGCAGCTGCTCGGCTATATCGGCCAGCACAAGATTGCCGTGTTTGCCGCCGTCGCCTTTGCCGTGTGCTCGGTCATCTTTAACATTGTGGGGCCCAAGGTGCTCGGTCAGGTTACCACCAAACTGTTCGAGGGCTTAGTTGCCAAGGTCAACGGCACCGGCGATGTCGACTTTGCCTGGATTGCCAAGACGCTCGGCTTTTTGCTCTGCCTGTATCTGGCGAGCTCTGTCTGCAGCCTCATCCAGGGCTGGCTCATGACCGGCGTCACGCAAAAGATCTGCTATCGCATGCGCAAGGAGATCGCCGCCAAGATCGCCGTCGTTCCGATGAGCTACTTTAACGGACACAGCAAGGGCGACGTGCTCAGTCGCATCACCAACGACGTCGATACGCTCGGCCAGTCGCTCAACCAGAGCGTGACGCAGCTCATCACGTCGGTGACGCAGATTATCGGCGTGCTCGTCATGATGCTGTCGATCAGCCTGCCGCTCACCGGCGTCACCGTGCTCACGCTGCCGGCCGCCGCGATTATCCTGACCGTGATGATTCACTTCTCGCAACCGTACTTCCGCGAGCAACAGCAAGTCCTGGGCGCCGTCAACGGCATTATCGAGGAGGACTTTGCCGGCCAGAACGTCATCCAGGTGTTCGACCGCGCCGAGGCCTCAATCGAGGAGTTCGACCGTCAAAACGACCGCCTCTTTATTAGTGGCTGGCGCTCGCAGTTCCTGTCGGGCCTGATGATGCCGCTTATGAGCTTGGTGGGCAACATGGGCTACGTGGGCGTCGTCGTGGTAGGCGCGCAGCTCGCGCTGACCGGCAATGCCACGCCCGGCGACATCCAGAGCTTTATCCAGTACGTTCGAAACTTTACGCAACCCGTGCAGCAGCTGGGCAACGTGAGCAACACGATGCAGTCGATGGCCGCCGCCACCGAGCGCGTGTTTGAGTTCCTGGCCGCGCCCGAGGAGGAGCAGAAGGCCGACGCGCAGATTCCCGAGAAGCGCCCCGGCCACGTGGAGTTTGACCACGTCAAGTTTGGCTACACGCCCGACAAGACCATCATCCACGACTTTAGCTGCGAGGCGCAGCCCGGCCAGACCATCGCCATCGTCGGCCCCACCGGCGCCGGCAAGACCACGCTCATTAAGCTGCTGCAGCGCTTCTACGACGTGGACGGCGGTTCGCTGCGCGTCGAGGGCGTCGACGTGCGCGACTGGGACCGCGCGGCGCTGCGCGGCGAGTTTGCCATGGTGCTGCAGGACACCTGGCTGTTTAACGGCACCATCCGCGAGAACATCCGCTACGGACGCCCCGATGCGACCGACGCCGAGGTCGAGGCCGCCGCACGCGCCGCACGCTGCGACCACTTTATCCATACGCTCGCCGGCGGTTACGACTTTATGATCAACGAGGAGGGCACTAACCTCTCACAGGGCCAGCGCCAGCTCGTGACCATCGCCCGCGCCATTTTGGCCGACCGCCCGGCACTGATTCTGGACGAGGCGACTTCCAACGTCGATACCCGCACCGAGGAGCTTATTCAGCGCGCCATGGATGCGCTGATGCAGGGCCGCACCAGCTTTGTCATCGCGCACCGCCTGTCCACGATCCGCAACGCCGACGTGATCTTGGTGATTCGCGACGGCGATATCGTCGAGAAGGGCACGCACGACGAGTTGCTCGCCCAGGGCGGCTTCTACGCCGACCTATATAACTCGCAATTCGACGAGGCGGCGTAAATTCTGCTGCAGGGAACGAATAACGCCCGAGAACGGGGACGCAGGACAACCTGCGCCCCCGTTTTTTCGTCCACGGCACTCGAATTAGCTCTCTTGGGGCCCGATTGACAGCCCCTTCCGGACCCCGTGGCCAAAAAAGGTCAAATATGAGTACTGTTACATTTTTAGTAGCAGCCAAAACCGCCTCAAATGACCTCTTTGCGGCTTCTATACGCCTTCAAATTAATCAAAACGCCCGTTAACATGCTTCTGTGTGCCAACGTTAATGAACATATTTGCTGTTATGCCTATTATCTTGTAAGCTCGATATGAGACTACGCCAGCAACAGTACTCATATTTGCCATTTTTTGCCCACGGGGTATGCCGCAGAAGATCCAACTTGCTCCAGCGTGCCGTACGCCGACCCCCTTCCGGCGAGTGCCGACATTTTCCCAGATAAAACCGACCAAAATAAACCTGTCCCTTTTTGGTAGGTTTCGGGGTGACAAGGGGTTGCACTTTAGCGTGCGACAGCGGATAATGCCGAGCATTCGACAATACGCTTATTGCTCTTTCTATAGATTGAGGAGACCCCTATGGCCATGGAATTCAAACGCAGGCTGCCGATCCCCATGGAGATCCGCGAGGAAATGCCACTTTCTGCCGAGCTTACCGCCAAAAAGCAGGCATTTGACGCCGAGGTCGCCAAAGTCTTTACCGGCGAGGACGCACGCAAGGTGCTCATCATCGGCCCGTGCTCTGCCGACCGCGAGGATTCGGTGCTTGAGTACATGAACCGACTGGCCAAGACCGCCGAGGAGGTCAAGGACAAGCTCATCATCATTCCGCGCGTCTACACCAACAAGCCGCGCACCAAGGGCACCGGCTACAAGGGCCTGCTGCACAACCCCAACCCCGAGGCTCCCGACGATCTGCTCGAGGGCGTCAAGGCCATCCGCCATATGCACCTGCGCGTTATTGAGGAAACGGGCTTCTTCACCGCCGACGAGATGCTCTATCCGTCCAACTACCAATACCTCGTCGACCTGCTGAGCTATGTTGCCGTGGGCGCACGCTCGGTCGAAAACCAGGAGCATCGCCTGGTGTCGAGCGGCATTTCGGTACCCGTTGGCATGAAGAATCCCACTGCCGGCTCTACCACCGTTATGCTCAACTCCATTTACGCCGCGCAGGCGCACCAGAGCTTCATCTTCCGCAACTGGGAGGTCGAGTGCGACGGCAATCCGCTCGCGCACGCCGTTATGCGTGGCTACATCGGTCTCGATGGGCGCACCTACCCCAACTACCACTACGAGCACCTGGAGCGCCTGGCCGAGCGCTATACCGAGCATGCCGGCTATGCCAATCCGGCAGCGATCATCGACTGCAACCATGACAACTCGGGCAAGCGTCCGCTGGAGCAGTATCGCATTTGCAAGGAAGTGCTCGACAGCTGCCGCCGCAACGAGTCCATCTCCAAGCTGGTCAAGGGCTTTATGATCGAGTCTTACCTGGAGGACGGCAACCAGCCGGTCGACGGCGGCGTCTTTGGCAAGTCGATCACCGATCCGTGCCTGGGCTGGGAAAAGACCGACTACCTCATCCACGAGATCGCGGAACGTATTTAGTTACGCGGTTTTACCAAACCGCGTAACGGCTCGACGCTGCAAACCCGCCAGAACGGCAATCTGCCTTTCAGCTTCGACGGCATGACCAGAAGGTCAATGCCGCCTCGTTTCAAGGCACCTTGCTCGCTCTGGCGGGTTTTCGCTGACGTTTTTTCGACCTGCATTGTTGCCAAGGTTGGCACCAATGACTAATGCGGTAACTAGCTACGTCGGTCCGCTTGACCGGCTGGGTTTCCGAGGTGCCCCAGGTCGCCGCGAGAGAGGAGCGAAGCGTACTTTGGTACGCGAGCGACGGTTTGAGCGGCGAGATGGGGTGCCTCGGGAAGCCGGACGATTAAGCGGACGGTTCCTGCTGCGTAATGCAGTGGATATTTCCACCACCGAAGACGACCTGCTCGGACTGAACGCCGACGCACTTGTAGACGCCCTCGCCCCAGACCTCGTCGTAGATCTTCTGGAGCGTGTCAACGGCAAGCTGATCGTTCTCGTCGCCGTACTGCGGGACGATAACGCCGTGGTTGGTGACCAGGTAGTTCATGTAGGAGGCGATCAGCGGCTCGTCGGCAACGCGCGGCTCGGCGTTCTCGTCGGCGTCGATGGTGTCGCAGGAAGCCTGGTCCATGAACAGCGGGTTCACAGGCATGCAGAGCTTGTAGACCTTCATCTTGCGGCCCTTGGCGTCAACGGCGTTGGAAAGGGTCTCGTAGACAGCATGGCACTGCTCGTAGAACGGATACTCGGGATCGTCAGTCCAGATGCAGGCCATGACGCCCGGAGCGATGAACGTGGCGACGTCATCGATGTGACCGTTGGTCTCCTCGGGGTCGATGCCCTCCTTGACCCAGATGACCTTCTCGACACCCAGATAATCCTTGAGGTGTTCGTCCATATAGGCGCGAAGTTCCTCGCTCCAGGGCTCGAACTTCCTCTTGAACTTGGGCCAGATGGACTCGGGATCCTCTTCCTCCTCCAGAACCGCAGAGCAGGTGCGGCCCGGGGAAAGCAGGCACTGGTCGGTCACGACCACGGTACCTTCGCCGTCGACGGTGATGGAACCGCCCTCGAGGATCATGTCATCGGGACGATAACGACGACAGCCGGAAAGCTCAGCCATCTTAAGGGCGATCTGCTCGTCCTTGTCCCACGGGAAGTACAGGCCGTCGACAAGACCGCCATAAGCGTTGAAGTGCCAGTGGTTGGCGCGCTTATCGCCCTTGCCGTTGATAACAAAAGTGGCAGCGGTGTCGCGGAACCAAGCGTCGTCGGTGGTCATCTCGATAACGGTAACGTTCTCGTCTTCCTCAAAGACGGCCTTGCAGTTGGCGTAGTCGGCCTGATTGACGCATATGGTAACCGGAGTGAACTCGGCAATAGCGCGAGCGATGGCGGCATACTGCTTCTGAGCCGGCTTGGCGCCATGGGCCCAGGTATCGGTGCGATGGGGCCAGCCCATCCACACGCGATCCTGCGGAGCGAACTCAGCAGGCATAAAGTAGCCGTCGGCCTTAGGGGTGGACTCGGACTCGGTGATCGTACGCATAAGATTTCCTCCAAATCGAACGATCGCTTGCTGCAGGCGGGTTACCCGCAGCCTAAAACCAAGAGGTGGCGGACGCCCGTTCCCCGGCAAAGGTCGGGGCGCCCGGCGCCGGTTTTCACGGAGTCGCACCGGCAAGCGACGACGTAACCTGGCGCGCGGAGACAAAACGCACGAAGGATACGGAAGAGAGATTGGGGCGGGCGGTGGTTACCAGAGCTATCGTTCACACCCACCCCGGGGAATGGTCAAGTAGCGAGGAGGGTTGGAGCCCCGAATCCGGGTGCTCTAGTCCTCCTCGGACTCCTCAGCGAGGCGCTGAGCAGCCAGCTCGGGAGTGAGACCCTTGTACTCGGTCTCGCGGCCCTTAGCGCTGACGACGCGGACAACCTCGCCAATAAGCAAGAGCACGATGAAGATGACGATCATCGGGACCTTATCGCCAATCTCATCGACAGAGAACGGAATCAGCGTTGCAACGATAGCCAGAATCAGCTCGATGCAGGGAATAGCCAGCATGACCTTCATCATGGCTCCCTTAAACGGGAACGTAAAGATACGCTCACGGTTGGGGTCGTTCTTACGAAGGTTGAGGAATGCCGGGAACATCGGGATGTAGGTCAGCAGCAGGAAGACAACGGAGGTACCGAAGAGCATCCAGAAGACACCGTTGGAGATGGCGTCGATGGGAACCAGCTGCAGGCACAGCACCAGGGAGGCAACGATGGCGTTGACCAGGTTGGCGCCGTTGGGCATGTCGTCATCCGAGATCATCGAGGTGAAGACCTTGGGCATGTTGCCATGCTCGGCAGCATAGCGAGCAACGGAGTTGACGCCGAAGGACCAGGCAGCCATGTTGGCGAACAGCGTGATCAGGAAGGCGATGCAGATGACCTTAAAGATCATGGAATCGCCCACAATAGTCTGGACAGCGTAAATCATGCCGTAGTCGGGATCGATGGAATCGGCCGACACAGCAGCGCCGATGCCAAAGCCAGCGAACAGATAGATCACGGCGATGGACAGGCCGCCGACGATGATAGCCTTGGGGATATCGCGAGCGGGATCGGCCATATCGTCGGTCATGGTGCAAATGACCTCGAAGCCCATGAAGTTAAAGATGATGATCGACAGGTAGCCAAGCGCGTTGGTGTTGGTGAGCTCGGGCAAGAAGGTGGCAGCGGACATATCGTTCGCAAAGCCGTTCTCCATGGCGTACCAGATGCCCAAAGCGCCGACGATAACGGCAACGGCAACCTTGATGATGGCGCCGCCGTTCAGGACCCACTCGGAGTCGGCAGCCTTGGAGCGACCCATAAGATAGACGATCCACACAAAGGCAAGGTCGATACCAATCTTGGCAATCAGATTGAACTCGACGCCAAAGACCATACCCAAAATGTCAGGGAACATGGTGGCCAGCGAGGTAATCCACAGCGGGTAGTTAACCCAGTAGTAGTACGAAATGCGGGCGCCCCACTTGTCGCCCAGGCCATCGCGTACCCAGTCGTAAATGCCACCCTCGCCGTCATAGGTAGTGCCGAGCTCGGCAACGACCATGCCATAAGGGAGCAGGAAGGTCAGAATCAGGAAGATCCACCAGAAGAACTGCTGGTTGCCAATGGCAGCAGCAGGTGCGGCGGCCTCGCAAACGAAGACGACGCAGATGATGGTCGAGATGACCGTCAAGAAGGAAAGCTTTTTCTTTCCGTCGCTCATGATGAGCTCCTTCGCTCAGTCTTGGACAAATCGAGGTCCTTAAGATATTAAGGCAATTGCCGGGCCTCGGTGAGCGGGCGACAGGAGACGAGCATCCGCCGCCCGCAAACGTGCTTCTACGATGAAGTTACGCGGTTATGCCAAACCGCGTAACGGCTCGACGCTGCAAGCGCCCCTAGGCGGCAATCTGACGTTCAATCGTCGGTCGCGTACCGAAGTACGCTTCCCTCCTCTTTCACGTCACCTTGCTCGTCTAGGGGCGCTTTCGCTGACTTATGCTCAACCTGCGATTGTTTTGCTTTGAGTCGGCTATTCGCTGTAACGGGTGGCGATGGCGGCTCGCACCATGCCGGTGCTCATGAGGTAGGTCACCAGGAAGTAGCCACCGTATGCTGCCAGGAAGATTGCACAGGTGAGGCCCACGGTGCCGCCGATGCTCATATTTCCGAATATGCTCACCAGCTCGATGATCACCTTAAGTGCCACAAAGGAGTGCGCCAAGCACACTGCCAGCGGGAACAGGAAGAATACCGCTTGCTGCGCCATCACCGAATGGCGAATCTGGCGGTCGTCGCAGCCGATCTGTGCCAGCACACGATAGCTGCGGCTGCCGTCGGCCACGTTGGAGAGTTGCTGGATCGACAGAATCGCCGCGCATGCAACGACCAATACAAAGCCGATGTAGATGGCTAGGTAGCTAATAAGACCGTTCATTTGCGCTGCTTGCGTGTACATCTCGGAGCGTGTGATGAAGGTTCCCCACGACCCCGACTCCTTGCCGTCAACGAGCAGATTGTCGAGCACAGTGTATTTAATGCTCTCGTCTGCCTCGGTTGTATCCATCCCCTGTTTGTAGTTAACGAGCAGGCTACTGGAATACGGCTGCAGATTAAGTTGGGACAACAGCTCGTCGGCAACGACGACGGTGCCCGGATTACTACCCATCGCCGAGTTGGCGATGGCCGCCGTATCTTCGTCCGACTTATCGGCTGCGGGCTTGAGCGTATGCCCGCCCCAGGGAAGGGCCGATCCTTCGG
>CABQWP010000033.1 GCA_902467875.1 uncultured Collinsella sp. | reverse complement strand
TCCAGGAGACCGGGCTCGGTTTTCCCCACGCCGCCCCCCGCCGATAATGGCTCCGGCGGCAAGCGGCGTGGCTCCGCTGTAAAACGCGGTCTTGTGCGTCGCCATGTCCAGGTAGTCATCAACCGAGATATCAAAGCGCCCGTCACGGACCCAACCCAGGTCGAGCGCTTGACCCTCGATGGTGCGGACGATCATCTCGGTAAGCTCGTGGAGCACACGCAGCTTCACGTCGGACTCCAGCGTGGGGTCGTCGAGAACCGTCTTGGTGACCATGGTGAGCGCCAGGTCGCCACAATTGATGGCAAGGCCCGTGCCCTCGGTAAGGTGCATGCAGGGTTTGCCTCGACGAAGCTGTCCGTTGTCGGCGATGTCGTCGTGGATCAGCGCGCCCGACTGGAAATGCTCGATAGCTGCCGCGGCGCTGCGGGCGCTCTCAAAGCTACCGCCCACTGCGGTTGCGGCGAGCATGCAGATAAGCGGGCGGTGGCGCTTGCCGGCGTTGGCCGTAAAAGCCGAGAGCGGCGCGTACAGGTAGCGCTCGATATCGGCAGAGGTCGCCTGTCCGTCAAAGAACGTGGCCAGATAGTCGTTAATCTGGTCAAAGTGCTGGGCTAAAAAGCTGGTAAACGGACTGGACACGGGTTCTCGCATTCTTTCTGAGGTTGCATTGGTGCAATATGCAGACAACATATTGCCACATCAGGGCGTTTGGCGCGGCAGTTTTGGCGATTTAGGACAACAGGCGTGCGTTTGATGGAGCGTGCCTAAATCAGCCTAAAATGCTCGAGCGCCGCAACGACACCGTCATGATCGACGGTGTCGGTCACGTAATCGGCCTTATCCTTGAGATAGTCCGGTGCGTTGCCCATCGCAATGCCGACATCGACGGCGTTCATCAGCGAGACGTCATTGCTGGCGTCGCCAATGCCGTATACGGTTCCGTGGTGGGGATCGAGGGCGTCGAGTACAGACTGGATGCCCCCGCGCTTCGTGCATTCGCGGGGCGAGATTTCGGTTACCTCGAGTTCGAGCTCGTTAAAGCACAGCAGCGGCTCAAGTGTCTTATCTTGAGCGATGTGGTTGGCGAGCGATGTAGACATCAAGATCTTGTAGACACTGTAATGTTGCAGCTGCGTGACTGCGTCGCCCAGGGTGCGCGCGTATCCGGGGGCATCGGGGGCATCGGCACTCATGCGCACGACGCCGTTGAGGCCCTCAAAGCGGATGACCTCGCCCGATTGCTCAAGATAGGGGGCAAGATGCTGCAGCATGCTGGGTGTCATCGACAGATCGCGAATTGCGTGTCCGTTGATCTCGGCGTAACCGCCCGCAAGACAGACGATGCCGGTCCAGGGCAGCTCAAGAAGTTTGGGGTGGATGCAGCTGAGGGTGCGCCCTGTGCAGATGAAGGCCATGTTGCCGTTGGCGACAAACTCGCGGATTGCCTGCGAAACCGCCTCGTTGGGATAGGGGGAGAGGTCCCGCTCGTCTTCGGGAAGGTCTTGGGCGAGCCTGGGGTCTTGCCAGGCGAGCGTTCCGTCGATATCGAAGAAGCAAATATCGCCGCGCTTATGGGCTGCGCTGGCGGCAGGGGAGGCCGAGGTGGTGGGCACAAATTCCGGCTCGAGGCCCATGATCTGGTCAAAATGCTCTTTAACGCGGGGAACGGAGATGCCGATGACCACCTGGGCGGTCTTGCCCGTAATGATGAGGCCCTTGGCGCCCACCGCGACAAACGACGCGTTATCTGCAACGATGGAAGGGTCTGCGACCTCGACGCGCAGACGCGTGGCGCAGTTGGTTGCGCCCACGATATTGCCAACGCCACCTAAAAGCTGAATTACCCGCTCAGCGAGGACGTGATCTTGATCGGATCGACTATTGACCTCGTCATTGGGAGATTGCTCTTTGGCAAAGTCGCTTCCCGTTAAACAATCGATTGCCGCGCGATTGACGACATGATCCTCGCGGCCCGGAGTCTTAAGGTCATAGACCAAGATGAGTGCTCGAAAACTAACAAAAAAGATGAGGCTAAAGGCAAGGCCGATACCGAGCGCCAAAAGATAGGCACCGGCATGCGTGCGCATGAGCGGAATAAAGTTGAAGGCTGCCATCTCCATGAGGCCGCCCGAGAAGATGCCGACGATGCCAAAGAGATTCATGGCTGTGGCAAGGCAAGACGATAAGACGGCGTAGAGCAAAAAGAGTCCGGGGTGGGTGAACATAAAGAGAAACTCGAGTGGCTCGGTAACGCCGCAAACCACCGAGGCGATGATGGCGGGAACAAGGATGACCCTGAGGCCGGCGCGGCGCTCGGGTTTTGCGGTGGAGTAGAACGCAGCTGCGATGGCAGGAAGGCCAAAGAGCTTGACCCAGCCGGTGGCGGTAAAACCGGCCCACGGCGCAAGCTCATTAAGGGGGCGCGTGCTATGGGAGAGGATGGGGAGCAAACTGCTCCACGTGGCGTAGATGCCGTCGTTAATGACCAGGTTGTCGTAGTAGATCGGCATGTAGAGCAGATGGTGCAGCCCCATGGGCTCGAGCGCTCGCTCCAAAAACACAAAGATGCCCACGCCAAAGGGGCCGACGCTCGTAAGTGCATGGCGCAGCGTTTCGGTCATTGCGTATACGGAGGGCACGATGGCGGCCGAGATAGCGGCAAGGGCAAACACGGCAAAAAAGCTGATGAGGTAGACCAGCGAGGAGCCCGAGAAGGTGCCGAGCCAATCGGGAACCTTGGCATCGTAGAAGCGGTCATGGATGGCGACGACGGTTGCCGATACCACCAGCGGGCCGATAATGCCGGTGTCGAGCGTCTTGATGCCGTCGATGACGGTGATACCGTTGGCGGGGGTCAAAGATGACGGGTACTTAAGCCCAAGGTTGTCTCCGCTCAGCTTAATGATCTCGCTCAAAAAGAAGCAATAGGCAAAATAGGCCACGAGTGCCTCGAGGCAGCAGCGTGCCGGTTGCTTTTGGGCAAGACCGATAGGCAGCGCTACGGCAAAAAGGAGCGGGAGGCGTTTAAAGACCGTCCATGAGCCGCGCTGGATGATGGCCCAAAAAACGTACCAAGGGGTTCCGTATACGGCTAGATCGCCGACGATGTCCGCAGTCGTTGCGAGAGCGGAGACGCCGACCATGAGGCCCGATATAGAAAACAGCATGGCGGGAGCGAACATTGCCCCGCCAAAGCGTTGGATTTTTTGCAGCATGTTCTGCCTTCCGAATATCGAGGCGCGTTGCGCGTGGGGAAACGTTTAAACAATGGATTCATTGTAGAGGACCAGACGATTGTCGTGCCGGCAGTTTTGAGCGAAACCGATTTGGGCACGACAGAAACCGTCAACGGTTAAATCCTGTCGCTTTACCGATATTCGGTTTAAACAACTTTAAGAAATGCTATCGTGCCTAGCCGGAAATAAATAATGTAGAGGTGAAACAATGCCAAAAGCAATATACGAAGGAATCTACCGAGAAATACGCTCGCGCATCATTAATGGGACCTATGCGTTTCAGGAGATGCTGCCAACCGAAGCCGAGCTGACCGCGGAATTTGGCTGCACGCGCAATACCGTCCGCCGCGCTTTGAGCATGCTGGCCGACGGGATGTTTGTGCAGCCCATACACGGCAAGGGCGTGCGCGTTATTTGGCTTAAGGGCGAAACCGACATGTTGGGCGCACTCGAAGAGGTTGAGTCGTTTGGCGAATTTGCAAAGCGCAACAATGCCGTTGCATCGACGGACGTTAAGTCTTTTGAGCATTTGATTTGCACCGAGCAGCTCTCTCGTCGCCTGGGCTTTAAGGTGGGCGAGGAGTTGATTCGCGTGGTGCGTGTCCGAAGCCTTAACGGCAATGCGCGCCAAGTAGACCATGGTTACTTTTTGGAGTCGATCGCCAAGGGTCTGACGCCCGAGATCGCCGCAAAGTCAATTTACGACTATCTGGAGCACAAACGCGGCGTCAAGGTGATGGCGAGTCGCCGTACAGTGAGCGTCGAGCTTGCCAACGATGAGGACTGCAGCTACTTGGACCTTGGCAAATACAACTGTGTCGCCGTCATGGAGAGCCAGTCATACACCTCGGATGGCATTTTGTTCGAGGTCACGCATGCCCGCACGCATCCCGAGATCTTCCACTACCGCGTCAACTCCAAGCGACAGCCGGCTAGCTCGCAGCCTGACGAGACTCATGCCCTCAAAGAGAAAACGCCCGGTCAAACCGACGATGCATCGGCTTGACCGGGCGTTTTCTCTGCATTCGATAATAAATAATTGTTTATACAAAACTTGTCAAGTATCAAGTTGAAATTACCGTTCACCGAAGTTTTTCTACCGCTCTAGTAATACTTGTTCAAACAACTAGCCAAATAGCGTATCGTACAAATCAGCAAAAGGGGCAAAGTCCCCGAGCCAATCTCCGAAGGCGGCGGCAAAGGGTGCCGCCACGGTGTGAAAGGGTGGATTGTAATGAAGAACGAAATGAGCAGAAGGCAGTTCCTGGGCTTTGCTGGTTCCGCGGCTGCGGTTCTTGGTCTGGGCCTCGTGGGCTGCGGCGGTTCTGCCGGCTCCGGCTCCTCTGCTTCTGGTGACGCTGCCGAGGTCTACTTCCTCCAATTCAAGCCCGAGGTCGACAAGGAGTGGAAGGAGATCGCCAAGGCCTATAAGAAGGAGAAGGGCGTCGAGGTCAAGATCGTGACCGCCGCCTCCAACACCTACGAGGAGAAGCTCAAGTCCGAGATGTCCAAGAGCTCCGCTCCGACCCTGTTCCAGGTCAACGGCCCCACCGGTCTTAAGAACTGGAAGGACTACTGCGCCGACCTGTCCGATACCAAGCTCCGCGGTGAGCTCATTGACGACTCCCTGGCTCTGCAGTCCGATGGCAAGGATCTGGGTATCGACTGGGTCCAGGAGAGCTACGGCATCATCTACAACAAGCAGCTGCTCGAGAAGGCTGGCTACAAGGCCGAGGACATCAACTCCTTCGACAAGCTGAAGGCTTGTGCCGACGATATCCAGGCCCGCAAGGACGAGCTTGGTGTTGAGGGTGCCTTCACTTCTGCCGGCATGGATGACTCCTCCAGCTGGCGCTATACCACCCACCTCGCCAACCTCCCGCTCTACTACGAGTTCGAGAAGGAGCACAACCAGGAGGACGACGAGATCAAGGGCGAGTATCTCGACAACTTCAAGCAGATCTTCGACCTGTACATCACCGACTCCACCTGCGATCCTTCGCAGCTTGCCTCCAAGACCGGCGACGACGCCACCAACGAGTTCGCAACCGGCAAGGCCGTTTTCTATCAGAACGGCTCTTGGGCCTACTCTGACCTCGTCAAGGCCGGCATGACCGACGATCAGATTGGCATGATGCCGATCTACATCGGTGTCGACGGCGAGGAGAACCAGGGCCTGTGCTCCGGCGGCGAGAATTACTGGTGCGTCAGCTCCCAGGCTTCCGAGGATGCCCAGAAGGCCACCGAGGACTTCATGTATTGGTGCGTCACTTCTGACACCGCCACCAGCATCATCGCTGACAAGATGGGTCTGACTGCCCCGTTCAAGAGCGCCAAGGAAACCACCAACGTCTTCTCGCAGCAGGCCGTTGCCATGGCCAAGGACGGCAAGAAGACCGTCGCTTGGGACTTCGTTTACATCCCCTCTGAGGAGTGGAAGAAGAACCTCAAGCAGGCTCTGATCGCCTATGCTGCCGACAACAGCAAGTGGGACGGCGTCAAGAACGCCTTCGTCGATGGCTGGAAGACCGAGAAGGCTGCTTCCGAGTAAGTAGTTGCTGCCCAAGCTATCTGATTAGCGACAGGGGGCGGGCAGACGTTGGTTTGCCCGCCCCCTGCATATTGAAAGGACCCTTCTATGGGCAAAGCACTCAAGCGCTGGTGGCCGCTCTTTATGCTGCCCACGTGCCTGGCGTTTATGATCGGGTTCGTGATCCCCTTTATCCAGGGCTTCTATCTCTCGTTCTGCCAGTTTATTACCATCAACAATACGCACTTTGTCGGTATCGAGAACTACGTGCGCGCACTGTCCGATCCGCAGTTCTCCACGTCGTTTTTCTTTACGGTGGCGTTTGCCTTCCTGTCGACGGTGCTCATCAACGTGATCGCCCTCGCCATCGCACAGGCGCTCACCCGCAAAGCGCTCAAGGGCACCAACATCTTCCGCACGATCTTCTTTATGCCTAACCTGATCGGTGGCATCGTGCTGGGCTACATTTGGCAGATTCTGATCAACTGCCTGCTCTCCAACGTGGGCGCCCAGCTCATCGCACTTAACTCTGCTGCTGGCTTCTGGGGCCTTATCATCCTGACCCTGTGGCAGCAGGTCGGCTACATGATGATCATCTACATTGCCGGTCTGCAGTCCATTCCGTCCGACTACATCGAGGCCGCCAAGGTCGACGGCGCTACGGCATGGCAGACGTTTTGGAAGGTTAAGATCCCTAACCTGATGCCGACCATCACCATCTGCCTGTTCCTGTCCATCACCAACGGCTTTAAGCTGTTCGACCAGAACCTCGCCCTTACCGGCGGCGCCCCCGCGCACTCCACCGAGATGCTCGCCCTGAACATCTACAACACGTTCTATTCGCGTGCCGGTATCGCATGGCAGGGCATTGGTCAGGCCAAGGCGGTTATCTTCTGCATCCTGGTCGTGGCCATCTCCATGATCCAGCTTAAGGCCACGAGGTCCAAGGAGGTGCAGCAGTAATGAAACGCGATAAGGTTATCAACCGCGCGCTCTCGATTTTCTTTACGATCCTGTCGCTCGCGTGGATCTACCCCGTGTTCATGATTGCGCTTAATTCTTTTAAGAAAGCGACCGCAATCAGCACCACCACGGCATTCGATCTGCTCACGCCCGAGACGTTCAACGGCCTCGCAAACTACCTGCACGCCCTTAACGAGCAGGGCTTTGCCTCGGCATTTATGTACTCGCTCATCATCACGGTCACGTCGGTCGTGCTGATCTTGGTGTGCTGCTCCATGTGCGCTTGGTACGTGGTTCGTGTCAACAACAAGATCTCGAACTTCTTCTATTACCTGTTCGTGTTCTCGATGGTCGTGCCCTTCCAGATGCTCATGTTCACGCTGTCCAATTTGGCGGACCGCATCGGCTTCAACACGCCGTTCAACATCTGCTTTATCTACCTCGGCTTTGGCGCGGGCCTGGCGGTCTTTATGTTCGCCGGTTTTGTAAAGAACATCCCGCTCGAGATCGAGGAGGCGGCCATGATCGACGGCTGCAACCCGGTCCAGGTGTTCTTTAAGATCGTCCTTCCCATCATGAAGCCCACCTATCTTTCGGTCGGCATCCTCGAGACCATGTGGGTCTGGAACGACTATCTGCTGCCCTACCTTACGCTCGACTCCACCAAGTACAAGACCATTCCTATCTTGATCCAGTACTTCCGCGGCGGCTACGGCCACGTCGAGCTCGGCCCCATGATGGCCTGCATCATGATGGTCGTTATCCCCATCGTTATCATGTACATCCTCTGTCAGAAGTACATCATCGACGGCGTGGTGGCAGGTGCCGTCAAGGGCTGATGCCGTAACTGTTTTGCAAGTTTCTGCGGCGCCCCTCAGCGCGGCGCCGCGTATCGAAAGGTAGAGACATGGCCGAGATCGTTCTCAAACATGTTCAGAAGGTGTATCCCAACAACGAGTCAAAAAAGAAGGGCTTCTTTGGCAAAAAGAAGAAGACCGAGGAGAAGAAGCACAACCTCAAGGTTACCGAGGACGGTGTGCTCGCTGTAGAGGACTTCAACCTCACCGTTCACGACCAGGAGTTCGTCGTCCTCGTTGGCCCCTCTGGCTGCGGCAAGTCCACGACGATGCGCATGGTCGCCGGCCTGGAGGACATCACCTCGGGCGATGTGCTCATCGATGGCAAGCGCGTCAACGACGTCGCTCCTAAGGACCGCGACATCGCCATGGTGTTCCAGAGCTATGCTCTGTACCCCAATATGACGGTGTACGAGAACATGGCGTTTACGCTTGAGCTCAAGAAGGTTCCCAAGGACGAGATCGACCGCAAGGTTCGCTCTGCTGCCGAGATTCTGGGCATTACCGAGTACCTCGACCGTAAGCCCAAGGCGCTTTCGGGCGGCCAGCGCCAGCGTGTCGCTATCGGCCGCGCCATCGTGCGTGACCCCAAGGTCTTCCTGATGGACGAGCCGCTGTCCAACCTGGACGCCAAGCTTCGTAACCAGATGCGTGCCGAGCTCATTAAGCTGCGCCACGAGATCAAGGGCACGTTCATTTATGTTACTCACGACCAGACCGAGGCTATGACCCTCGGTGACCGTATCGTGGTCATGAAGGACGGCGTTGTCCAGCAGATCGCCACGCCGCAGGAGGTCTTCAACCATCCCGCGAACATCTTCGTCGCCGGCTTCATCGGCGTGCCGCAGATGAACTTCTTCGATGCCCAGTTGGTGCGCTCGGGCAACGGCTTTACCGTCAAGACCGAGGATATGAACGTGGCGCTCGCCCCCGAGACCTGCGCTCAGCTTGCCCTCAACTGGGACGGCGGCGACGTGAAGGAGATTACGGCCGGCGTGCGTCCCGAGCAGATCCTGCTTGCCGACAAGGGCGAGGAGGGCGCGCTCCAGGGTACCGTCGAGGTGACCGAGCTCATGGGCTCGACCGAGCATGTCCACGTGACCGCTCCCGACGGCCAGTTTGTCCTGATTATCCCCGTCGTCGAACTCGAGGCCAAGGGCGCGCTCAAGGCTGGCGACAACATCTGGTTCAAGTTCGAGAAGAACGCGACCCATCTCTTCGATAAGGTGTCTGGCAAGAACCTTATCTAGGCCCGGTGCATCCAGGCCCTCCCTTTGGGCGACTGCGGTATTGCCATCCTTTTGCCGCGGTCACATATAAGGCTCCCCTCCCGTCCACTGGGCGAGAGGGGAGCCTTTCTTTGTGTTGGGATTGTCTGACCGGTCGTTTGTCTCGATCTGTAACGGGTAGGGCCGATTTCGGACGTTAGATGTTACAGATTGAGATAAACCCAAGGGGAGGGGCCGGTATGTCTCAATCTGTAACAGCTGGGGCCGTTTTTACCGAGTAGCTGTTACAGATCGAGATTGTTTGGTCGAGTCGGGTCACAGGGTAGCGTGCGGGCACAAAAAGCGGAGCCGCGTTGCCACGACTCCGCTTTCAAGAGGATGGGTAAAGGAAACGAAATTAGCTCAGGTGCCAAATCTCGTCGTTGTACTGGGAAATCGTGCGGTCAGACGAGAAGGTGCCGGCGTTGGCGATATTGATGAGCGTCTTGCGCATCCAGGCGTCCTGGTCCTCGTAGTCGGCCAGCACGCGCTCCTTGGTCTGGATGTACTCCTCAATGTCGAGCAGGGCCATAAACCAGTCCTTGCCCTTAATGTCATCGTGCAGGCGCTGCAGGCGCTCGGCATTGCCGGTTGCCATAAAGGCCGGGTTGGTGATGAAGTCCACCAGCAGTTTAATGCCGGGCTTGCGGTAGAGCATACCGGCGTCATAGGTGCCGTTGGCATAGAGCTGCTCGACCTGTTTGGAAGAGGCGCCAAAGGTATAGATGTTCTCGTCGCCCACGAGCTCGGCAATCTCCACGTTGGCACCGTCGAGCGTGCACAGGGTTAGGGCGCCGTTGAGCATGAACTTCATGTTGGAGGTGCCGCTTGCCTCCTTGGAGGCCAGGCTGATCTGCTCGGAGATGTCAGCGGCGGGGATCACGCGCTCGGCGGCGGTGACGTTGTAGTTCTCGATCATGACAACCTGCAGGTAGGGAGCCACGTCGGGGTCGTTTGCAATCCACTGCGACAGCGTCAAGATCAGATGGATGATGTCCTGCGCGATAGTGTAGGCAGGCGCCGCCTTGCCGCCAAAGATGATGGTGACGGGGTGCTTAGGTCTGTTGCCGTTCTTGATATCGAGGTACTTCCAGATGATGTAGAGCGCGAGCATCTGCTGGCGCTTGTACTCGTGGATGCGCTTGACCTGGACGTCGATGATGGCGTTGGAGGGAATGGTCACGCCCTGCTCGAGCGCCATGAACTGGCGCATGATGGCCTTGGCCTCGACCTTGGTGGCGGCCAGGCGCTCAAGAACGTCCTTGTCGTCGGCGAACTTGGCGAGTTTGCTCAGATCGCCGGTGCTGCGCCAGTCGGTGCCGATCACATCGTCGAGCAGGCTGGCGAGCGCGGGGTTGGCCCCATGGATCCAGCGGCGGAAGGTGATGCCGTTGGTCTTGTTGGAGAACTTCTCGGGATAGATTTCGTAGAACGGATGAAGCTCGGTGTCCTCCAGGATCTTGGTGTGGAGGGCGGCTACGCCGTTGATGGAGAAGCCAAAGTGGATGTCCATGTGGGCCATGTGGACGGTATCGTGTTTGTCGATGATGGCGACGCGCGGGTCATCGTGCTCGGCCTTCGCGATCTCATCGAGCTTGACGATAATGTCGGCGATGGCAGGGGAGACCTTCTGTAGGCTGGCGAGCGGCCACTTCTCGAGCGCCTCGGCAAGAATCGTGTGGTTAGTGTAGGCGACCATGGAGCGTACGATGGTCACGGCCTCGTCAAACTCGATGCCATGCTCGGTGGTGAGCAAGCGAATGAGCTCGGGAATGACCATGGTGGGGTGCGTGTCGTTGATCTGGACAACGGCGTAATCGGCCAGATCGTGCAGGTTGCTGCCGCGCTCGACGGCCTCGTCGATCAGGAGCTGGGCGGCGTTGCTCACCATGAAGTACTCCTGATAGATGCGAAGTAGGCGGCCCTGCTCGTCGGAATCGTCGGGGTAGAGGAACAAGGTGAGGTTCTTAGCGATCTCGGTCTTGTCGAAGTCGATGGAGCTGCCGGGGACCAGGCCGTCGTCGACGCTCGCCAGGTCGAACAAACGCAGGCGGTTCTTGGTGGGCTGGCCGTAACCGGGCACATCGATGTTGACGAGCTTGGAGGTAACGGCAAAATCGCCGAACTCGACGGTGTAGGAGCGGTCATCGTCGACTAGGATGTCCTGCTCACCGAGCCACTCGTCGGGGACGGCCTTCTGCTGGTTGTCGACAAAGCGCTGACGGAACAGGCCGTAGTGATAGTTGAGGCCCACGCCATCGCCGGTCAAGCCCAGCGTGGCGATGGAATCCAGGAAGCATGCGGCCAAGCGGCCCAGGCCGCCGTTGCCGAGTGACGGCTCGACCTCGAATTCCTCGATCTTGTTGAGGTCGTGGCCTGCGGCGGTGAGCTGGTCCTTAACCTCGTCGTAGATGCCGAGGTCGATCATGTTGTTGATGAGCAGCTTGCCGATCAAAAATTCGGCGGAAATGTAATAGAGCTTTTTCTTGCCGTTGTTGAGCGGGCAGGTGGCAGAGCGCTCCTGCACGAGTTTGACCAGCAGCTTGTAAATGCGACGGTCGTCGAGCTGCTCGAGCGAGGTGCCAAAAGACTGCTCGGCGAGTTCCGTGAGGTTAATTTGGGGCATGTTTTCTCCTGTGATGGGTTGTTTCATGTCTGCAATTCATAAGAAGCCCGCGCGAGGGGATTGGGGTGGCCTCGCGCGGGAAAAGCAAGCGCGTCCGCACGGTGGGGAGGGGCCGGGCGCGGTAGCTCCTATTGAGGAAGCTTGATTTCGGCTTCCGACGGGATGCGGAAGTAGGTCTCGGTCCAGTCGGTGAGTTTGTGCTCGAGCTCGCGGGTGATGGCGCCGTCGAGCATGCGCCAGGTCCAGTTGCCGCCCAGCGTGGCAGGGGTGTTGATGCGCGCCTCGTTGCCCAAGTTGAGCAGGTCCTGCATGGTGTAGATGCACGTGTCACTCACGCTGGCGGCGATGGTGCGATTGAGTGCATCTGCCATGGGTTCGCCGGCCTGCTGATGGGTGTACAGGGCTGCCTGCTCGCGTTGACGCGGGGTGGCCGTTCCCTCAAACCAACCGCGCGCCGTCTCGTTGTCGTGGGTGCCCACATAGGCGACGGTGTTGGCGATGTAGTTATGCGGCAGGTAGTACGAGTTGGTACCCTCAAAGGCAAACTGCAGGATCTTCATGCCGGGGAAGCCCGAGTTATCGCGCATGTCGATGACGCCGGGGGTGAGGAAGCCCAGGTCCTCGGCGATGATGGGCAGCGTGCCGAGCTTTTCCTCGAGCGTCTTGAAGAACTTGAGGCCGGGGCCCTGCGTCCACGAACCGTAGGACGAATCGGGCGAGGAGAACGGCACCTCCCAATAGGCCTCGAAGCCGCGGAAGTGATCCAGGCGGATGACGTCGTACATGTCGAGGGCGGCGCGAATGCGGCCCTCCCACCAGGAGAAGCCATCGGACTCCATAGCGTCCCAGTCGTAGATGGGGTTGCCCCAGTACTGGCCGGTGGCCGAGAACTGGTCGGGCGGCGTGCCGGCGACGCTCACGGGATTGCCGGCGGCGTCGATCTTAAAGAGCTCAGGCGTCGCCCACATCTCGACGGAGTCACGCGAGACATAGATGGGCAGGTCGCCGATGATGAGAATGTCGCGCTCGTTGGCATAGGCCTTGAGGCGGCTCCACTGACGATCGAAGAAGTACTGCGTCATCTGGTGGTAGAGCATACGCGCCGGATGGTCGGCGCAGACCTTGGCGGAAGCCTCACCGCGGGTGCGGAGCTCCGCGGGCCACTCCCAAAACGCCTTGAGACCGCACTCCTCTTTGACGGTCATGAACTCACAGTAGGGGATGAGCCAGTCCTCGTTGGCTTGGATAAAGTCATCGAAATCGGCCGGCTTGTCGGCAGCAAAGCGCTCGGCGGCGCGGTCGAGAATCTGACGGCGGCCGCCAAAGATGGCACCGTAGTCGACGTTACTGGGGTCAGAACCCAGGTACACGCCATCGATATCGCGCTGCTCTAGATACCCTGCCTCGATAAGCTCGGCAAAGTCGATAAAGTTGGGGTTGCCTGCGCGGGCCGAGAACGACTGATAGGGCGAATCGCCATAACTGGTCGTCGTGAGGGGCAGAATCTGCCAGTAATGTTGTTTGCACGAGGCGAGAAAATCGACGAAGTCGTAGGCATTCCAGCCAAAGCCGCCGATTCCGTATGGTCCGGGCAGAGATGAGACGGGCATGAGGACGCCGCTTGCACGCTCCATGAATGCGCTCACCAACCTTCTTGTTGTGGGGTCGGCCTGCCGATGGGTGTGCAGTCCGCCTCCGATGTTCTGATTCGATACGCCTATTGTAAAACATGTTGTTTAAACATGTACAGGCAAGATAAAAAAGTTGGTCGATTTTCGGCGAATGGTTACATGCCATGAAAAAAGCCCCGACCTCACAACGTGAGATCGGGGCAAGAGCGGTATGTAGGTTTTTGCTACTCGGCGTCGGCGAAGCCGTTGGGGTTGTGGCTCTGCCAGTTCCAGCTATCGCGGCACATGTCCGCGATGTCGTACTGGGCCTTCCAGCCCATCATGCGCTCGGCCTTGGAGGCATCGCACCAGTTGGCAGCGATGTCGCCGGCGCGGCGCTCGCGGATCACGTAGGGCAGCTCCTTGCCACAAGCCTTGGAGAAGGCGGCGACGACCTCGAGTACCGAGGTGCCGGTGCCGGTGCCCAGGTTAAAGATCTCGACGCCGGTTTTGCCGTTCATCCAGTTAAGGGCGGCAACGTGACCAGAGGCCAGATCGCACACGTGGATGTAGTCGCGCACGCCGGTGCCGTCGGGGGTGGGGTAGTCGTTGCCAAAGACCTGAACGGCCTCGAGCTTGCCCACGGCGACCTGGGCGACATAGGGCACCAGGTTGTTGGGGATGCCCTTGGGGTCCTCGCCGATCAGACCCGACGGATGGGCGCCGATGGGGTTGAAGTAACGGAGCAGCACGACGTCCCACTCGGGGTCGGCGGTGTGGACGTCCATAAGGATCTGCTCGATCATCCACTTGGTCCAACCATAGGGGTTAGTCGCGGGCTTCTTAGGATCCTCCTCGGTGACGGGCGGGTTGTCCGGGTCGCCGTAGACGGTCGAGGAGCTCGAGAAGATGATGGACTTGCAGCCATGGTTGCGCATGACGTCGATGAGCACCAGGGTGTTCTCGATGTTGTTGTGATAGTACTCGACGGGCTTGCTCACCGACTCGCCGACGGCCTTAAAGCCGGCAAAGTGGATGACGCGGTCGATCTGATGGGTATCGAAGATCTTGTTCATCGCATCGCGGTCGAGCACGTTGGCCTCGTAGAAGGTGAGGTTCTTGGCGGCCTCGTCGCCCACGATGGTCTTGACGCGGTCGACGGCGACGGCGCTGGAGTTGGAGAGATCATCGACGATGACGACCTGGTAGCCACCCTCGAGCAGCTGAACGACGGTGTGCGAGCCGATAAAGCCGGCACCACCGGTAACGAGGACACAGGTGTCTTTGGGGTCGAGTGCTTTGGACATGTAGTCTCCTATCGAATCAGGAACACTTCTTCAGGGGAGTATAGCGCAGGCAGGGACGCCCAAATCGTGCGCTGTAGGAAAAGCAGAGGATTGTGCTAACGTACTCATAGAAGAGCTTGCGTACGCATAACCTGATCTTTGACATTTGCTTACGAGCCGCTGACCTTGTAGTTTCCTGCCGTTCGTGGAAATCGTTGGGACGCGCCATATGTACGCTAATATGTATGAGTTGAGCGACATATAAATAAGCATGTAACGGAGTACATATGTCACCAAACAGCGATTCCATCCTTTCCCAGGAGCTCTCGCGCCGCACTGCCCTCAAGGCCCTGTTCGGCGCCGCTTCTGCGGCAGTTCTTTTTGGCCTGCCCGCTCGCGCCCATGCGGCGGAGGCTTCCAAAGAAACCACCGATAAACTGAATGCCGCCCAGGCCCAGCTCGACGAGGTTCAGGCCCAGCTCGACAGCATCGCAAATGAGTATGCGGCGCTGGCCAACAAGAATGCCCAGACCCTCAACGACATCGAGAATGTCCAGGGCAAGATTGACGACACGCAGGCCCAGATCGATGAAAAGAAGGCCGAGCTCAAGAAGAAGCGCAACGACCTTTCCGATCGCGTGGCCGCCAGCTACAAGTCCGGCGGCACGAACATCCTGTCGCTGCTGCTGGCCTCTGGCTCGTTTGAGGAACTCGTCGCCAACGCGCATTACGTTGAGAAGATCAACAAGAGCGACCGCGACGCCATCGAGGACATTCAGGCCATCCAGGAAGAGCTCGATGCGCAAAAGACCGAGCTCGAGTCGCAGAAGGCCGACTTAGAGAAGCTCAAGGACCAGCAGACTGCCCAGATGCAGGACATGCAGGCCAAGCAGCAAGAAGTCCAGACCGTGCTGAACGGTCTTTCCGACGACGTCAAGGAGCTCATGGCTCAGCGCGATTCCGAGATCCTCGCTGCTGCCCAGGCTGAGGAGGCCGCTAGGAAGGCTGCCGCTGCCGCGGCTGCCGCGAACAAGAACAATTCCTACTCGGGTGGTTCGAGCTCGGGTGGTGGATCGTACGCGCCCGGAACTCCGCAGCAGAATGCCGGCTCGGGCAAACAGCAGGCTGTCGTCAACGCGTGCTACTCCACGCCTTCGCCGGGTCAGAACTGGTGCGCGGCGTGGGTCACCAATGTCTTCCGTAACGCCGGCGTTGGCTACTTTGGAGGCAATGCGTGCGACATGTTTAACGCCTGGTGCTATAGCTCCGACCGCTCGGCGCTGCAGGTGGGCATGATCGTGGCCGATTCCTCGCACAGCGGCACGGGTGCTCCGGGCCTTATCTACGGTCATGTGGGTATCTACGTTGGCGGCGGCATCGTTATGAGCAATGAGGGAGCCATTACGTCTAAGTCGCTTGATTCGTTTATTAGCTTCTATGGCACTGGCTCTGGCGTGCGTTGGGGCTGGCTTGGCGGTATTGCGCTGTCGTAGCTGCGGTTTGAAGTAAGTTGGTCCGTGGCTGCCCGAAAGGCATTAGGTTGCCTGCTCGGACAGTCCTGCTCGCACGGAGAGCACATTAAGTGCTCTCCGGCTTGTGCGGAACTCGCGATCAACCTAATGCCTTTCGGGCAGCCACGGACCTCTCGGGTCCAATACGTCACACACCGGACTGGTTTATCTGAATTAAAGAAAGTGAAGGCCCCTTTCGGGGCCTTCTTTTTATAAAAATTCGCCTACTCGGTGGACTTCGGGTTCTAGGTCTACGTTGAATTGGTCTTTGACGGTTGCCTGGATGTGGCGGATGAGTTCGTCGACATCGGCGGCGGTGGCGTGGTCGGCGTTGACGATGAAGCCGCAGTGCTTCTCGCTCACCTGCGCGCCGCCAACGGCGTGTCCTCGCAGGCCGGCATCCATGATGAGTTTGCCGGCAAAGTAACCCTCGGGGCGCTTGAAAGTGGAGCCGGCACTCGGCATGTCGAGCGGCTGCTTGTCCTCGCGGCGCTGGCGGTAGTCGTCCATGTCGGCCTTGATCATCGCGGCGTTGCCCGGGGCGAGATTGAAGGTGGCCGAAAGCACGATAAAGCCGTCATCGGCGATGCGGCTCTTTCGATAACCCAGGTTGAGCTCGTCGACATCGAACTCGATGATATTGCCGCTGCCGCGGGTGCCGTCGTCGAGCTGGCGAGCGGGTTTGTAGACGCGCACGGACTCCAGCACATCGGCCATGCAGGCACCGTAGGCACCGGCGTTCATGTAGCAGGCGCCGCCGACCGATCCGGGGATGCCCGAGATGGGCTCCATGCCGGTGAGACAGGCCTCGGCTGCCGCGGCTGCGACATCGGAAAGCAGCGCGCCGGCTGCCGCCGTGACGTGCGTGCCGTCGACGGTGATGTTGGAGAGACCTTCGCCCAGCGCCACGACGACGCCGCGGATGCCCTTGTCGCCGACGAGTAGGTCGGAGCCGTTGCCCACGATGGTGAGGGGCAGATTGCAGCGATAGCAGGTATCGAGCGTGGCGACGAGGCCCTGCTCGGTATCGGGCGTGACAAAGACGTCGGCCGGGCCGCCGATCTTAAACGTGGTGTGCTCGCGCATGGGCTCGCTCATCAGTACGTTGTCCTCGCCGGCAACGCCAGCAAGCGCGCACAGCAGGTCCTCGTTAAAAAAATCGTTTTCGTGCATACTAATAGCCGCCTTTTGGTGGTCGTTGTCATCAATCGATTGCAATATACCCCACCCGGACGGATTTGGTGCGCTGGCGGCGATAAAACAGCCGTCTACCGGATTGGTAAAGTGTTTATCACCGAGGTAGAGGGGTAGTCGCTATACTTTCAAGAGATTGCGCGTAAACCCGGAAGGAGCGAGATGGCCAACAAAGTCACCCTCAAGCAGATCGCCCAGGAGGTGGGGCTTTCCCCCTCGTCGGTCTCGCTTGTGCTCAATAATCGGCCCTGTCGCATCTCGGAAGAAAACCGCAAGCTCATCAAAGAGGTCGCGGCGCGCAACCACTATGTTCCCAACCAGATCGCGCGCAGCCTGGTCATGCGCGAGTCGCGCACCCTGGGCCTTATCGTCCCTAACATCGAGAGCCGCTTTTTTGCCTCGCTCGCCGGTAGCCTGGAAAAGCGCTGCCGCGAGGACGGCTATGCGCTCTTCATTACCAGCTCGGGCGGAAGCGCCGATGACGATCTGGAGCTGCTGCGCCAGCTGGTGACGCGCGGCGTTGATGGCGTCTTCCTGGTCGTGGGCGACGAGTTCTCCGACGACCGCGCCCTGCGCGAAGAAGTCAGCCACCTGCCCATCCCGGCCGTAATGGTCGACCGTGCCATTGAGGGACTCGAGTGCGACAAGGTGATGTTCGACCACGAGATGGGCGGCTACATGGCCACCCGCTATCTGATCGAGCAAGGCCACCGCCGTATTGCTTGCCTGGTTAACGCACGCCGCTCCAATACGGGTCGCAAACGACTTGCCGGCTATGAGCGCGCGCTGCGCGAGGTTGGCCTGCCTATCGACGCACGTTTGGAGTTTGAGAGCGAGTACTACATTCCGAGTGCCTACGAGGCCTCGGAGGCGGTGCTCGCAACTGATGCCACCGCTGTGTTCGCAAGTTCGGATAACATCGCCCTCGGTCTGCTCAAGCGCTTGCACGAGATGGGGAAGAGCATCCCGGGCGATATCTCGGTGGTGAGCTATGACAACTCGGCGGCCGACGTTCTCTTTGAGCCGGCGCTGACCGCCATTGAGCAGGATCCTGGTGTCCTTGCGGAGCATGCTTTTGGCTGCATGTCCAAGCGTCTTGCCGGTAGGGGCGGCAGGCGTGCCGAAGAGGTCGTCCTGGAGCCGGCGCTTATCGTTAAGGGCAGCGTGCTCGAACTTACCGAATGTAGCTAAGCGTACTTGTTTGTTTGCATAGATTGCATGCGGAGTGTCCGCTATTTGCCGGCGGGGCCGGGGTGCCTGCCTTGTTTTGAGAAGTTCGCGGAGCCCACTTCTCAAAACAAGGCAGGCACCCCGGCCCTCGTCCGTTAACTCTTCCGCTGGGCGAGCCTTAGACGCCGCGCACCGATAGGGTAAGGCAGCGGCTTGAAATTGGTGCTATATTCAGCTTGAGTTGTTTAATGCCAGTACGGGAGGCTGATATGGGGCTGTTCAAGAAGAAAAACCCGCAGGATGCCTTTGATCCCGATGTGTTTACCATCACGGATACGATTTTGGACCCGCCGCGGTTTACATTTTTGCCGGCTATCTACCAGGACGCCACGCGCCGCAAGTGGGCCGTGCATCAGCGCGGCGGCGAGCCGAAGATTTTTGACTATGCGGACGTGTTGCAGTGCGAAGTGGCCGAGGCGGGCGATCCGGAGGCCGAAGAAGCGGTCTCTAAACAGGAATTTGCCCAGCGTATCCTGGCAAATCCTGCCAAGGCGGCGAAAATAAACGCTGCCAAGCGTAATATGTGTCTTGGTATGGGCGTTGTTGTGGCGGTTCAGACGGGAAAAGACGAGGTTTCCAAATTAGAGATTCCCGTTATGACCGACGAAGTCAAACGCGATTCAAGTCTATATAAGTCGTATCGGAATGTCGCCGAGAAGATCAAGGCAGAATTTGATGCCATGGGAGGGCTGGCCTAATTTTGGCGGCATACGTTTCTGAATGAGGAGTCTGTGCAATGGCAGGCGAATCTTATGCAATTCCCCCCAAAGATCGTGCTGTTGAGGGAATTCTTTGGTATATCCAGCACCATCAGCTTGCCGGCGGCGATCGCCTGCCGGCCGAGCGCGTGCTGTGCGAAGAGATTGGCGTTTCGCGTACGGCGTTGCGTGCCGGTATCACGCGGCTTATCTCGTGTGGAACGCTCGAGAGCCGTCGCGGATCGGGCACGTATGTGTGTCCTCCCAAGCCGCTGAACATCTTCCAGGAAACGTATAACTTTTCCGATGCTGTGCGGACTGCCGGCCTGCACCCCTCTTCTCGTCTGGTTTCCACCGGGACCATCGAGGCGGATGAGGCGCTTGCCGACAAGCTTGGGGTGGCTGTAGGCGCTCCCTTGCTCCGCATGCAGCGCGTTCGACTTATTGAGGGCGAGCCGGCGTCAATCGAGACCGCTCACGTTAACCTGTCCCTGTGCCCATCGCTTCCCGAGCACGATTTTGAGTGCGAGAGCCTTTACGATGTCTTGCTCAAAGAAGGTGGCGTGCGCGTTGAGCATGGACGTGAGCATATCTCCATCTCGCGTTTGAACGTCGAAGAGGCCGAGCTGCTCCAGCAAGAAGAGGGAACGCCGGTGTTCTATGAGAGCTCGATCGAATTTGATAAGGACATGCGTTTTGTGGAGCATTGCAAATCGGTGATTTTGCCCACAAAGTTCCGCTTTGCCGATAACGGCGAAGAGAACGGCATGAGGAGCGTGGCAGGTGAACAATGGCTGAAACAGTAGATGCCACCCCGGTTTATATGCGCATTCGACGCTGCATCGAGGAACGTATCGAGCGCGGTGCATATCCCACGGGTTCCATGATTCCGTCCGAAAAAGACCTCGCCGAGGAATTTGGTACGACACGCTTGACCATCCGAAGCGCTGTCGATGAGCTGGTTCGGCGCGGGCAGATTCGCCGTGTTCGGGGAAAAGGTGCCTTTGTGGCGCAGAAAGTACCTGCTTTTTTTGAACGCACGGTCGGTTTCCGTGAATCGGTCCGTGCTTCGGGCGGCGAGCCGTCCGTCCGTATTCTCGCGCGTTCCAAGCGTTATGTGGGGCCATATTACGCCGACCTGTTTGGCATCGCCGAGGACGACCTGCTCTATTCCGTTCGACGCCTGAACTGCATAAACGGTAGCCCCGTATCGATTGAGACGGCGCTGATTCCCTGCCTGCTGTTCCCAACCATCGAAGATATTGACGTGTCGGTCTTCAGTTTGTACGAGACCTATGAGATGCTGGGCCGAAAGCCAGTCATGGCACAGGAAAAGCTCGATATCGAAGCGCTGGGCGCACGAGATGCCGGCTTCCTTGGACTGGAACAGGGCGATCTTGTTTTGCTTTTGGAATGCGTGAGCTATGACGCGAGCGGTCAGGCTATCGAGTATGTAAAGTCCTTCAATCGTGGCGATACGGGCGGCTACACCTATACGTACTAGCTGGGGCTTTGCATCGCGCGCGGTAACAGCCGGTCTGTTTGGGCAATTTGACCGACTGTATATACAACCTTACATGGCTCAAAATCGACCGTTCGCCGATGGGGATAAATTAATCGACAAAGAGGTATCAAAAAGCCGTAACCTGTAACTGTGATTGGTATCAAATACTAATGATTTGTAACGAGGTGAGACGATGAAGATGCTCGATTACGTTCAGCTTGCCCATGTGCGTATGGGGGAGAACCTCGAGCGTTCGTCTGAGCTGGTAGCGCAGCTCGTTGATATTTTCCAGTCCGGTTCTTTTGACGCGCTGCGCATCGTTGCTTCGGGTTCGTCGCGCCATGCCGCCGATTGCGCCCGCGATTACCTGCAAGATGCGCTGCAGATGCAGGTGTCCGTTGTGACGCCCGAGGCCTTCGTCGATTTTGAACACACCTATCCGCAGCATGCGCTCAACATTGCCGTTTCGCAGAGCGGCTATTCGACCAATACGATCGCGGCGCTCGATTACATGCGCGCACACGATATGGCTGCAGTTGCGCTCACGGCAAACGTCGAGGCACCCATCAAGGAGCACGCTGACATCGTTCTTGACTACGGTGTGGGCGTCGAGTCGGTGGACTTTGTAACTCTGGGCGTCGAGGTTCTCGTTGAGTATCTGGTGCTTTTTGGTATTTACGGCGGTCAGGCGCGCGGAACGGTTGACGCCAAAGGCGTCACCCAGCGTCTTGACGACCTGCGCGAGGCCATCCAGGCCAATGCCGTAATGTGCAAGACCGCCGAGGCATATGTCCAAGACCACATGCTCGAGCTTTCTGAGCACACGCCCGCCATGGTCGTCGGCAACGGCCCCAACTATGGCGTTGCCGAAGAGGCGGCCCTCAAGCTGAGCGAGACCATCAAGATTCCTGCCATGCATCACGAAGGCGAGGAGTTCGTCCACGGTCCCGAGATGCAGATCGTTCCGGGCTATCTGGTGTTTATCGTCGACGATCCGCAGGGGTCGGAGCGTCTTGCGAATATCGCCGATGCGCTATCGAACGTTACGACAAAAACGGTGCTGCTCACGGCCCATCCCAGGGGTAAGGCTCACGAGGTTGCGGTGCCTCAGGTGGCTCCGCTGCTCAGCGCAATTCCCAATTTGGTGTTCTTCCAGACGATTGCGGCAATGATCGCCGAGCGTCTGAAGTCATGGGACGTGCACCCGTATCTTGATGCCGTCTCCAAGCAAATGGAGGTCAAGGCAGAGGGCTACGAAGAATCAGTCAATGCGCTTAAGGCCAAAGCGGCCGAGTGTTACGGAATGTAAGCGGGTTTGATGCCCGTTGGCATGGGGGATGTGAAGACAACCCCAGAAAGGAGAGACAAATGAAGGAAACCGAGAAGATCGAGATCATGCATTTCGACCAGGAGGGCTATCTCG
>CABQWP010000032.1 GCA_902467875.1 uncultured Collinsella sp. | reverse complement strand
ATACTCGTTAGGCTACGCGGCTTTATCGCCAACTACGACGGCGCCGTACTCATCGTCAGCCACGACCGCGCCTTCATGGACGCCTGCGTCGACCACGTCGCCGCGCTCGAAAACCGTCGCGTGACCACCTACACCGGCAACTACAGCAGCTACCTCAAGCAGCGCGAGGACAACCTGGAGCAGATGCGCGCCAAGCGTGCCGCTCAGGAGCGCGACATCGCCCACATGCAGGTCTTCGTTGACAAGTTCCGCTACAAGCCCACCAAGGCAGCCCAGGCCCAGGAGCGTATCCGCAAGATCGAGCAGATCAAAAAGGAGCTCGTCATCCTGCCCGAGGGCCACAAGCACATCGACTTTAAGTTCCCCGACCCGCCGCGCTCCGGCGACATGGTCGTGGGCCTCGAGGGCGTCTCCAAGTCATACGGCGATAAGCACATCTACAGTGACATCGACCTCAAGCTCTACCGCGGCGAGCACGTGGCGCTCGTCGGCCCCAACGGCGTCGGCAAGTCCACGCTCATGAAGATCCTCGCCGGCCTGGAGCCGCCCACCACCGGCACCCGCGATCTGGGCACCAACGTGGGTGTGGCCTACTATGCCCAGCACGCGCTCGAGGGCATGACCGAGTCCAACACCGTCCTGCAAGAGATCGACACCGTCACGCCAAAGTGGACCGTGCCGCAACAGCGCAGCCTGCTGGGCGCCTTCCTGTTTAGCGACAACGATTCCATCGAAAAGCAGGTACGCGTCCTCTCCGGCGGCGAAAAGGCGCGTCTGGCACTGGCCAAGATGCTCGTGGCCCCCGAGGCGCTCCTGTGCCTGGACGAGCCCACTAACCACCTGGACATCGACTCGGTGGACATGCTCGAGAACGCCCTGCAAAACTTCCCCGGCACCATCGTGCTGATCAGCCACGACGAGCACCTGGTGCGCGCCGTTGCCAACCGCGTGATCGACATCCGCGATGGCAAGGTCACGGTCTACGACGGCGACTACGACTACTACCTCTACAAGCGCGAGGACCTCGCGGCCCGCGCCGCCGCCGAGGCGGCAGGGGAGAGTGCGCTGGCCACGGCCAAGTCCGCCAAAGTCACCGCGGCCCAGCCCGATGCGCCCGCCGCCGCTCCCAAGCCGGTCGAGGGCAAGAAGACCAAGGAGCAAAAGCGTGCCGAGGCCCAGGCCCGTGCTGCGCTCAACAAAAAGCTCAAGGGCGTGCGCAACCAGCTCAAGAAGATCGAGACGGAACTCGACAAAAAGCGCGCCCGCTATGACGAGCTTATGGAATTGATGGCCAGCGAAGAGCTTTATGCCGATCAGGACAAGTTCAACGCCGCGCTGGGGGAATATAACGGCCTTAAGCAAGAGCTTCCCAAGCTCGAGGATGAATGGCTCGAACTTTCCACCCAGATCGAAGAGGAGACCGCGCGTGAACTCTCGTAAGGCCGCTGCTGTGGCGATGAGCATCATCGCCATCGCCTGTCGCATCTGCGGCATCTTTATGAGCGCGATGACCGTGCTGCTGTGTTTTAGCGGCCTCACCGCCAAGCTGCAGATCGTGGGCTTTGTCGTTGAGCTTTCACGCACGCTGCCGAGCGCCATCGCCGGCTACGGCATCATCACATCGCCCTTTGGTGGCGTGTTCCGCCTGGATTACGCCATCGTGGCCGTCATCCTGTTTGTGGCCGACTACCTGCTCACGCGCGCCTCGCGCCGCGTCCGCTAGAGGAGCGCCATGTCCAGCAGCTACCTGATGAACTTGCTTGCCAGCGCCGTTGCCGTTATCGTCGGCATCGTGATCCACGAGAGCGCACACGCCGCCGCAGCCTGGGCACTCGGCGATAAGACGGCGCGTTCGCGCGGCCGCGTGTCGCTCAACCCGCTCAACCATATCGACCCGTTTGGCACCATCATCCTGCCGCTGCTTATGCTTGCCGCCGGTGGCCCGGTGTTCGCCTTTGCCAAGCCCGTGCCCGTCTACCTCAACAACCTCAAGCACCCCAAGCGCGACGAGGTCCTGGTGAGCGTGGCCGGCCCCGCGTCGAACATCGCACTCGCATGCCTCGCGGCCGCCCTCATGCACGCAACGTACGGCAATCTCTACGCCAGCATGTCCTTTGCCGTGGCGTCGCAGATCATGAACTTCGGCGTCACGTTTATCGTGGTCAACCTGTCGCTCGCGTTCTTTAACCTCATTCCGATTCCGCCGCTTGATGGCTCGTCGATCATCGTGCCCTTCCTCAAGGGCACGGCGCTCAACAACTATTACCGTCTGCAGCAATACGCTATGCCCATACTCATCCTGGTTCTATACCTGCTGCCTATGTGGACCGGCATCGATGTAATCGGCCGCTATTTCGACGTTACCGTGTATCCGCTGGCTGAGTGGCTGCTCAACTTCGCAATCGCCGGCATCTAAGGTAAACTTACAGGTCGACCGTGCAAAACGGTCGCAACATGCACCCAAACCGCGCCGCGAAGGCGCCGTCAAAGGAGGTCGAAGATGTCGTATCGCGTGTCGACGCAGGTCTACAGCGGACCGTTCGACCTGCTGCTGCAGCTGGTAACCCGCCAAAAAGTTGATATCGGCGCCATCTCGATCAGCGAGGTGGCCGAACAATACCTTGCCGAGGCCGAGCGCATCGAGGCGCTGGACCTGGACGTGGCGAGCGACTTTTTGCTGGTCGCGGCAACCCTTTTGGACATCAAGGCTGCCTCGCTGGTGCCCCAGGAAGCCCCGCGCAAGACAGACGATGATGACGAGGACGATGAAGACCTCGAGGAGCTCAGTACGCTCGACGGCGACGCCCTGCGCGAGGTCCTGATCCAGCGCCTGATTGCCTACAAGCAGTTTAAGGGCGCGGCGGCGGCCCTTGGCGCGCGCATGCAGGCCGAGAGCCGCATGCATCCGCGCGTGGCCGGCCCCGACCCCGAGTTCTTGGGCTTCATGCCCGACTACCTGGCCGGCATCACCCTGCGCGGCCTCGCCGTCATCTGCGCCGACCTGGACGGCAAGCGCCAGACCTTCCTGCTGGAGGCCGAGCACGTGGCACCGCATCGCGTGCCGCTCGACCTGACGGTGGCCTCGGTCGACCGCTTTACCATGGCGCACCAAACCTGCACCTTCCGCGAGCTGCTGGACGGCGACGCCACCACCGAGCAGCTCGTCGTCACCTTCCTGGCCATGCTCGAGCTCGCCAAGCGCGGCTCGCTCACGCTGAGCCAGGACGAGATCTTCGGAACCATCTGCATCAACCGCGTCGAGGGCGCCGAGGCCTACGTGCCCGGCGAGGGCCCCGAGCTCACCGAATAGGAGCGACCAACCATGTCAACCCTTTCCACGCTAGAGGCAAACAGCCTCAAAGGTGCCCTCGAGGCGCTGCTGCTGGTGTCGAGCGACCCGGTGAGCGCGCCCGCGCTGGCCGGCGCGCTGGATATCGCCCCCGGCGAGTGCGCGTCGCTGCTCGCCGAGCTCAAGGTTGAGTACGAGGAGGCCAACCGTGGCTTTCAGCTGCGCGAGGTCGCCGGCGGCTGGCGCCTGTTTACGCACCCCGCCTACCACGATGTGGTCGAGGCTTACGTGCTGAGCTGGGATACGCAAAAGTTGTCGCAAGCGGCGCTCGAAACCCTGGCCGTCATCGCCTACCACCAGCCTGTGACGCGCGAGGTGGTCAAGGGCATACGCGGCGTCAACTCCGACGGCGTCATCGCATCGCTCGTCGACAAGGGCCTGGTGCGTGAGCTCGGCCGCGACCCCCAGCGCGGTCAGGCCATCATCTACGGCACGACCAACGCCTTCTTGGAAAAGTTCGGTCTGCGCTCCACCCGCGATCTGCCCGACCTGGAGCAGTTTGCCCCCGACGAGCAGTCGCGCCAGTTTATCCGCGAGCGTCTGAGCGGCCGCAGTATTCAGTCCACGCTCGAGGAGCAAGCCGAGGACCTGGACGAAGAGCGCGAACTGCTCGATACCGATGTTGAAGATGTTGAGGCAGTCGAGGACTTGGAAACCCCGGTCGTCGACGAGACCTCGGAGGAATTGCATGACGAGGACTAACGAAGTAGGGGAGACGCGCGCCATGGGCAACGCAGTACCCGCAACCGACGCCCAGCCCGTCTATCCGCACACCATGCGCCTGCAGCGTTTTTTGGCACGCGCGGGCGTGGCGAGCCGCCGCGGCTCAGAGGACCTGATGACCGCTGGCCGCGTGACCGTCAACGGCCAGGTCGCGACCGAGCTGGGCACCAAAGTCGATGTCGACCGCGATCATATTGAGGTCGACGGCATGCCCGTCAAGCTCAACCAGGGCGCCGTGTACCTGATGCTCTACAAGCCGACCGGCTACCTCACCACCATGAGCGACCCGCAGGAGCGCCCTTGCGTGGCTGATCTGGTCCCGCGCGACCGCTTTCCGGGACTTTTCCCGGTGGGTCGCCTGGACCGCGACACCACGGGCCTTTTACTCTTTACCACCGACGGCGACCTGTCGCAGGACCTGCTGCACCCCAGCAAGCATGTCTATAAGACCTACCAGGCACTCGTGGACGGGCAACTGACCGACTGCGATCTAGAACCGCTCCGCCGTGGCATCGAGCTCGACGACGGCCTGTGCCAGCCGGCAATCTGCCGTGTCATTAACGCGCGCGAGGCCGAGGCAGTGGCGCCGCAAGGCGTCAAGCCCGGCACCACTGCCGTCGAGGTCATCATCCGCGAGGGCCGCAAGAATCAGGTCAAACGCATGCTGAGCAAGATCCACCACCCGGTGATCCGTCTGCACCGCTGCAACTTTGCCGGCCTGGAGCTCGAGGGCGTGGCCAAGGGCTCGTGGCGCGAGCTCACCGACCGCGAGGTGCAGATCCTCAAAGGCGGCGGCATCCCGCCCAAGCAGGCGAGCTCCAAGCGCAACGGCGGCAAGCCCCAAGACACGCCCGCCAGCCGCACGCGTCACCACGGCAGCCACGGCTCCGCACCCAAGCGTAACACCTACCGCGAGCGCTACACGGGCTAGGCAACCCGCCGCGCCCCAACGCCCGCGAACCATACCAGCACGTCACCCATCGAAAGGAAGCATTGCATGATCGTCGCCATCGACGGCCCCGCCGGTTCCGGCAAGTCCACCATCGCCAAGGAGATCGCCCGCCAGCTGGGCTTTAACAAGCTCGACACGGGCGCCATGTATCGCGCCGTCACCTTCGCCGCGCTCGACCGTGGCATCGATTTGGACGACGAGGCGACAATCGACGCCCTCGCCGAGCAAATCGAGATCCGCTTTACCAACGGCACCGGCGAGGACACGCGCCTGACCATTGACGGCCAGGACGCTTCGGCCGCCATCCGCACCCCGCAGGTCGACGCCAACGTGTCCAAGGTCTCGGCCTATCCGGGCGTGCGCGCCGCCATGCTCATCCACCAGCGCCGCGCCGCCGAGGACCGCGATATCGTGGCCGAGGGTCGCGACATCGGTACCGTCGTGTTCCCCAACGCGCAGGTCAAGGTCTTCCTGACCGCCGACCCGCGTGAGCGCGCCCGCCGCCGCGTGCTGCAGCGTCACCAAAACGACGCCCAGCCGCTCACGTCCGAGCAGCTCGAGGCCGAGGTCGACGAGACCCTCGACGCCCTTAAGCAGCGCGACAAGCTCGACAGCAGCCGCGAGGTCGCCCCGCTCGTGCCCGCCGAGGACGCCGTGCACGTCGACTCCACCGCCCACACCATCGACGAGGTCGTCTCGATAATCGAGGACCTCATTAACCAAAGGAGGTAGCCCATGCGCCTGTTTAAGCAGACGCCCGAGGACTATTACAACGCCCCCTACGCCGAGTTCCCGGCGCTCATCCGCGGCACTGTCGTCGCGGTTATGGCCATCCTTTGGGCCTTCTCCAAGCTCATGTGGCGCTGGAAGGTCGAGGACGCCGACCTGCTGTTTGAGCGCCAAGAAGGCCGCGGAAGCGTGGTCATCTGCAACCACACCTCGATGGCCGAGCTCTTGGCCGTGGAGACGGCGCTGTTCTTTGGGGGGCGCCGCATTCGTCCCATCTTTAAGTCCGAGTTCGCCAAGAGCAAGATTGTGCGCTGGGCCTTTAGCCGCGTTGGCGGCATCCCCGTGGAGCGTGGTACTGCCGATATGAAGTGCTTGCGCGCCGCCCAGCATGCGCTGCAGCGCGGCGAGGACGTTCTGATCTTCCCCGAGGGCACGCGCATCCGCTCGCGCGAGATCAAGCCCGAGGTCCACGGCGGTTTTGCGCTCATCGCTCAGATGGGCAAGGCACCTGTGAACCCGCTCGCCATCTGCGGCTGGTCCGACATCACGCCCGCGGGCAAAAAGATTATGCGTCCCAAGAAGTGCTGGATCCGCGCCGGCAAGGCCGTCTCGCTTTCCGACGCACCGGCCGGGCTTAAGCGCACTGAGCGCCTGGCTTGGTTTGAGTCCGAGGCCATGAACCGCGTCTACGCCATGCGAGACGATCTGTGCGCCGAGCATCCGGGCAGGTTCTAGCCATGAGCGAGAACGTGACGAACACCGCCGCGACTACGTCCGACCAGACAACCGCGCCTACCATCGAGATCGCCGCACACGCCGGCACTTGCTACGGCGTACAGCGTGCGCTCGATATGGCGCTGGCCGCCGCGCCGCAGGCAGGTGAGTGCGCTCAGGTCCATACCTTGGGGCCGCTCATCCATAACCCCATCGTGGTACGCGAGCTCGCTGAGGCAGGCGTTGGCTTGGCCGAAACCCTGGACGACGCCGCAACCGGCACCGTGATCATCCGCGCCCACGGCGTGGTGCCGCAGGTCATCGATGCCGCTCGTGAACGCGGCCACAACGTGGTCGACGCCACCTGCCCCTACGTGAAGAAGGTTCATGTGGCGGCCGAGCGCCTGGTGCGCGAAGGCTACCGCGTGATCGTCGTGGGCGAGCCGGGCCACCCAGAGGTCGAGGGTATTCTAGGCCACGCCGGCAATGACGCGCAGGTCGTGAGCTGTGCCGCCGACGCCGATGCCCTATCGCTCAAGGGCAAGGTGGGTCTGGTTGTACAGACCACCCAGACCGCGCAGAACCTCGCCGAGGTCGTGGCCGCTATCACCCCGCGCGTACAGGAGCTGCGTGTGATCAACACCATCTGCGCCGCCACGAGTGAGCGTCAACAGGCAGCAGCCACACTTGCCAACCGCTGCGACTGCATGGTCGTCGTGGGCGGCAAGAACTCGGGCAACACCCGCCGCCTGGCTCAAATTTGCGCAGACGCCTGCGAGCACACGCATCACATCGAGGAAGCTTCCGAGCTCCAGGGCGCGTGGTTTACCGACGCTCACCACATCGGCATCACCGCCGGAGCCTCCACCCCGCAAGAACACATCGAGCGCGCCGTCGAGCGCATCAAGGAGCTTTACCGCTAACCATGGACCAGACCGTACCCGCATACGCCGCCGAGGTGGCCGATTACGGGCGCAGCCGCGACCCCGAGCCGGGTGAGGGCGCGCTCGTAAAGAACGTGCGTCCCGAATCGCCCGCATGGGATGTGGGTATCGAGCCGGGCATGCGCGTGCTCACGGTCAACGGCGAGCAGCTCACCGACATGATCGTGTGGCTCTGGGAGGCAGACGACGACACCGTCGACCTCGAGGTTTTCGACCCGCGCGACAACAGCGTCACCCCAGTCGAGCTCGACCGCTTCCCGGGAGAGGACTGGGGCCTTGAGTTCGATGGCCCCATCTTCGACGGCATGCGCACCTGTGTAAACGCCTGCGTGTTCTGTTTTATGACGATGCTGCCCAAGGGCGGCCGCTCCACGCTCTACATTCGCGACGACGACTACCGCCTGAGCTTTTTGCAGGGCAACTTTGTCACGCTCACGAACCTTACCGACGAGGACGTGCAAAACGTCATCCAACGCAACATGAGCCCCATGAACGTGTCGGTCCACGCCGTGAGCCCCGATGTCCGCCGACGCATGATGGGCCGCAACGCCCAGCGCGGCATGGATGTGCTCGAGGCCATCATGGCCGCCGGCATCGAGATTCACGCGCAGATCGTGTTGTGCCCCGGCATGAACGACGGCGAGGAGCTGGAAAAGACCCTGCGCTTTTGCGAGGAGCAC
Organism: uncultured Collinsella sp.; assembly: GCA_902467875.1. Classification (GTDB taxonomy): domain Bacteria; phylum Actinomycetota; class Coriobacteriia; order Coriobacteriales; family Coriobacteriaceae; genus Collinsella. The sequence continues at coordinate 14,831 of CABQWP010000032.1, read as the reverse complement.
GAGCAAATCACAAGCCTGGGCATTGTGCCGCTCGGTTTTACCAAGCATCAGAACCGTTTTAGCTGGTCCTACAGCGACAAGCCCGAGCTAGCACGCGAGACCATTGCCATGATCCGTCCCTACCAGGATCGTGCCTACGAACGCTTTGGCCGCCACACCTTCCAGATGAGCGACGAGTTCTATCTGGACGCCGGCATCGATCCTCCCGAGGCAGACTTTTACGACGGTTACCCGCAGTACTACGACGGCATCGGCATGATCCGCTCGTATCTGGACGAGACCGACGACGTGCTGACTACCGACGCCGAGCGTCTGGCCCGCGTCCGCGAGGCCGTCGCCGCCCGCAACCAGCGGCTTCTATGTCTCTCAGGCGCCAGCGCACGCGACACCGTGGCGCGCTTTGTGGAGTCGCCGTATGGTCTCGCCGGCACCGTCACAGCCATCAAGAACCGCTACTTTGGCGGCAATGTGGACGTGACCGGCCTCATCGTCGCGTGTGACATCTTGGAGCAGCTGCCCCAAGACCTGTCGGGGGTTATGCTCTTTGTGCCTAAGCTCATGTTCAACGCTGACGGCATGACGCTTGACGAGTATCATCGTGACGATTTACTCGCAAGCCTTACCAGTCGCGGCGCCGAGGTTCATGTGGTGTCGACCATGCCGCATGAGCTGCTCGATACCCTGGAACACATCCTTGGCATTGTGCCTGCCGACTCTACTAATTCCACTGACCCTACCCATTAAAGGAGAGCAGATGAAACCTATCGTCGCCGTCGTCGGACGCCCCAACGTGGGCAAGTCCACGCTCGTTAACCGCCTGGCCCAGACCTCGGACGCCATCGTCCACGAGTCCCGCGGCGTCACGCGCGACCGCTCGTATCACACGGCCGATTGGAACGGTCGTGAGTTCACCATCGTCGACACGGGCGGTATCGAGCCGCTCAAGAGCGACGACATGTTTGCCACGTCCATCCGCGACCAGGCGCTCGCCGCCGCCGAGGAAGCCGCCGTCATCCTGTTTGTGGTCGACGGCCGCACCGGCGTCACCGAGGAGGACGAGTCGGTCGCCCGCATGCTCAAGCGCTGCGACAAGCCGGTCTTTCTGCTGGTGAACAAGCTCGACAACCCCGATCGCGAAAACGACAGCATCTGGGAGTTCTATTCGCTCGGCATCGGCGAGCCCACGCCGCTCTCGGCCCTGCATGGCCACGGCACGGGCGACCTGCTCGATGACATCGTGGCCCTGCTTCCGGAGGAAGAGGACGAGGTCGCCGATGAGTTCCCCGACGCGCTGAACGTCGCCATCATCGGCCGTCCCAACGCCGGTAAGTCGTCGCTGTTCAACCGCATCCTGGGCGCCGACCGCTCTATCGTGTCCAACATTGCCGGCACCACGCGCGACGCCATCGACACGGTCGTCGAGCGCAACGGCAAGCACTACCGCATGGTCGACACCGCGGGCATTCGCAAGAAGAGCACCGTGTACGAGAACATCGAGTACTACTCCATGGTTCGCGGCCTGCGCGCCATCGACCGCGCCGACGTGGCGCTGCTCGTCGTCGACGCCTCCGTGGGCGTTACCGAGCAGGACCAGAAGGTCATGGGTCTTGCCATCGAGCGCGGCTGCGCCATCGTTGTGCTGCTCAACAAGTGGGATCTGCTCGACGATGACCGTAAGCGCGAGGCCTGCATGGAGACCATCGACCGCCGTCTGGGCGTCATGGCTCCCTGGGCCCAGTACCTGCGCATCTCTGCCCTCACTGGCCGCAGCGTCGAGAAGATCTGGGCGATGGTCGACGCCGCCGAAAAGACGCGCTCGCAAAAGATCAGCACCTCGCGCCTCAACACGTTCCTCACCGATCTGCGCGAGTTCGGTCATACCGTGGTGGACGGCAAGCGCCGCCTGCGCATGCACTACGTGACCCAGACGGGCGTCAACCCGCCGACGTTCACGTTCTTCGTCAACCACAGCGATCTGGTCAACGACACCTATCAGCGCTACATCGAGAACCGCATGCGCTCGACCTTCGATTTTGCCGGCACGCCCATTAGACTCTTCTTTAGGAAGAAGGAGCAAAAGGATGCATAATCCGATTCTGCTGACCGCCATCTGCGCCGTGGTCTCGTTCTTTATCGGGGCGATTCCGTTTGGCCTGATTCTGGGCCGCGTGTTCAACCACACGGACATCCGCAAGGCGGGCTCCGGTAACATCGGCACCACCAACGCCCTGCGTGTGGCCGGCCCCAAGGTGGCCGCGCTCACGCTGCTGCTCGACTGCCTTAAGGGCGCCATCTGCGTTGTCATCGCCCGTCCGCTCATCGCGAGCGTGGGCTATGGATTTCCGCCGAACATCATGGCGCCCGGAGCCCCCGGCGACTGGATGCTCGGCGTCATTTGTCTGGCAGCCGTATGGGGCCACATCTTCTCGCCCTACCTCAACTTCCATGGCGGCAAGGGTATCGCAGTTGGTCTGGGTGTCATCCTCGCCTGGTACTGGCCTATTGGCCTGTCGCTGCTGGGCATGTTTATCGTGGCCGTCGCCATCACCAAGTTTGTGTCGGTGGGCTCGCTTGCCGCTGCCATCGGTCTTCCCATCGCTGCCTGCGCGGTCTTTCCGTACAGCAGCCTGGGACTTAAGTTTTGCATGGCGATGATCGGCATCACCGTGGTGTGGGCCCATCGTGCGAACATCAAAAAGCTCATGACCGGTAAGGAGTCCAAGCTCTCGTTTACCAAGCGCGTCACCGAGCCCGACGATAAGTAGGAGAGAGTCATGAATGTTGCGCTGATTGGCTCCGGCTCCTGGGGAACCGCCGTCGCCGGCCTCGCCGCCGCGCGAGCCGAGCGCGTGACCATGTGGGCCCACAGCGAGCAGACGGCCGCCGGCATCAATGGCGAACACCGCAACCCCCGCTACCTTGTGGGCTACGAGCTGCCCGGCAACGTCGTTGCCACGACGGATCTGACCCAGGCGATCGACGGCGCCGAGGCCATCATCTTCGCCGTTCCTTCGACGCACCTTCGCAGCGTGTGCCACCAGGCCGCGCCCTTTATCGCCGCCGATACCCCGGTGCTTTGCCTCACCAAGGGTATTGAGCCCGAATCCGGCCTGCTCATGAGCGAGGTCATCGCCCGCGAGATTGGCAACGAGACGCGCGTAGCGGCGCTCTCGGGCCCCAACCATGCCGAGGAGATCTGCCGCGGTGGACTTTCTGCCGCCGTCATCGCCAGCAAAGATCCGCAGATAGGGGAGACCTTTAAGGACCTGCTCCTATCCACAGCCTTCCGCATCTATCTGTCGCAAGACATGACCGGTGTCGAGGTTTGCGGCGCTATGAAAAACGTCATCGCCATCGTGTGCGGCATCTCCGCCGGCACCGGTGCCGGCGACAACACGCTCGCCCTCATCATGACGCGCGGCCTGGCCGAGATTAGCCGTCTGGTGCATGCCCGCGGCGGTCAAGCTATGACCTGCATGGGACTTGCCGGCATGGGCGACCTCATTGCCACCTGCACCTCGGAGCACTCGCGCAACCGCACCTTTGGCTACGAGTTTGCCCACGGCGTGTCGCTCGACGAGTATCAGACGCGCACGCATATGGTGGTTGAGGGCGCCGTCGCGGCCCGCAGCGTCAGCGAGCTTGCCCGTTCACTGGGCGTAGACATTCCGCTCACCTTTGCCGTGGAGCAAACGCTCTACAACGGTGTTACTTTGGATAGGGCGCTCGAGATTCTTACCGACCGCGTCCCCTCTCAAGAGTTCTACGGACTCAACGACTAGCGCAGAAAGGCTACTACCATGGGTTCCATCAAAATCGCTCCGTCCGTCCTTTCGGCCGACATGGCCAACCTCAAGGGCGAGCTCGACAAGATCGCCGGCGCCGATTACGTGCACTTTGACGTTATGGACGGTCATTTTACCGGCAACCTCACCTTTGGCGTTGACATCCTCAAGGCCGTCAAGCGCTCCACCGACGTGCCGGTCGACGCGCACCTGATGGTATCGAACCCCGACGAGACGGTCGATTGGTACGCCGACGCCGGTGCCGACATGATCACCGTGCACTATGAGGCCTCCACGCACCTGCACCGCACGCTCACGCATCTTCAGCAGCGCGGCGTCAAGGCCGGTGTGGTGCTCAACCCCGCCACCCCCGTGTGCGTGCTCGAGAGCATCATCAACGTCGTCGATATGGTGCTGCTGATGAGCGTGAACCCCGGCTTTGGCGGCCAGAGCTTTATCCCGGGCACCATCGCCAAGCTCCACGAGCTCAAAGCCATGTGCGAGCGCCACGGCGTGTCGCCCATGATCGAGGTCGACGGCGGCATCTCTTCCAAAAACATCGCCGAGGTCGTCAAGGCCGGTGCCGATGTCCTGGTGGCCGGCTCCGCCGTATTTAAGTCCCAAGATCCCGCTGCCGAGGTTGCGCTGCTGCAGAAGCTGGGCAACGAGGCCGCACAGGAGGCATAAACCCTTATGACCGCAGGTCAAAACCGCATACCCGTTAATCTTGACTATGCCGCCTCGACGCCCATGCGCGCCGAGGCGCTCCTTGCGCAGCGCGAGTACGACGACAGCGAGCTTGCCGGCGTCAACCCCAACTCGCTACACTCGCTTGGCCGCAAAGCCGCCGCGCGTCTGGAGGTTGCACGTCGCGAGATTGCCCGCAGCTTTGGCGCGCGCGTCCGCCCGTCCGAGATTGTCCTGACCAACGGCGGCACCGAAGCCAACCAGCTGGCGCTGCTCGGTCTTGCCGAGGGCGCTCGTCAGCGCGATCGCAAGCGCGATCGTGTAATCGTTTCGGCCATCGAGCACGATTCGATTCTGGACAACCTGCCGCTGCTGCGTGCCGCCGGATTTACCGTCGACCTGGTGCAGCCCTGCCGCATGGGCTACATTGAGCCTGCCGCGCTTGTCGAGCTGCTAGGCGACGACGTGGCGCTCGTGAGCATTATGGTTGCCAACAACGAGACCGGCGTGGTGCAGCCCATCCGGGAGCTTGCCGCTGCCGCACACGCCGCCGGCGCCCTGATCCACACCGATGCCATCCAGGGGTATCTGCATATTCCGCTCGATGTCACCGAGCTGGGAGTTGACGCCATGACCGTTGCCGCGCACAAGATCGGTGGCCCCGTGGCATCCGGCGCGCTCTACCTTAAGAACCGCACGCCGCTGCGCCCGCGCATCTTTGGCGGCGGACAGGAGGCCGGTCGTCGTGCCGGCACGCAGGACCTGCGCACGCAGCTGGCCTTTGCCGCTGCCGCCCGCACGCTGGCGCCCCATGTGGCCCAGGAGCGTGCGACGCTGCAAACCCTTTCCGACAAGCTCTACGCCACGCTTACGGCCCACCTGCGCATTCACGCCACGATGGGCGACTACACGAAGGCCGATCGTCTGCCGGGTATGGTTTCGATCTACATTGACGGCATGGACTCCGAGGAGCTCATCGTCAAGCTCGACGCCGCCGGCTTTGAGGTATCGGCAGGATCGGCGTGCTCGAGCGGCAGCATGGACCCGAGCCATGTTTTAAGCGCGATGGGCATCGGTCGCGAGCAGGCATTGGGCGCACTGCGCATTTCCTTTGATGACCGCGTGAATCCCGACGATCTGGACGAGTTTGCCCAGACGCTGCTCTCGATCGTAGGCGCCGCATGATCGTCGCCGAACTCGAGCGCGCCCTGCTTGCGCGCTATCCCAAGGCGGACGCCGAGGGCTGGGATCACGTAGGACTCTCCGTTGGCGATCCGGCCGCGGAGATCACCGGCGTTGCCTGCGCACTCGATGCGACCGAGGCTAATGTTCGCCGCGCCCAAGAAGCCGGCGCCAACGTGCTGCTGACGCATCATCCCATCTATATCAAGGCTCCCGAGGCCTTTTGCCCGGCCGATTCCGCGCGTCCCCAGTGCAGCGCTGCGCTGTACGAGGCAGCTCGTTGCGGTGTGAGCATCATCTCGCTTCACACCAACCTAGACCGCTCGCACGAAGCGCGCGTTCGCCTGAGTGAGTTACTGGGCGCTGAGCCCATGAGCTCACTGGAGCATATGAACGAGCCCGAGCTCACCGGTCTGGGCGCACTCGCGACCCTTCATGACGCCTGCAACCTACGCGAACTCGCCAACCGTGCCGCCACGGCCTATGACAGCGATCCGCGCGTATGGGGCGAAGCCGATCACCCGTGCCGCACCGTCACCATTCTGGGCGGCTCCCTCGGCGATTTTGGTGAGCTTGCCATCACCGCGGGCGCAGATGTCATCGTGACCGGTGAGGCCGGCTACCACGTGGCCCAGGATCTTGCCTTGCGCGGGCTGCCGGTGATCTTGCTCGGCCACGACCGCTCCGAGGAGCCGTTCGTTGATATATTGATGAACTCTGCAGTTGACGCCGGGGTCGGCCCCCGTCATGCGATTAAAATACTGAACCCTTGCCAATGGTGGACTGTGACAAAAGGAGAGAACTTATGAGCGCCGGCGCTACGCTACTCAAGCTGCAACAGATCGATTTGGAGCTCGCCCGCAACAAGAGCGAACTTGCCAATATGCCGGAGCTCAAGGAGCTCGCTTCCAAGCGCAAGACCTATGTGAAGCTCAAGTCTGAGATGACCAAGCTCTACGCTCAGCGCAAGGATCTGGACATTGAGCTCGACGATCTCAACACCACCGAGATCCAGACCAACAACGCCATCGAGGCTGCCAAGAAGCGTCACGTCGACGGTTCTGATTACCGCGAGGTGCAGGACCTGGAGAATGAACTCACCACCCTGGCCAAGCGTCTGGACAAGATTGAGCACACCCGCAAGGATGTCGTCATCGCCCATAAGGAGGCGCTCGACCGCGAGGCCCGCGCGCAGGCCATCATCGCCAAGTTCGAGGAGGGCGTGAAGGCCGATACCAAGGCCGCGCGCGCTAAGGCCGCCGACCTGCAGGCTCAGATTGATTCCGCCACCAAGGAGCGCACCGCGCTTGCTGCTACGCTGCCGGCCGACGTGCTCACCGACTACGAGCGTCTGCTCAAGCAGTTCCGCGGCCTGGCCGTCGAGACCATCCAGGGCAACATCCCCACGGTCTGCCACACCGCGCTGCAGGCATCGTCCATGAGCGACCTCAACCACGACGGCAGCGAGATTACGCACTGCCCGTACTGCCACCGCCTCCTGGTGCTCCCGAGCAAGGAAGCCTAGCGATGACGGCGGCATCCAACAATTCAATGCAACTTGAGGGAAAAACGATCCTGCTGGGCATTACCGGCGGGATCGCCGCCTATAAGTCGTGCAATATCGTGCGCCTGCTGCAAAAGCGCGGCGCCCGCGTCAAGGTCGTTATGAGCGAGCATGCCACCGAGTTTGTGGGCCCGCTCACCTTCCGTGCGCTCACCAACGAGCCGGTCGCTGTGGGTCTGTTCGACGACCCCTCCGACCCCATCCACCATATCTCGCTGGCGCAGGAGCCCGACGTGGTGGTCGTTGCGCCCGCGACGGCCAACATCATCGCCAAGATGGCCAACGGCATCGCCGACGACCTCATCTCCACCACACTGCTTGCCACGCCGCGCCCCATCGTGATCGCGCCGGCCATGAACAATGGCATGTGGAAGGCGCCTGCCACGCAGACAAACATGGCCACGCTGCGCGAGCGCGGTGTGCACGTGGTCGGCCCCGGTAGCGGCTACCTTGCCTGCGGTGACGTGGACACGGGACGCATGAGCGAGCCCGAGGACATCGTCGAGGCCGTCTGCGAGGTGCTGAACCCGGTACCTCAGGACCTTGCTGACAAGCGCATCTTGATCACCGCCGGCTCTACGCACGAGCCGATCGACCCCGTGCGTTTTATCGGCAACCGTTCATCGGGCAAGATGGGTATCGCCCTGGCGGGGGAGGCCGCACGCCGCGGTGCCGCCGTCACGCTCGTGCTGGGACCGACATCGCTCGACGTTCCCCGCGGTGTGGAGTGCGTGCGCGTGCAGACCGCCGCAGAAATGCTCCAGGCGGCGCTGAGCGCCTTCCAGATGGCCGATGCAGCCATTTGCGCCGCTGCCGTCGCCGACTACACGCCTGCGGCCCCGGCGGACCATAAACTCAAAAAGGCCCACGAGCGCCTGGATCGAATCGAGCTCGTCGAGACCGTTGACATCTTGGCCGAGCTCTCACGCCAAAAGGGCGATCGCCGCGTGATCGGCTTTGCGGCCGAGACCGATAACGTCCTGGAGTACGCCCAGCGAAAGCTCGCCCGCAAGGGTTGCGATGCCATTGTTGCCAACGATGTCTCGCGCGCCGATTCGGGCTTTGGAACCGATACCAACAAGGCTTGGATCGTGAGCACAGCGGGTACGCAAGAACTTCCCGTACTAACAAAACCCCAGCTCGCAGATACAATTTTGGACTTGCTTCAAAATATTTAAAAAAGTTCTTGCACAAGGATAAAGTTTCGGGTTAATATACTCCCTGTTGTGAGCGAGAGCAGAGCAACAGACAAAAGCTTCGGGACGTGGCGCAGCTTGGTAGCGCACTTGACTGGGGGTCAAGGGGTCGCTGGTTCGAATCCAGTCGTCCCGACCAGAAGTTTGCAGGTCAGGCACCTAGTGCCTGACCTTTTTTGTTTTAAGCAATTGCTTAATTTTGATTAAGCAACAGGGTGCCAATAATCTACCTGCGCGATAATCGCCTTTTGCGGCTACTTGCGCGTTTTGCACGAGCTTGAGCCGATTTATTAACGCGATGTGAATCTACATACGCGTAGCTGGTATACAGCCGAGTACGGGCTGTATTTATCGCGGCGATTTACGCAGATATAGCGACTGTAACGAACAAGCGTGTCGCTGTATTTATTCCAGTAGTTCACTTGATCGGTGGACAAGTGGGCGATTGCAACGATATGCCAACCAGGATGGGCTCCATACGAGGACGCCGCAGGGGTAATGGCGGGGGAGTGCAGCAGGCGCTCTGAGAGCCGCTGTATGACCCCATTTCTCCTCAAACCGATAACCTGTGCCACAAACATCAAACCGTTCGAGTAACCGCCAAAAGAAAAGCCCGCACAGGCCGTGCGGGCTTAACAGATGAATCTAGAAGCACCAAGCTGGGCAGACGCGATTCGAGTTCGTCGCGCCGTAGTTGTACGACGGATCGCTGTTGCTGTTGACATAGAGGAAGAGCGCAGAGGCGCTCGGATTCAAGGAACGCTCCCACCAAGCGACGCCAACTCTCAGGCAATCGTTACCCGAATAATTGTTCGTCACCTTACCCTTGAAGGCCTCGTACTAGGTTTCTTCGTTTCCGATCCAAGAATAACCAGACCAGCCGCTATAAGTGGTCTCGACGATTTCGGAATAACTGAGCATGAACAGCTTGTCCGAGGTCGCCGTCACGGCGGCATTCTTGTCGGTTCCATCAACGTTGTTCGTCAGCTTCCTGACCGGCTTTACCTTGGATTGGAAATCGGAGGGCATCAGGTTCCAGATCTCGCCGGAGTTCATCTTCGCGCGGAGTTCCGACTTCTCCCAGCCACCGGCATTGGTGATGGTGGCGTTCACGCGAGATTTGATACCCGTCGAGGTGGTGAGGAACGTCAGGCCCGCCTTGCCGCTACCATCGGCCAAGTCATCGTGGTTGATGCCGATAATCTTGTACTCGAGCGTCTGACCATCGGTGAGCTTCATCGAGAACTTCGTCCCTGCATTCATCGCGGCCTCCGCCTTGGCGAAGGCGGACGATGCCTCGCCCTTCGCGGCGATGTCCTCGGCCACGGCCTTCTGCTCTTCGAGGGTCCAGTCGTTCGCGTCCTTGGCGATAGCCGCCTGGACGGTCGCGGAATCGGTACCTGCAGACCCTCCGCCGGATGCGCCTCCCTCGACGCCGCCAACCGTCCCATTGTTCACCGTGTTGCCGACCAGGTTGAACTGGTTGCGGATGGCTCCGGCCACGCCGGGTCCCGCGAACACGATCACCAGGCAGATGACCGCAATGATCAGGACGTACTCGATGATTCCTTGGCCTCGGAGGCGGATACCTCTAGGAGATACCCCCCCCCGGAGGTTCTGCGCCGCTGCATGCATATGCGACACTCCCTTCGCTCAGGGCTTGTAGATACATTGACGAGCGTAGGGCTATTCCAAAAGGTTGCGCTTGTCTTGCCGCAGCGGCAAAGAGTAATTAGCTCAACGCCTGCGCGGCTCAACCGACCACTCGCATATCCGAATTTGTTGCTCAACAAATTCGCAGGTAGCGTAAGTCAAATTCAGTTGGAAAGCTGGTGGGAACCGTCTTATAGCCTAAGCCGTACCAAAAGCCGCGAATACAGGAGGTAAGGAGATTGGGTAACTATAAAGTGGTCTTCAGGGATGATGGGTCCGGGGATTCGAGCCTGCTGAAATGGGAACCCGGATGCCCGGCGATGGTAACGGTCGTCCAGGCCGCGAGAAACGTCGACACCTCTGCGGCATATCTGCAGATAAAGATCGAGAATCTCTCAGCGGATATCCTGAACTCCATCTCCGGTATCGCCCATGTCGGCTATATCGATGGGTCCACAGGCGATGTTCCCTTTTCGGAATTGGATTTCGACCTACCGCAATGCGAGCAGGGAGCCCTTAAGGCGACGGCGCTGCCGAGGGGAGACGTCGAGTCTGTATTCATCAAGTTGCTTCAAATCGACTCCCAGCAGGGGAAGTGGCACTCGACCGGAGAGCCTGCCGAAGCGCCCGAGCGCGAACCGCTTTCGATGAGCGAGAAGGCGATGGCCGAGAGGGGCCGCCAGCTGAAGGAGCTGCATGCCGACAGCCGAATCGCCGGCGGCAAGGCGCAGTTCCATCAGGGATGGTGGGTGTGTGCGTGCGGCGGCATAAACGTCTGGCGGGAAACCTGTCGCGAGTGCGGGTGCCATAAAGATATTCTATCGAGCTTGCAGGACGAAGAATCCCTGTGCGAAGCGGCGGATAAATGGTCTAAATCCGTATACGACAAAGCGGACGCGCTATTTTCAGGCGAGGAGGATATCGAAAACCTGAGGGAAGCCAAAAGGCTTTTCGGGAGCGTTCTTGGATGGAAGGATTCCGAGGCGCGTGCTGAGGAATGCTCGGAAAAGCTGGCCATGCTAGAGCCGAAATCGGAAAAGAGACGGAAGAAGCTGCTAGGCGTCGCCGCGGTCCTCGCCTTACTTTTCATCTTCTTTCTAACGGCAGGCCGCCCGCTAGTGGTCAATGCTATCGGAGACTTACGAAACGAGATGAAGTACAGAGAGGCCACCTCGCTTTACGAGGGCGGACACTTTTGGAAGGCGTATACCGAATTCAAGTCGCTTGCCCCCTACGGCGACTCGGCGGAGATGGAGGTGAAGTCCGCACTTTCCAATGCAGAGGCCCTTGAGAAAGACGGCGATCTGGAAATGGCTGCCAAGTGGTACAAGAAGGCCGGCAGCATCTCCGATGCCCTAAGGGTGGAATACAAGTATGTGAAGGACCACTATGATCACGTTGATTTACTGAGCTTGGAATATCTAGACGAGCTCGTCGAGGCGGGCTACGGCGATGCCGCCCAGCTGCGTTCGGAACTAAATTAGATCGAGTACGAAGGTTATCGTGAATATTCGCACAGATGACCCCGAGACGTCTCTAACTTAGATCGGTTCGTGGTCGATGGGGGGTTCCTACGTCCATGCCTTCGTCGACACGGGGGAGACGTCGGCATCGGCTGAATTCCATACCCCCGATGACTAGATATCGGCTTTTATCGACGGCATCCATGTGCTTTGCGTTTTAAGAGGCCTCCGAATTGAAAGGGAATACACATGTGGTTAATCGTTTTGGCCTTAATCGTTTGCTATGGCATAGCTTGCTATTTTTCAGCGCAGCTTATTGTCAAAGCGGCAATGGACAAGGGATATGAGGACCAAGGACTGAAATTGGCCTTCATAATCGTGTTCGCGACGCCTGCGAGTGCCGCGATGATCGTGGCGGCGCTGCCGGACAAGCGGCTTCAAACCAGCGTTTCCGACAATCCAGTCCTGTCTACGATAGACGCGGAACTTCCGAAGCTGTAAGGCGCCATTGTGATTCGGTTCAATCTCTGAACTGGTAGTTAAAAAAATCAGGTATCGCATTGGGTCGGACTAATGCTCGGGCCCCATGCGATACCGCAGTACCAACTGCAGAGCGGACTATTCGGCCCGTCTTGGCGCAGTTACGCTCTGAGCATTGTCGTTGAAGCCCCCATGATAGATAACGACGGAGGCGTTTCAAACCGAACAGTCGAACCTAAGCGACGAGCGGCTTACGAACATGATACGCATCTCGCCTACAGGTCAGGTGTCGAATTTGCTCGCGTCCCAAAACGTATGCGTTTCACCATGAGAGAGGGATCTGTCATGAGCTGGAAACCGAGAAAATGCGTTATCACCTTACTGACTTTGGCGACTCTGACATGTTTCGCTGCCTTAATCGCCGTCAATATCAAACCGCAACACGATGCTTATCCCTCATCTTTGTCCATTAAAATGGCCAAGATTTCAGCCTCGGCCGAAACGTCAATTATTTTAACAAGCTAAAACCTAATGAGGAAAACATCTTGATGTTCTGGGCATCGTGGTGTCAGCACTGCGAATCTCTCATAGAAGATATGCAACAACTTGATAATTTCGCAGCCTTAAGGAAGAACCTTTTCACTGTTTCCGAGGACAGCACAATTGAAGAAGCCTCGGTCCATGAAGGAGACTTTCCCATATACATAGATTAAGATAAGACCGTGTATGACCAATATGAACTTGAGCATATTCCGTCCGTATTCATACTGGATGATCAAGGAAACATCATTGGCTTATCCGAAGGAGAGGAAGAACCTCTTGCCTTATTAAAGAAATACGCCAAATACAACGGATATAAAGCGGAAGGAGGCGACATCGAGCAACTATCAAAGGCCAGATTAAGGAGCCAGCCATGAAGAAATGCCTGCCCTCCATCGTCTCAGCAGCTCTTTGCCTCTCCCTTGTCATGACACCATTTGCGCCCGTTGCGGCAGCCTATGCCGACGAGGGATCTCCCGCCGAGAGCAGCGATATCTACGTCGGAGTCAATTACGACGAAAATTACGATATATCCCTTTTTTGAGCGCGGGCGCTGCGCGGATTCATATTCCAAGGCGTGGTGCGATTCTCACGGATCTGCAAATAACCGCCCCGTCCCTCACAAGGTCAAGCTGAACGCGAAGGAGGAGGCTTGCCTGCGCGATCCCTACCTTGCTGGCACCGCTGAAGTTATCGCCGGTCTCGTGACAACCGGTCCTAGCGGCGGCTTTTTTGCAACCGCAATGACATCGTACCGACTTTTCACTTGCATGTTCTGAAAGGAAGTTGCCATGTTGTCGCAAAATCAATCGAGATACTTAAACACAATCGGCTTTGCCCTACTTGCATTACTCTTTGCTAGCGACCTTTTGCTGAAACCGCCCAAGGAACTCGTTTCGCTTGCCATAGCCATCATTTCCGCCCTTTACTTTACGGCAACCCTATTCGTCGGACTAAAGGAGAGGAAAAAAGGCGCAGTCGTTGCGTCCGCCGTAGGCGTGATCACAGCCATTGCCTCATTCTTTATCTGACACATTGGTGATCTAGGGGCGATATCGTAGGAATACGACCGGGAGAGCCGGGACCAGATTGCCCGGGTTGCCCGGTCGGCTCGCGCGACGGCGCGGCGGTTCGACAGAAAGCTCTCCGGACTTCACGCCGTTTCTGATCGCATTGTAGACAGCCATCTCGTCTTCGCAGTCGGCGAGCACGCGGTGTGCGTCGTCGTTTTGGATGTACAGTAAATCTCGAAGGTCCTCCATGCACCAGCGTCCGAGATCTGGCCATGCGCGTCGCGCGAGCTGATAAGTGTCGATTGCGATGTTGTAGTTAAAGTCCAGGCCAAAGCCGTCCCAGGCAGAACGGCATTGTTTCCTTGATTATCAACTTCATCCGGACACTTCCCGCATTCATCCGTGTGTATACGGATGAATGCGGGGTTCGATACCCTGGCGGCCTGATCGGCAGACCGCCGGGAATTCTCACTCCTCGATAAAAGCCGGCACTCGGTTAGTCCTGCGCATCTTGAAATCGCCAGTCTCGTGGGAGACATAGAGAATGCCGTCCATCCCGTCTCGTGATGCATACGACAGGTGAACTGAACCGCAATCCGATCCATCATTGTCGAGAAGATCAAACGAATTCGGATCGCTCGTTGCGGCCAAACGACCACTCATACAAGAGCCATCGTCATTACAGATTTGCCATTCCATGTCTTCGCCTGCAAGAATCGCCATAGACGGCCCGGTCGCGCCATCGTTGACATACATCCCGTCTATGCCAAACCCATTTTCAGCGCCATCGATGAACGACTGCTCGGACCTATACCTCGCAAATGATGCACATAGCACCATTGCAAGACAAAGTACAAAGCCAACAATCGCTATCTTTGCATAGCTCTTGCCTATCATGTCATTCACCTCCCTCGTATGTATCGAGGTATTCCTGCTTGAGCGTCTGCGAGGACGACATGATCTTTTCAACGAGCGTGCCGGCCTCGATGAAGTAGAACGAGTTGGTGAGGTCTGCCAGGTCGTCGAGCAGATGGCTTGAAATGAGCACGCTTCGTCCCCGCGCCACCTCGCTGCGCATCGCGTCGCAGGAGGTTTTCCGCTTTCCCGGATCGAGGCCGTTCAGCGGTTCATCGAGGATGAGGTACGGGCAACCGGTCGATATCGCCATGGCAAGCTTTACCTGCTGCTTCATTCCTGTCGAGAGTTTACGGGCCGGCTTGTCGAGATATGGGGAGATTCCGAGGGAGTCGCAGAGCGAGTCGATGTCG
>CABQWP010000031.1 GCA_902467875.1 uncultured Collinsella sp. | reverse complement strand
TCACCCTCTGTCGATCATGAGGGCGCGGGCGCCCGATTCCCCGCCGCTCTCGGCGCGGGCGTCGGCATATCTAAGCGTTGTGAGGGCGGTGCGAATCGCGCGACCATTGCGGGCAGTCGCTCGTTGCTCAACGGCCTCCATCAGCTGTTCCGGCGCAAGGCCGAGCTTTGAGATCGCCGAATCGGCAATGGGCATGCCGTCGGCAAAACCAGTTTGCAGCAGGCAATCTGTGGCCGTTTGGATGGGCGGCGTTACCGATATGCCGGCTCTGCGTATTGCTCCGGCCGGCTCAATCTGGTGTCGCTGAATATGTGCGCCCGGACGAGCCGACGGCTTTGTCGAGCTGCAAACATGCACGACGTTCAGGTGTCGCCACGAGACCTCGAGCCCCAGCAGACAGGCGGCCGAAAACGAGCAGAACGTCCAATCGGGATGGATGATCGCAAGGGCGCGGATAATCTCGCAATGGCGTTGCGCTCGGTTGAGTTCATCCCAGCGCGTTTTTCGCGCAAACAACCCCGGCATGGGCGAGACAACCGTGCCGCCGGCGCGCCGAAGGAGCGCTTTTCGGATCGCCGTGCTCGGGGGAATCAGGCAGCGCCCCTCTTGTTCGGCTTGAGTGAGCAGTTGGTCGATGAGCTGGTCATTGCAATGGGTCATGAGCTACCGCCTCCTTTTGGGTAGCAAAAACGTATCAGCTGGAACTTGCCGCTCAGCTGACCAAAAGCTGACCAAAATCTAACCATGCAGGTAGATGACCTGCTTTTGGCGACATATTTCTTGTTTGAATCGGTGGGCGGTAATCGGCGACCGTGAACGGTAACTGGATATGAAGTCTTGGTAAGTTTCGGGACGTGTACTTTTTGAAAAAGAGCATTCTATCTGCTGTTTTGTGTTTCTGGATCGCATATTTGAAGGCATGTGATAAGGGCGGCGGACTGTCGCCTTGTATCTGCGGAAACTGTGTCCCGGAATTGCCACTCGGAATGGGATGCGCTTTCCGGATGGGATGCTTGGCGGAAACTACGGCCCAGTTTTTGGCTCCAGAACGGGATACATTTTCCGAAACGGTCCACGTACGGTGGTGTACCGCCCCTTTTCGTGCTCCGCTTGTCGAATTACGTTATAGCTAGCCATATTATAGGAAGGTATAATATAGCTAGCTATAACGTAAAGGAAGGATGGCCCTATGTTTATCGGAAGAACAGTGGAAATGTCCGAGCTCAATCGACTGTATGGCACGGGCTCCTTTGAAATGCCTGTGATTTACGGCCGCCGCCGTGTGGGTAAAACGCGCCTTATCACAGAGTTCATCCAAGGCAAGAAGGCTATTTACTTTCAAGCTCGTCGTACCAATGCAGAGGCAAACCTGCACGGCTTTAGCCAGGCAATACTTGCAAGCTCGGTTGGTGCTGCGGGCGTGTCGTTTCGTAGTTTTGACGAGGCGTTCGATGCATTGGCCACCATGGCTCGCACGGAACGTTTGGTTGTCGTGATTGACGAGTATCCCTATCTCGCCCAATCGAATCCCGAAATCAGCTCGTTGCTGCAAGACAAGATCGACCACTTATACAAAGAGACCAGGCTCATGCTGATCCTATGCGGCTCGTCTCTTTCGTTTATGGAGGAACAGGCGTTGGGCTACGAGAGCCCACTATACGGTAGGCGTACGGCCCAGTTTAAGATCATGCCGCTCGATTTTACGACGACCCTCGGGTTGTGGCAGAGCATGGGTCGCGAAGACGCTGCAGTTTGCTATGGCATGACGGGTGGCATTCCTGCATATATCGAGAAAGTCGATCCTGCCGCACCGCTCAAGGACAACATCAAACGTCTTTTTCTTACTCCTACGGGCTATCTCTTTGAGGAGCCGAGTAACCTGCTATTGCAAGAGTGCCGCAATCCCGAGCAATATGATGCGATCGTACAGGCAATTGCCCAGGGACGCTCGAAGAACTCGGAGATTGCGAGCTCTACGGGAATCCCTGCGAGCAACGTAAAGAGCTATGTGGATAAGCTGGCGTCGCTTGGGATTGTCGAGCGCGAGCTGCCCCTAAACGAGACGAGCAATAAGCGAGCCGTGTATCTGCTGAGCGATCAGATGTTTAGGTTCTGGTACAAGTTTGTTCCGCAGAACATCGGGCTGATTCAAAACGATATGGCCGAGATGGCGTATGAGCGCATTGAGCCGCACGTATCGGATTACATGGGCACGGTCTTTGAGCTTATATGCAGGCAATACGTGTACGAACTCGCACGCGCGGGCCAGATCGATGTGGTTGCGGCAAGCGTTGGGCGCTGGTGGGGGACGGATAATCGCACGCATACGCAGGAAGAAATCGACTTGATTGTTGACGATGGCGAGGGCGCTGCGCTGTTTGCGGAGTGCAAATGGCGCAATGAACCGGTGGGCGAAGACGTGCTGCAAAAGCTCGTGTACCGAAGCGAGCTCTTTAGGCGGCAACGAAAAAGCTATGCGCTTTTCTCAAAAAGTGGCTTTACGCAGGGATGTCGGGATGCCGCGGAGAGTAGGGGAGACGTCAAGCTGATCTCGTTTGCCGAGATGTGAGGGCGGGGATAATGAAGCGCGTCCTGATTTGATGCTGGGAATGGGATGTGCTTTCCTTTTGCGACCTTTGGCGGAAAGTGCGTTCCAGATTTCGGCTTCAGAATGGGATGTCGTTTCCGGATCGGCCCTCAGGCGGAAACTACGACCCGGAATTCGGCTCCAAAACGGGATACGCTTTCCCGGTGGCATCTCTAGCGGAAACTGCATCCCGGAATGAGCTCTCGGAACGGGACACGCTTTCCCATCGGGGCTTCAAATGGAAACCGTGTCCCGGAATCGAGCCTCAGGGTGGGACGCATTTTCCGGTAGAGGCCTGGGACGGAAGGCGTGTCCCAGAATCCGGCTAATCCGATGGCCAGGTGGTTGAGCGAGCGGGCTCCGAGGCTCCATTACTGAAAATTCATTTGTTAAACCTGGCAACCGTAGGTAGAATAAAGTCGACGGCAGCCCAAGGGTGATAGCTGGGCAGCGCCGTTACTTAGTTCAAGGGGTCAATGCCTTAACGGCGTCGACCCCTCTTCTTTTGCTTCGTACGCTGCTTAAGTGCCTCGGAAAGTCCGATAAGCGCCGTGAGGAGCGAGACCAAAGCGGTCAGGAGCTTCACGAAATCAATCAGATCGGTCATGGGCATCACCTCCCGTCGCATGGAGGGCGCTGCCCGGCACATGGAACTGCCGTCAACAACTGCAATTCTATCAAAGTACTGCTATAAATACGAATATATGTTCGATAATAACAGTGACGTGATTCTCTCAAAGTGTGGCTTTACGCAAGGATGCCGGAAAGCCGTGCTGTGCGATTTCATGTCCGCGCGGGCGCCTATCCTTACGGCAATGTAGCCGCCTATGTAACGAGCGGCAGTTGACGGAGAAAGGCCCTGACCGTGCCAGACAAAAAGACGCCGGATATTTCGGCCATCGATACGACGAACTTTGCGCGCCAGATCGTGCTGGACTTTGAGTTTGCGCCGGTGCCAAAGCAGCGCCAGCGCCGTGGACTGCGCCATGAGATTATCGAGGTCGGCGCCGTCAAGCTCGATTACCACGGCAACGTTATGGGCGAGTTCTCGCAGTTTGTGCAGACAGAATTTACCGAAGGCGTTGCGTTCCCCGTCCGCGAGTTCACAGGGATATCGGCCGTGGACACCGCGATGGCCGATCCGCTCTATGTGGTGATCAAAAGGCTCGGCGATTGGATCGGTCGCTACTCCGCCCAGATAGTTTGCTGGAGCGGGACGGACCGTCGACAGCTTTTGACCGAGTGCCAGGCAAAGCACATCGACCTTTCCGCATTTCCTACGGACTGGGCCGACCTGCAGGCGTTTTACACCTCGATCATGGACGTGGGCAGCCACGGGCGTGTCTCGCTGGGCGACGCGGCAACGTGGTTTGGCATCGAGTTCGACGAGTCGACGGGGCACGCCCACAGCGCTCTGGCCGATGCGCGCGTGACCGCCAAGCTGCTCAGGCAGGTGATGGACGGGGACTATCACGTGAGTCCGCGCGCCCAGGAGATCCGTCAGCGGTGGGGGATGGGCGAGCGAGCTCAGACGCGTCTTTCCAGCAAGTGCCCCGAGCTGGGCGACCTGCTGCTGAAGCTGAAGGCGGCGGGAAGGTAGGGGCGTTAGCTGTCTGCATGGCGCGTGCCTGTCGCGTATCGTTACTCTTCCTGCTGCTTGGCAGGCAAGATGTAGACGTTCTCGGCGTCCACGGCGATCCGCGCGGGGCGGTTGTAGAGGGTGTCGATCTCCTTTACGCTCTGCTTGAACGGCGTGACGTCGGGCGTCTTTGCCTGATGGAGCTTTTCGAGGAGTTTCTCGGATTGCTTGTCGTTGAACTTTCCGATGCTCTCTCCTGCGCCTTCGAGCGCCTCGTCGATGAGTGTATGGTCGCCCACGGGGGTCTTTGCGATGGCGTGGCCGAGCAATTTGCCCGCGGACGCGATACCGCCCAGCAGTGCCGCATCGACGGTGTCGACAGCCCCCGCTTCGAGTGCGTTGTAGCAGTCGGTGTAGAGCTCGCGGTACGCGATCGAATCAGCCTCAATCTTCGCAGTGGCGTCCGCGAGCTTTGCGGGCTCGAAGTTCTGGGCGAGCATGGGTTCGAGGAACAGCGAGAACGCGTGGATGTAGGTGGCGAGCTGGCAGTCTTTGAGGTAGTCGAGCACCTTGTCGAGGCGTCTGCCCAAGCCGTCTCGCACCTCGATGAACCCTTTCTTTTTCAGATCCGCCTGTGCCTGCGAGCGGAAGAGTTCCATGTCCTGCGCGGACGACTGCTTGATGTCGAGCACCTTCATATGGGCGTTTGCCATGTAGGTGGCGTTGCCGTAGTTGAGGCCGTAACCGTTGAGGATGTCTGCGAGCGTCTTGAGGTTGCCACGCATGTTGGCCTTGTCGCGCTGACGCATGTACTCGAACATTTCGTCGACGGACTCCTGGATGGAGTCGAGCTTTTGGTTTATCTGCGCGATTGCGGCTGTCATGAATAGCGATGTTGGATCGTAAGGCACCTGCGTGACGCTCGTGGCGATGTCGCCCTCGACTACGTGGAAGCGCGCCTGCCCAAGGCCCTTGGCGGCGTCGCGGTAGCCCCCTGTGAGACCGCTGCCGTCCTTGAACGAGTTGAGTTTCGACGGATCGAGCGGGTTACCATATTTGTCAGTCGCCTGGAGCAGCGTGGGCACGCTCACCGTGTTGGTGACGGTGCGAAACATCGAGGGGAGCGAGGCGAACGCCACGCCGAGTTGGGGAATTCGCTCGAGCGGTAGCTTGATGGCGCCGGAGACGTCCACCCGCTTCTGAGTGAGCGCGAGGTTGATTTTGGTCGATGCGAGCTGTTTTGCTACGAGCTCCTCTCGGCCGTCGTTCGCCGAGGGTTTGGTCTCGTTGTCTGCCATAGCGCGCTCCTTGCTTACGTTGATAGTCGTGGGCATTATCTCATCGCCTGGTGGCTTGCTAGAGCGGGGTAGAGGCCGAGCGTCTGGCGAAACTCGTTAACTGATTGCATTTCAGCGGATTGGGTTGATTATAAGAGAAGGACGGCTATCCATCTGCCCTTCCCAGTTGAGTTCGCTTTGAGCTACTGTTCGTGCCTATGCTGCTTGGGCTCAAGCCTTCTCGCTGCCGTGAAGCAGGCCGTGGCCGCCATGGCCAATGCGATGCTGGCCATCCAAGTGGAGTCGCCGGTTGCAGCGAGCTTTGGTTCATCGGCTGTCGTGCGTCCCGACTTTTTTGTAGCCGCCTCGTCGGCGTCCTTTTCAGGAGTGGCAGGATCACTTTTGTTGTCGCCGGGTGAATCTACGTCGGTCTTTCCGCCCGCCTGCTCCCCTTGGGCCTTCCCCTCCACGGTGAAGGACGCATCGGTCGCCGTCCCGTCCTTCCAGACGGCCGTGACGGTGTGTCCGCCGGCGGCGAGCGTGTCCAGGTAGGACGGCCTGAGCTCGATAATCGTGCTGCCCCTGGTTGCGGTGTAGTTCTCGGCGGAGACCTCAGTTCCGTCCACGAGGAGACGCGTGAACTCATCGAGAGGACCGCTGAAGCGGAAGGTCAGACCGGCCTTGCCGTCCTTTGCATACGCCTGCCCGTCGCCCTTGGTGGCGGCATACAGCGGAGCGGTCACGTCGAAGGTGACGTCCCCCGCGTCGTCGACATCAAAGGTCTGAACGCCGGTCTTGCCGTTACGCTCGGCGTAGGCGGAGCTGTAGACGAAGGTCTCGTGGCCCGTCTTGTCGAGGACCGCGAGGGCTTGGATTTCAAACGAGCCCATCGAGAGCGACGTGGGGAACTCGATTTCGATATAGCCCCTTGCCGCATCGTAGCTGCAGCTCAACGTTTTGCGGGTCTTTAAAGAGTTCGGGTCCTCGACATAGCCGGGGTCGCCGAGGATCGGGGAGACAGACTTTACGCCGTCCGCGTCGCCTACATTGCAATAGATACGGAGGATTCCGCCGACGGGGACCCTCTTCGCGGAGATGGAAACGTTCGAGACCGTGGGCGGGTTCCGGTCGATCGCGCTGCCGGTCACCTCGAAGCACAGCTCGCTCGGGTCGCCAACCGAGAAAGTCGCGCCCGAAATGCCGTTGGCCCTGGCGTAGGAACTCTCGTACACATCGGTCTCGAACCCTAGGCCATCGGTGACCGAAAGGCCGATCAGCCTGTGCCTTCCGATCCTATTGCTGTCGAATGTGAGGTCAAACCCGTCGATAGACGAGCCTCCGTGATAATAGGCTGACGAAACAGAGCAGCCGTCGTCCGAATTCTCCCAGCCCTGCCGCAGTATGGGGGAAACGGAGCGAACGCCGTCGGCATCGGAGACGGTCCAAGAGATGTGGAAGTCGGCACCGGTTGCGACCTCCCTGCTCGAGAGCGACACGGAGGACACGGTCGGCGGGTTTTGGTCCTCGGGTCCCTCGGTCACCTCATACTCGAGGGGGTCGGTGGTGAAGGTCGGACAGTCGAGCCCCTTCTCCTCGGCATACGTCGTGTCGTAGACATCGGTAACCCATCCAAGACTATCGGTCACGCCGAGGCCGATGATCCGGTACCTGCAGGGCCGGTCGCTCGGGGAGGTGGAGATATCGAAGCCCGCGGTCGTGTTGCCGGTCGACGAGAAGGCGAGACGGGAACTGATTCCATGGTCTCCGGTATCGTTTTCGACAACGACTTCGACTATGGGCGTGACGGACCGTACCCCGTCAGGGTCATCGACGCTATAGCCGACATGCAGCGTGGAGCCGGCCGTGACTGTCGTCGCGGATATCGTCACGTTGGAGATGCTGGGCGGGTTCGGGTCCGACGCGGCTAGGGCGGTTGAGGGCAAAGCAAGCGCTACGGTGGCGGACAGCGAGGCGAGCAGGCTAAGCGCGAAGCGCCTGGAGAATTTCAAGGAGGTCATTGGTGGTGCCGATCTTCCATAATTGTTGCAGCGATACCAGTATATCTTTGGCCCATGCTAGCCAGATGTTCTTTCCGCGAACGGCTCGTTAGTTTAGAGACGGCATATGGACGCCTGTCTCGTCCACGTTTCTCGTAAGGGCGATTATAAGGACATGAAGAGACTTTCTCGGAACAATCAATTGGGGATATCAAAGAAATGCTGGACGCCTCCCGATCGCTCAATGCCTTTGAGGTGAAATGCGGCGCATCGGCTACGTTGTTGAGATCATTTATCGAGCGATACGTCATTCCAGCTGAGGCCACCGTCATGAGGCTTCTGTTCCTACACCCCCCGCAATCCCGCGCGCGGCACCCAACAGCTCGTACTCCCTCTCGCTCCACTGGCACAGCTCGGCAGTCTCGACGGCGTCGCGACACAGATCCAGGAACACTTCGGCTCCCTCGCAGAAGCACTCGCGGGCAAAGTCGCCCGAGCCGCTTGCGACGCACGCGCCGTCGGCAAAGAGCTTCCAGCTAGACGGCTTACGCAAATCGTCTCCGAACAACTTAATCTGTAGCACATGCGGATTGCCAGCAGCGCAGAGCTCTTCCTCGAGCTTCTGTACCGTGAAGCGCATCTGGTGGGAGAGGCTGTTCTTGACCATGGCCGAGGCATAGCCGCTCGGCTCGTCCAGAAGATGCATTCGTTTTGGCTTGGCTGCCAGGTTGTGGAAGTTGCGCTCACTGCGCACGGAGAAATTGTCCATACGGACTCCTTTCATCGATGTTGGCAGGGCCACCGTGCCTCTTGGCCGGTTGGCGTCGGGATCGTGGAGCCAACTCTCTACCCCGACTCTGGATAAAACGCGCCCGCTCCTTGCGGGCAAGATGGAGTCTATCAACGTGTACAGACTCAACGTGTACGGACAGAAATCAAGCGCCATCCGCGAAATGACGCGCGGATGGCGTTGGTTTCCCAAGTGATTATTCGGCTTTCATCCGGAAAAGTGTCGAAATCAGCCGTGTAAAAGTACGGAAAAGTGTCGAAATAGGCACCTTAAAACTTCGGAAAAGTGTAGCTGGATGCCAAAACAGCACTTAGAAGCTGGTGCTGGATGCGGGATCCTGCGGCCGCCTTCAGCCCTTGCTACTCGTCGTCCCTGTCGTTGGGGTCGCCCTTGAGGGTGTTGATGTCCAGGTACTGGTTATCGTCCTCTTTTTGCTGGGTCTCCGACTCCGCTTGGGTGGGGCCGCGGAACAGCTGGAATCCCTCAAACGCAATGGCGCCGAGCAGGGCAATGACAATGGCGATAAAGGCAACCTTGACTGCCTGCGGAAATTCCGAGAAACGCAGCGACTTTTCCTCGGCGTAATAATCGGCGAAGCGCTCTTCGCCCGTGCTTTTGGTATACGCCGGCGCGGACGCGGCCTCCGGGTCATATTCCGGTGCAGGCGTGGCGGCGTACGGATCGTTGAGATAATCGCTCGATGCGGTGCCATAATCCTCGGTCTCGATGCGACCGTTGCCAGCATAGTCATCGGAATAATCGGAATATGTCGCACCGCCCTCATAGTCCGCGGCGCTCGTGTTGGCGGCAAAAAGCGGGTTAACTGGAACGTCGAGCGCCGGCATGCCGGTAGAGGTCTCATCCAGATCGGCTGCAGCCCAGGAATCGTAGGCAACCTGACGGGCAACGGGCTCATCGAGCCTTGCGACCGGAGGCTTGCGTGCCGCAGGAACAGGCAACTGCTGGGCGCTGTACATAACAGTGCTGTCGGCCGATTTGCCCTGCGTCGCTGCAGCGAGAAATGCCGCCGTCTCGGACGGGTCGCTTGCGGGGCGGGGAGCGGGCGTGGGCGCCGAAGTGGGTGCGGGCGTAGGCGCGGGCGTCGAAACAGCCAACTGCGCAGGAGTCGGCGCAGATGCGGTCTTAGGCGCAAGTGCGGGATTGGGGTTTGACGGGCGAGCCCCACCGCCCATGAGTTCGTCGGCGGTCCACGGGCGATCATTCATCACGTCGTCAAGGCTCAGCGAAAACAGGTCGTCTTCACTCTCATCGAACATGCGGTGCACATGTCCACCAATTGCCGGAATCAATCCGCGACCGGTGCATGATGCCTTGCTCAACGCCATTCTGTTCCATCCTTTCGAAATATTAATGACATCGATTATATGGAACTTCCCAAGCGGCTCGGCCTTGGATTCGTGCTTTCCAGAACTCGCGCCCAAAAGGGGAGGGGCAATCCAGGCGAGTGCCTACTTGTCGCCGGCCGCCGCCTTGGCCTCATTGAGGTAGCTATAGAAGCTGTACTTTGAGATGCCAAAGAACTCGCAGGCGCGCTCGCTCGACTTGGAAATGAGGAAGGCGCCGCGACGGTCGAGGTAGCCAATGGCGCGAATGCGCTCATCTTTGGTCATGAGCGCCGCGGGTTTGCCCACGTATTGCTCGCACTCGCGCAGCAGATCTTCGAGCAGGTCGCCGATGTTTTTGGTAATGGGCTCGGGCTCGGTGTAGCCCGTGGCGCCGGTGCCGGTAAAGGCATCGAGCGAGCGCTCAAAAGCCTTCATGAGCGTAATGTCAAAGTTAATGCCCAAAATGCCGACGGGCTTGCCCTCGTCGTTGCGGATAAAGATGGTCGAGGACTTGAGCAGCTTGCCATCGGTGGTTTTGGTGAGGTATGGCTCGCGGTCGTGCACGTCGGTGGTGCCATCGTGCATGGACTCAAACACAATATGGCTGGGGCCGTCACCCAGTTTGCGCCCGCTGACGTGGCCGTTTTCGATCACTACGATGGAGTGGTCCACGTCCTCGGTCTCCAGGTCGTGGACGACGACTTCACAGTTGGGGCCAAATTGGAGTGCCAGGCCGTGTGCAAGGCGCTTGTAGAACTCAATCTGTGCGGGGGTCATAGGTACCTTCCTAAAAATTAGTTTGGGCACACTTTGCCATAAACCACACCTGTTCGCAAATAGCGAAAGTGTCACTGCGTTATGTGACCGTTCGTCGGCGAAAAGGTACCGATTACGGCAACAAACAATTTGTTAGGTTTGCCAAGCAAAAAGTGTGATAGAACAGTGCTAACAAACTTTTTGTTTGGCATCCACATAAAAGTTCAGTCGCATGAATGGGAATGGGCTGAAACGCGTATGTGGGGGCCGGCAAGAGAGGACTTAAGGAGTTCACCGTATGGCCGATAAGATCCAGTGGGCGGGCAACACGATGCCCAAGAGCGATGACAAGCACTTGGGAATCATGAGCCTCGACCACGTGAAGAAGGCCCGCGCCTTCCACCAGTCGTTCCCTCAATATACCGTCACTCCGCTTGCCCGCCTGGACGGTCAGGCCGCGCGCCTGGGCCTGTCCAACCTGTGCGTTAAGGACGAGAGCTATCGCTTTGGCCTCAACGCCTTCAAGGTCCTGGGCGGTTCGTTTGCCATGGCCAACTACATTGCCGACGAGACCGGCAAGGACGTCGCCGAGTGCACCTTCGATTACCTGACCTCCGATCAGCTTGCCAAGGACTTTGGCCAGGCCACCTTCTTTACCGCCACCGACGGCAACCATGGCCGCGGCGTGGCATGGGCTGCCAACAAGCTTGGCCAGAAGGCCGTCGTGCACATGCCCAAGGGTTCCACCAAGCCCCGCTTTGATAACATCGCCGCCGAGGGCGCCACGGTGACCATCGAAGAGGTCAACTACGACGAGTGCGTGCGTATGGCCGCCGCCGAGGCCGACGCCTGCGAGCGCGGCGTTATCGTTCAAGACACCGCCTGGGAGGGCTACGAGAAGATCCCGTCTTGGATCATGGAGGGCTACGGCACCATGGCTTCCGAGGCAGCCGAGCAGCTGCGCGAGATGGCCATCAACCGTCCGACGCACGTCTTTGTCCAGGCTGGCGTGGGCTCGCTGGCCGGCGCCGTGGTGGGCTACTTCACCAACCTGTATCCCGATAACCCGCCCACCTTCGTCGTGGTCGAGTGCGCACCTGCCGCCTGCCTGTACAAGGGCGCTGCCGCCGGCGACGGCGACCCGCGCATCGTGGACGGCGACATGCCCTCCATCATGGCCGGCCTGTGCTGCGGCGAGCCCAACATCCTGGGCTGGGATATCCTGCGCAACCACACCACCGCCTTCGTGTCTTGCCCCGACTGGGTCACCGCTCGCGGCATGCGTACCCTGGGCGCCCCCGAGAAGGGCGACCCGCGCGTCATCTCCGGCGAGTCCGGCGCTGTGACCACCGGCCTGGTCGAGACTCTCATGCTCGATCCCGAGTACGCCGAGCTCAAGGAACTCATCGGCCTGGACAAGACGAGCTCCGTGCTCTGCTTCTCCACGGAAGGTGACACCGATCCCGACCAGTATCGCCGCATTGTTTGGGAAGGCGAATATCCCACTTGCTAATCGTTGGGGCGGAGTAAATAGGTATCGCTCCGCCACCTCACAGGTAGATTCCTTCGTTTGAAAGGTTATGAACAATGGCTAAAGAACTCGATTTCGACGCTATCAAGGCTGCTGCTGAGTCCCATCGTGCTGATATGACTCGCTTCCTGCGCGCTATGATCTCCCATCCCTCTGAGTCTTGCGAGGAGGGTGAGGTTGTCGCCTGCATCAAGGCCGAGATGGAGAGCCTTGGCTATGACGAGGTCAAGGTCGACGGCCTGGGCAATGTTATGGGCTTTATGGGCGAGGGCGACAAGATCATCGCCATCGACTCTCACATCGACACCGTCGGCATCGGCAACATCGAGAACTGGGATGCCGATCCCTATGAGGGCTACGAGACCGACGAGATCATCTACGGCCGCGGTGGCTCCGACCAGGAGGGTGGCATGGCTTCTGCTACCTATGCTGCCAAGATGATGAAGGACATGGGCCTCATCCCCGAGGGCTACAAGATTATGGTCGTCGGCACCGTCCAGGAAGAGGACTGCGACGGCATGTGCTGGCAGTACATCTACAACAAGGACGGCATTAAGCCCGAGTTCGTCATTTCCACCGAGCCTACCGACGGCGGCATCTATCGCGGTCACCGCGGCCGCATGGAGATCCGCGTCGACGTTCACGGCACCTCCTGCCACGGCTCCGCTCCCGACCGCGGCGATAACGCCATTTACAAGATGGCCGACATCATCGCCGACGTCCGCGCCCTCAACAACAACGGCTGCGACGAGTCGACCGACATCAAGGGCCTCGTCAAGATGCTCGACCCCAAGTACAACCCCGAGCACTACGAGGATGCCCGCTTCCTGGGCCGCGGCACCTGCACCGTCAGCCAGATCTTCTACACCAGCCCCAGCCGCTGCGCCGTGGCCGATTCCTGCGCCATCTCCATCGACCGTCGCATGACCGCCGGTGAGACCTGGGAGTCCTGCCTGGACGAGATCCGCAACCTGCCGGCCGCCAAGAAGTACGGCGACGATGTGAAGGTCTCCATGTACATGTACGACCGTCCGTCCTGGACCGGCGAGGTCTACGAGACCGAGGCTTACTTCCCCACGTGGATCAACAAGGAGACCGCTCCGCACGTCAAGGCCCTCGTCGACGCCCACAAGGCCATGTTTGGTGACGAGCGCATCGGCTGCGAGCCCAGCATGGACAAGCGCACCGGTCGCCCGCTGTGCGATAAGTGGACCTTCTCCACGAACTGCGTTTCCATCCAGGGCCGTTATGGCATCCCCTGCGTCGGCTTTGGCCCGGGTGCCGAGTCTCAGGCTCACGCTCCCAACGAGGTCACCTACAAGGATGACCTGGTCACCGCTGCCGCCATGTATGTTGCCGCTCTGAACCTCTACGATCCGAGCCAGGCCGATGGCGATGCCACCGTGTTCCGCGCCGGTCTGACCAACAACAAGATCGACTAGTCCCATTCCTTGATCTTGTTGAGCCGGGGGCCGCTCGTGCCCCCGGCATCCCCTGTTGACTTGGGGCCCGCGGTCGTTATCTCCCATGCTTCCTCAACGGTGGCGGGTCCTCGTCATGGTGCTCTGCATGTTCTAGCCACACGCGCATGCCGGAGCACATCTACTCATTGCGATCGTTTCATCTTTAGAAAGGATATTTACATGGACGCCAAGTTTACCGAGCTCGTCGAGCAGCTGAACGGCCTCGATTTTAAGGGCATGTACGGCAGCGACTTCCTGCACACCTGGGATAAGACCACCGACGAGCTCAAGGCGCTCTACATCGTCGCCGACGCCCTGCGCGAGCTGCGTGAGAACAACGTTTCATCCAAGATCTTCGACTCGGGCCTGGCCGTCTCCCTGTTCCGCGACAACTCCACCCGTACGCGCTTCTCCTTCTCTAAGGCCGCCAACCTGCTCGGCCTTGAGCTGCAGGACCTGGACGAGAAGAAGTCCCAGATCGCCCACGGCGAGACCGTCCGCGAGACCGCTACCATGATCTCCTTTATGGCCGACGTCATCGGCATCCGCGACGACATGTACATCGGCAAGGGCGACGCCTACATGGCCGAGGTCTCCGAGTCTGTCCAGCAGGCCTACGAGGACGGCGTTCTGGATCACCGTCCCACGCTCATCTCCTTGCAGTCCGACTCCGACCACCCCACGCAGTCCTCTGCCGACATGCTCTACCTCATCAACGAGTTTGGCGGTCTTGAGAACCTCAAGGGCAAGAAGGTTGCCGTTACCTGGGCCTATTCGCCCTCTTACGGCAAGCCGCTGTCCTGCCCGCAGTCGCTGATCAGCCTACTGCCCCGCTTTGGCATGGACGTCACCCTGGCTCACCCCGAGGGCTACGACCTCATGCCCGAGGTCGTCGAGCGCGCTAAGGGCTATGCCGCCGAGTCCGGTACCACCTTTAAGCAGGTCAACACCATGGCCGAGGCCTTCGAGGGTGCCGACATCGTGATCCCCAAGAGCTGGGCTCCGTTTGCCGCCATGGAGAAGCGTACCAACCTGTACGCCGAGGGCGACGACGCCGGCATCGCAGCGCTCGAGAAGGAGCTGCTCGCCCAGAACGCCACCCATCAGGACTGGTGCTCCACGACCGAGCTCATGGAGAAGACTGCCAACGGCCAGGACACCATCTTTATGCACCCGCTGCCCGCCGACATCTCCGGTGTCTCCTGCGAGCACGGCGAGGTTAACGCCGACGTCTTCGACATGCACCGCGTGGGCATGTACAAGGAGGCCAGCTACAAGCCGTATGCCATCGCAGCCATGATGTTCCTGCAGAAGGTTGCCGATCCCGCCGCTACCCTCAAGGCCCTCGACGAGCGCAACACCGCCCGTTGGTTCCAGGCCTAAAGCCGGGCTGAGAAATGGCTAAGCGTATCGTTGTCGCCCTGGGCGGAAACGCCCTCGGCGCCAACCTTCCCGAGCAGATGGAGGCCGTCAAGACGACTTCCAAGGCTATCGTCGACCTGATCGAGGAGGGCAACGAGGTCGTCGTCGTGCATGGCAACGGTCCCCAGGTGGGCATGATCGCCAACGCGATGGCTGAGCTCACGCGCTCTAATCCTCAGAAGTACGTTCCCTGCCCCTTGTCCGTTTGCGGCGCCATGAGCCAGGGCTACATTGGCTATGACCTGCAAAATGCGCTGCGCGAGGAAATGCTCGACCGCAATATCGACAAGGGTGTCGCCACCGTGCTCACCCAGGTCGAGGTTGCGGCAGACGACCCGGCCTTTGCCGACCCGGTCAAGCCGATTGGTCCGTGGATGAGCGAGACCGAGGCCAAGGAGCTGGAGGCCGACCGCGGCTACCAGTTCATCCACGACGAGAAGCAGGGCTTCCGTCGCGTGGTTGCCTCGCCCAAGCCCGTGAACATCGTCGAGCTCGACACCATTAAGTCGCTCGTCGAGTCCAACCATGTGGTGATCTCCTGCGGCGGCGGTGGCATTCCCGTCACCAAGGCCCAGGGCAACCACCTTAAGGGCGCTGCCGCCGTCATCGATAAGGACTTTGCGGCCGAGAAGCTCGCCGAGCAGCTCGATGCCGATGCCCTGGTTATCCTGACGGCCGTGGAGAAGGTTGCCATTGGCTTTGGCACCGACCACGAGCAGTGGCTCGACACGCTGACCGCGGCTGACGTAAAGCGTCTGTCCGAGGCCAACGAGTTCGGTCGCGGCTCCATGCTGCCCAAGGTTCAGGCCGCCTCGACGTTTGCCGAGAGCAAGCCGGGCCGCACGGCGCTCATCACACTGCTCGAGAAGGCGCGCGATGGCCTTGCCGGCAAGACCGGTACCACGTTTACCGGCGACGCTGAGTAGGCATATCTGCACCATTGAGGAGGGTGCCCTGCGTCGCGGGGTGCCCTCCTTTGTGCTATGGAGAGCCAAGGGGCGTTCGCTGGAAAAACGAGCGCATACCTGTTCCGACGGAGTGCGAGCTTGGTATGGTGGGTATAGCAACTATGGTGTCCAAGGCAGCCAGGGGAGGTTTGCGGAGATGAAACTTGGATGCGTCATTATGGCTTCGGGCGAGGGCAAGCGGTTTGGCTCTAACAAGATGCTTGCCGATATCTATGGCGAGCCGCTGATTGCCCGGACCATCGATTCGGTTCCCCGGGGCTTTGACGTCGTGGTTTCGACGCGTTGGCCCGAGGTCGCTCAGATTTGCGAGGACAAGCATTGCCCGTGCGTGCTGCACGATGGCGAGCTGCGCAGCGAAAGCGTCCGTGCGGGCCTTTCGTGGGGAGTCGAACGCAACTGGAAAGGTTGCCTCTTTTTGCCGGGCGACCAGCCGCTCGTGAGTTCGGATTCTTTTGAGGCTATGGTTCGTGCATTTGACGAGCGTGGCCGCAAGCATCCGGTGCGTCTTGCGTGCAACGGTGAGCCTTCGAGCCCGGTGCTCTTTCCGGCGGAACTATTCGATGCGCTTATGTGTCTTGAGGGCAAGGACGGCGGCGGTTCGATCCTCAAGGGCCGTACCGATGTGGTGTTGGTCGAGGCGCGTGCCTACGAGCTGTGGGACGTCGATACCGTCAAGGGACAGCGACGCATAACGGAGCATATTGCCGCCTGCTCGTATTTTGATCGCGTGGCCAACTGCATCAATCAATAAGGAGCAATTATGATCATCATCAAAAACGGCGCGCTCGTGACGCCCCAGGGGCTTCGCCGCGCCGATCTTGCCATGGAGGGCGACAAGATTGTGCGGATCGCCGCAGCGATTGAGCCGGGCGCCGACGATACCGTCGAGGACGCCGCGGGCTGCTGGGTGTTTCCCGGCTTTATCGACGGCCACACGCACATGCAGTGCTGGACTGGCATGGATTGGACAGCCGATAGCTTTGAGACCGGCACGCGCGCGGCTGCCTGCGGCGGCACGACGACCATTGTGGACTACGCGACGGCCGATCGCGGCGTGACCATGCCCGATGCCTTGGCCGAGTGGCATCGCCGCGCCGACGGAACCTGCACGGCCAACTACGCTTTTCATATGGCACTCGCCGAGTGGAATGAGCGCAACCGCGCCGATCTTTCGGCCATGCGCGAGGCGGGCGTATCGTCGTTTAAGACCTACTTTGCCTACGATCATTTGCGCCTGGACGATGCCGAGACGCTCGAGGTGCTCGAGGAGCTCAAGCGTATTGGCGGCATACTGTGCGTGCATTGCGAGAACGGTACGCTGGTGAATGAGCTGCAGAAGCGCGTGTACGAGCAGGGGATTCATGGGCCCGAGGGGCATGCGCTCAGCCGCCCGGACGTGTGTGAGGCCGAAGCCGTGAGCCGCCTGCTGTATCTGGCGCACCTGGCCGGGGACGCTCCGGTCAACGTGGTGCACCTTTCGACCAAGCTGGGGCTCGAGGCCATTCGCGCTGCCAAAGCGCGCGGGCAGAAGGATATCTATGTCGAGACCTGCCCCCAGTATCTGATGCTCGACGACACCTGTTATCTGGAGCAGGGCGAGGACGGCTTTGCGGGCGCCAAGTATGTGATGAGCCCGCCGCTGCGCCATGCCGGTGACCGTGCCGCGCTGCGCGAGGCGCTTGTGGCCGGCGAGATCGATACGATTGCGACCGACCACTGCAGCTTTAACCTGCACGGGCAAAAGGACCGCGGGCGCGACGATTTCCGCGCGATTCCCAACGGCGGGCCCGGCGTGGAGCATCGTCCCGTCGCGATTGCCACGAGCTTTGAGGGACAGCTGGGTCCCGAGGATCTGTGCCGCTTGATGAGCGAGAACCCGGCGCGCGTTTTTGGCATGTATCCACGCAAGGGCTGTCTTGCCGAGGGTGCCGATGCCGACGTGTGCGTGTGGGATCCCCAGGCGCGCTGGACCATTCGCGCCGCGACACAGCATCAGGCTGTGGACTACACGCCGCTCGAAGGCTTTGAGGCACATGGCCGCGCCAAGGCCGTGTTTGTGAACGGCGTGCTGGCGGCACGCGACGGCGAGCCTACCGGAGCCCAGCCCGGTCGCTACGTGCCCCGCTAGCAGCAAAGATGCCGTGTCCCCTCCGCAGTTGCGGTGAAATACGGACTGTTTGCGGCCGTCAGGCGGCCAAACAGTCCGTATTTCACCGCAACTGACGAGATGGGGCCGGCTACTTGAGGCTGGTGGCGATGAGGGGGCGGTTGAGGGCTGCCTCGAAGCGATCTGCCATCGTGGGGTCGCTGAGCGTGTCGACTTGGTTGAGCATGATGCGGGCATTGTTGAGGTTCAGCATCCGCATCTCGGCATTGAGCACCTGGGCGACGCGCTCGGGCGTGGCGATGTCGGTGAGCTCGCAGCCGCAACGCTCGCAAAAGAGCTCGGGGCGGTGGACGGCTTCGTTGATGGGCTTGCTGAGTCCCGAGGCGCCGACGAGCCAGATGACGTTGGCCGTGCCGGAGGGAATTACCGGCTCCCAGGCGGCATGCGCCTTGAGCGGGAGTCGCTTGCTGCCATCTGCCTCGGCCAATACATAGTCAAAGCGCTGCGCCAGCTCGTTGAGCGGCTCAACGGGGGCGGAGAGCTTGCCTGTCTCCGGGCCCAAAACACCCGCCTGGCAGATACTTCCGCGGTTCATGCCCGCGCATGCCTCGCAGGTGCAGCCGGGAACATGCAGGGCCCCCGGCTTCCAAGGCGCGGCGTCCAGGCGACGATTCGACCCGTCCCATGGTACGCCGGCGACGGGAAACATGTGCGTGGTGGTACAGAGAAGCACCCTGCCGCCGGCGCGCATGAGCTCGAGACCCAACGCACGCAGCAATGTCGACTTGCCGCCACTGCCGATAATTGCGGTAATGCCCGGCTCGATCTTGAGCGCGGAGGCAAGGTTTCCGCTCGTCGTTTCCATCTGTTCACCGCCGTATAATACTGTGATAATAAATAATCATCAGAGTAGCGGTCGAACCGCTTTTGCTCTGCTCAAACCGTAGCACAGGGAGGTGCCCCGGGAATGCTCGTTTATGTTCGCGGCGCCGGCGATATCGCCACGGGCGTCGCCGCTCGCTTGGTGCGCGCCGGCGTGTCGGTCGTTATGGCCGATATCGCGGTTCCCACGTGCATCCGCCGCACGATCAGTTTTTGCGAGGCCATTCGTCTGGGCGAGGTCGAGGTCGAGGGTATTCGCGCTCGCTTGGCACAGACGCCGGCAGAGGCACTTGCGATTACCGAGGTCGGAGACGTCGCCGTTGTGGTGGACCCCCAGGCCAAGATGCTCGGCGAGCTGAAACCCGCTGCCGTGGTCGACGCGATTCTGGCTAAGCGCAACTTGGGCACCACGCGCGACATGGCGCCTGCCGTCATCGCCGTGGGGCCGGGCTTTACCGCGCCGGTTGACTGCGATGCCGTGGTCGAGACCATGCGCGGGCATTTTCTCGGCCGTGTCATTACCCAAGGTTCGCCCCAGCCCAACACGGGCGTGCCAGGCATTATCGCCGGCTATGGTAAAGAGCGCGTTATCCACAGCCCCGCCGCCGGCGTGTTTCGGTCCGACCGCGCAATCGGCGACATCGTGAGCGCCGGAGACGTGATTGGCTATGCGGGCGATACGCCCATGTGCACGCAGATCGATGGCTGTCTGCGCGGGCTTTTGGCGAACGGCGTGCAGGTGACTGAGGGCTTTAAATGCGCCGATGTCGATCCGCGCGGCGATGCCAGCTATATCAACTACATTTCGGACAAGGCGACGTCGGTCGGCGGCGGCGTGCTCGAGGCACTCGCTATGCTCACCGGTGTATTCCAGGGATAGGAAATTGCAATGGAAAAGCTCGATGTGGTGAATGCTGCGCTTGGCGCTCTGAAGGCCGGTAAGACGTGCGAGTTGGTGGTAGTTGCCGGCACGGCAGGGTCGTCACCGCGCGGTGTGGGCGCATGGATGGCCGTCTTTGCCGATGGCAGCCAGGCGGGCACCATCGGCGGCGGCAAGATTGAGCTCTTTGCGCTGGACGAGGCGCGCGAGCTCCTGAGCGCGGGTCAGTCGCGTCTGGTCCGCTACACCATGGGCGGCGAGAACTCCGATACCGGCATGATCTGCGGCGGAGCCATCTGCCTGTGCTACCTGCATCTGGATGCGACCCAGGCACCGTTGTTCCAGGAAATTGCCGACGTCTTGGCCTTTCGGCGCATCGGCGACTTCGTCATCGACTTTGAGCCGTTTGTCGTAAGCGCGCTCGAGGGCGATGTGGCCGAGTACCATGGCGAGGAATCGCGCCGCACCATTGCGGGCTGTCCCGGGCTTTCGCTGGTGGAGGAGGGGAGTAAGGTCACCTACACCAACGCGGCCTCCGAGATTCCCCCGGCGCACATCGAGACGCTCTGCCCCGAGGGCCTGACTTATATCTTTGGCTGCGGCCACGTGGGCGCTGCGACGGCGCGCGTGCTCACGGCGGCGGGCTTTGCCGTCGTGGCGTGCGATGACCGCCCCGGCACGCTGACCCCCGATTGGGTGCCCGGCGTCTACGACCGTCGTCTGGTCGACTACAAGAACCTGAGCGAGCTGTGTCCCATCGGCCCGCGCGACCTGGTGGTCGCCGCCACGGCGGGTCACAAGTCCGATATCGACGTGGTGATTCAGGCCATGCGCGCCAAGCCCGCCTATCTGGGCTGCTTAGGCTCGCGCCGCAAGACGGCCTTTGTGCGCGCCCGCCTGGAGCAGGAGGGCTTTACGCAGGAGCGGATCGACGAGCTGCACCTGCCGATCGGCGTTGCCATTCAGGCCGAGGACCCCGAGGAGATCGCCATCTCCATAGCCGCCGAGATGATCCACCTGCGCCGCACCAAGCTCGTCCCCCGCAAGCGCTAATCGCATCCCCACCAATAAGTTGCGGTGAAATACGGATTGTTTAAGCCTGTTAGGCCGCCCAACAGTCCCTATTTCACCGCAACTGCTTTTTGGGGATCACTATGTGCGGGGGAGTTGTGGAGTTGTGCAGGCAGACGAGGTTTTTCTGGAAATACGCACCCAATGCGCGTATAGTACCGATTGTTTTGTCGGCTCCTGCTGCGTCGAGTCCAAACCGCGAAATGCCATGAGCGGCGCGGATGCAGCCAGGAGGCACGAGGACAACCCATCGTGGCCACGCCCCGTGCTTAAAACCCCAAGAAGGAGTGAACAATGGCAGAAGAGAAGTATGTGCCGCGTCTGAAGACCAAGTACAACAACGAGGTCAAGCAGCAGCTTCAGGACAAGTTCCAGTACGAGAACGTCATGATGATCCCCAAGTTTGAGAAGATCGTCGTGAACATGGGTGTCGGCGAGGCCGCTACCGATTCCAAGGCCATCGACGGTGCCGTGCGCGACCTGCGCGCCATCACCGGCCAGCAGCCGATGATCACCCGTGCCCGCAAGTCCATCGCTACCTTCCGCCTGCGCGCTGGTATGCCGATCGGCTGCAAGGTTACCCTGCGTGGCGACCGTATGTGGGAGTTCTTCGATCGTCTGACCTCCGTCGCGATCCCCCGTATCCGCGACTTCCGCGGCATCTCCGCCAAGAGCTTCGACGGCCGTGGTAACTTCTCCATGGGCGTCACCGAGCAGCTCATCTTCCCCGAGATCGACTTCGACTCCGTCGATCACCAGCGTGGTATGGACATCACTTTCGTGACCACCGCCAACACCGATGAGGAGGCCAAGGCCCTTCTGGACGCCTTCGGTTTCCCGTTCAAGAAATAGGTTCACCTGCCCTATAAGCGCCGTTCCCACAAGGGGGCGGCGCTTGGGGCGAACAATACTCTATGTGAGGAGGATATAAGTGGCTAAGACATCGATGATCGTCAAGTGCAATCGCAAGCAGAAGTTCTCTACTCGTGAGTACACGCGCTGCCAGCGCTGCGGCCGTCCGCACTCTGTGTACCGCAAGTTCGGCCTGTGCCGTGTCTGCTTCCGTGAGCTTGCACTCAAGGGCGAGCTTCCCGGCGTTAAGAAGGCCAGCTGGTAAGTCACTACCAGCGTTTCAAGCATCCGTTTGGAACAGGGAAAACGCGCTAAAAAGGCTTTGCCGTTAAGGGCGGTGAAGAACCAAGAGCACGTGTTCATCAAGAACGAAGGAGAATCTGTATGAACCTTACAGACCCGATCGCAGATATGCTTACGCGCATCCGTAACGCTAACTCTGTGAACAAGGCCACGGTCTCCATGCCGAGCAGCAAGAAGCTCGTCGAGATCGCTCGTGTTCTGCACGAGGAGGGCTACATCGAGGGCTACGATGTCGAGGACACCGTTCCCCAGAAGACTCTGCACATCACGCTTAAGTATGGTCCCAAGAAGGCTAAGGTCATCAACGGCATCCGCCGCATTTCCAAGCCGGGCCTGCGTAAGTACACCGGCGTTGCCGACATGCCCCGCGTCCGCGGTGGCCTTGGTACCGCCATTATTTCCACCAGCCATGGCGTCATGACCGACCGCGATGCTCGCAAGCACAACGTCGGCGGCGAGATCATCGCTTACGTCTGGTAATTCGCTCGGTAGGTAGAAGGAAAGGAGATCACCGTGTCTCGTATCGGTAATAAGCCTGTCCAGATTCCCGCCGGAGTCGAAGTGGCAGTCAACGGCAACAACGTTGTCGTCAAGGGCCCCAAGGGCCAGCTCGAGCTCGATGTCTTTGAGAAGCTCGCTATCAACGTCGAGGACAACGTCCTCACCGTTTCCCGTCCCGACGACGAGCGTGAGACCCGTGCCCGCCACGGCCTCACCCGCGCCCTCATCCACAACATGGTTGTTGGCGTTTCCGAGGGCTTCGAGAAGAAGCTCGAGCTCGCCGGCGTCGGTTACCGCGTGCAGCAGAAGGGCAAGAACCTCGAGTTCTCCCTGGGCTTCTCGCACCCCGTGATCGTCGAGGCTCCCGAGGGTATCACCTTCGAGGTTCCCGACAACACCCACGTGAACGTCAAGGGTATCAACAAGCAGCAGGTCGGTCAGATCGCCGCTGAGATCCGCGGTCATCGTCCTCCCGAGCCTTACAAGGGCAAGGGTATCCACTATGTTGGCGAGCACATCCGCCGCAAGCTGGGTAAGGCCGCCAAGTAGTCGTAACCGACTCACTCGCATAAGACCAGCACCCCGTCAGGTGCTGGCAAGATCAACCTTTTTAGGAGTTTACGTATGAACAAGCATAAGGCGAAGCTGGAAGGCCTCAAGCGTCGTCAGCGTCGTGTTCGCGGCAAGGTCTCGGGTACCGCCGAGCGTCCGCGTCTTCGCGTGACCCGTACTAACGCCAACATCTATGCCCAGATCATCGACGACAGCAAGGGCTCCAGCCTGACGCTCGTCTCTGCCTCGACCCTCGAGGCCGAGTTCAAGGGCACCCACACCTCGAACAAGGAGGCTGCGGAGAAGGTCGGTCAGCTCGTTGGCAAGCGCGCCATCGAGGCCGGCATCACCAAGGTCGCCTTCGATCGCGGTGGCCGTATCTACCATGGCCGCGTCAAGGCCCTCGCCGACGGTGCTCGTGCCGCCGGTCTCGAGTTCTAGGAGGTATGTAGCACATGGCTCGTAATCAGAAGCAGCAGCGCGAGGCCTCCGAGTTCGAGGAGCGCGTCGTTTACATCAACCGCGTGTCGAAGACCGTCAAGGGTGGTCGTCGCATGAGCCTCGTCGCTCTCGTCGTCGTTGGCGA
The DNA here is from genome assembly GCA_902467875.1 of uncultured Collinsella sp. GTDB lineage: Bacteria > Actinomycetota > Coriobacteriia > Coriobacteriales > Coriobacteriaceae > Collinsella. The sequence continues at coordinate 383 of CABQWP010000031.1, read as the reverse complement.
CGGCAAGGGCAACGTCGGCGTTGGCATGGGCAAGTCCGCTGAGGTGCCCCTGGCCATCTCCAAGGCGTCTCTCGATGCCAAGAAGAACATGTTCCACGTGCCGGTGACCGATCAGGGCACCATCCCGCACGAGGTTCTCGGTCACTTTGGTGCCGGCCGCATCATCATCAAGCCCGCTGTCGAGGGTACCGGCGTTATCGCCGGCGGCGCTGTGCGCCCCCTCTTCGAGCTTGCTGGCATCAAGAACGTCCTGTCCAAGTCCCTCGGTACCGACAACGGCCTCAACATCATCAAGGCTGCCGTCGAGGGCCTCAAGGAGCTCTCCAGCCCTGAGGACGTCGCGGCTCCCCGGGGCCTGACGGGCTCCGAGATGGTTCTTGGTG
>CABQWP010000030.1 GCA_902467875.1 uncultured Collinsella sp. | reverse complement strand
CCTCCTCGGCCATGAGGCCGACCGCCCACACCCAGCAGGCGAGCTCGCGCGCCGTGGCCACGTTCGCCTTGTTGCCGTGGACCCCGCGCGCGAGCAGCGCCTCCCGCCTCTCGACAAGCCTCCGCACGCCCTTGGCGGCATGCCTGCGGGCGCCCCGGTCCGGGGCCTGGCCCTTGGCGAGGTCCTTCGGCCGCCCCGAGCACGTCAGGTAGTGCCACGCGGCCTCGACCAGCGCCTTCCTCAGGTGCTTGTTGCCGGCCTTGGTGATCGCACCCCTGCGGTCGCTCTCCCCGCTGGAGTGCTCGGAGGGCGTCAGGCCGACCCACGCCGCGAACGAGCGGGCGTTCGACTGGATAGAAAAACGCCCGTCGGCGGTGTGCCGGCGGGCGCTGTTGTGCGATATGTTGCGCCGTGCGTTTAGTGCCTCATAAAGTGGTATTCGATCACATTACTGTAGGGGTGACCCGGGCCCACAATGCCCTGCGGGAACAGCGGCTGGTGCGGTGTGTCGGGGTACATCTCTGCCTCGAGGGCAAAGCCGGCGCCCCAGCCATAGTTAGCATCGTCCTTGGCGTGCTCGTCGCCCAGCCAGTTGCCGGTGTAGAGCTGCACGCCCGGGGCGGTGGTGTAGTAGTCCAGCTCACGACCGGTCCACATCTCCTCGACGTGCAGGGCGCGGCGCAGATTACGGCCGTACTGATAGCCATCGATGCACAGGCAGTGGTCGTAGCCGCGTGCCTGCTTAATCTGGGGATCGTCGGCCTCCATGCCAGGCGCGACGGGGCGCAGCTCACGGAAGTCAAACGGCGTGCCCTCGACCGGAGCGATCTCGCCGGTGGGGATATTCTGCTCGTTGATGGGCAGGTAGTGGGCAGCGTTGGCAACAAAGAAGTGCTCGCAGTCCATGCCGGCGTTATGGCCGGCAAGGTTAAAGTACGTGTGGTTGGTCATGGACACGTAGGTGGCGCGGTCGCTCTCGCAGCCATACTCGATGCGAAAGACGCCGGTGCGTGTAACGGTAAACACGGCCGTCAAGGTGCGGTTGCCGGGAAGGCCCAGTTCGCCATCCTCAAGCGAGGTGGTCATGCGCACGGCGTTATGGGCTTCGTCGAGCTCAACGTCCCACACGCGTTTATGCAGACCGTGCTCAAGATCGCTGTGCAGGTTGTTGGCGCCTTCGTTGGCCGGCATATGCCAGTCCGTACCGTCGATGGTGATCGTGGCGCCCGCGGTGCGGTTGGCCACAGGCCCGATGGTCGCGCCAAAGCAGGCGGGGTTGTCAAAGTAATCCTCGAGCTTATCGAAGCCCAGCACCACATCGCGCACGTTGCCGGGAATGTCGGGCACGTCGATACCAAGCACGGTGGCGCCATAGTCCATAATGCGAACGCAGATCTCGGGCCCGTTGAGGGTGTAACGATGAACGGGGGTACCGCACGGCGCGGTGCCGAAAAGCTCGGAAGTGATCATTTGGTTCCTAACATCGAGGTATTTCCGACAAACTGTAGCGCGAACAGGCGAGATTATCACTACACCCCACTAAAGCAGGGGGTATTTTTCTCAAAAAAGTGATGATTGGAGCTGTGCGGGCGTTCATTTTTGACGCGAACGAGTCTGATACAATTTGTTCGTTACTGTTTGAATGATATGCGCGCAAAGAACGGCGAGGATTCATCGTGATTAAGGCAGAGCGACAGGATAGGGTTCGCCAGCTGCTCGATGAGCAGGGCACGGTTTCGGTTAAGGAGATTTCGGATGCGTTAGGTGTCTCGGACATGACGATCCGTCGCGACCTTGAGGAGCTTGCGAGCCTAGGCGAGATCGAGCGCGTGCACGGCGGAGCCCGCAGTGCACAGGGCCGTCCCCACGCTATGCTGCGCCATGAGTACTCACACAGCGAAAAGCGCACCAAGCATGCCGAGGAAAAGCTGCAGATTGCGCGCCGTGCTGTGGAGCTTATCGAGGAAGGCTCGACCATCTTTTTGGGCACGGGCACCACGGTTGAACAGATGGCCTCGATGCTGCCGGCGTTTCGCCTGCGCATTGTGACCAATTCGCTTTCGGTGTTTAACCTGCTCGAGGCGCGCGAAGACTGCGACCTGTGCCTCGTGGGCGGTATGTACCGTCGCCGCACCGCCGCTTTTGTGGGGCCAACGGCCGAGGATACTCTGCGTGCGTTGGGTATCGATGCGGCGTTTATCGGCGCCAACGGCATTCTGGATGGCGACGTGTCTACGTCTAATATGGATGAGGGTCGTATCCAGCAGCTCGCCTTTAGCAAGGCCGACTCGCGCTATCTGATCGCCGACTCCAGCAAGATCGGCAAGCGCGACTTCTACACCTTCTGTCGTCTGGACGATTTGGACGCCGTGGTGTGCGAGCCGGGCATCGCCGCCGAGGATCGTGTCGCCATCGAGGAACATACGCGGGTCATCTGCTAGCTAATGCTACAGACGATACTTCTGCCCCTGCTGGCGCGGGGATTACCGCTTCACGTTGACGCGCAAATAATTTTGGGCAACAAGGATGAGGCTATTCTGGGATATGACTAGACTCCGTATTTCGTCTTTATGTCCCTTGAGAATGAATCGTAGTCTTCATAGAGCTCCTCTCTGCTTTCATCCTCGGCGTGGTTTATACGTTCAAGGAGCTTATCCTTTGGAGCCTCTTTTGTTATTGCGGCCTCGCTATCGGGTATTGTGGATTGCAAGAATAGTTCTAGAGCATGGACGTCTTTGAGTATGTAGCCCGTCGAACGACCCGCTCCTGTTTTTTCGATTGCGCTGCAACTAACAAGCTGACCGAGGGTTCGTTTAACGGTTACCTCGCTGATATCAGGGCAGTTGGACCGGATGTCGGATTTCTTAATGACGCCGGGTCTCTGTTGAAATAGAACAGCGATGCGCGCTTGCTTCGACATGGGACGAGTGCTTGATTCAATTAAGGTACGCTGCTCGAGCTGTCGGTAGGCGGCCAGGGTTGTTCCGAGCATGAAACGGATAAAGGGTACTTCGGTGTTTTGATTTTCATTCCATCCAGTGGAGCTTGCAGCGAGGGCGTTGTAGTAAAGCGCTTTGTTGTCTTCAATAAGTCGTTCGATGCTGATGTAACGCGCAACGTCGTATCCAGTCTTTTCGAGCAGCAGCGTTGTAAGGAGCCGGCTCATCCTGCCATTGCCATCGTTGAAGGGATGAATGCTGACAAAATCGAAGATAAAGCGGAGCGATATAAGGAGGGGATCGCAAACTTGGCGAGATAAAGCATCGTTGAGGGACTGGCAGGCTTCTTTAATAAGTCCCGGGGTTGCTAGAGCCGAAGGGGGCCTAAAGCGCACAAATCGATTACCTTGATCGTCAATGGAGACGATTTCGTTATCGCCATCTTTCCAATGGCCTCCATACGAGATTGCCGTGTGCGCCATGAGGTCACGATGCAACTGCAGAATGACCGATGGCGTTACGGGAATGGAATCGTGTTGCTCGTGAATAAGCGACAGCACATCTCGGTATCCAGCGATTTCTTCCTCTGCGCGGGAGCTTGGCTTGGCGGAATACGCCATGATCGCTTTGAGTCTTTTTTGGGTGGTAAAAATTCCTTCAAGTCCGTTGGAGGATCGGGTGCTTTGGATCTTAGCCTCCTCCATTAGGGACGATAGAAGCTCGGGTTTGACTTGACTCAGAGCAAGCTGACGGCCTTTATGCTCGCGTATCGAGAGGAGGAGGTTGGTGATTGGAGTTGCTTCGAGTTCCGCTGGGACTGTGGTGTAATCGAACTGGCGCATGCGGCTCCTTTCGGTATCACGAACATACTTTCGATATCATAATACCATTAAATGATACCGAAAGTATGTTCGTGATACCGAAAACTAGAAACCATGCCTCATAACTGCTTGGAAAGTTCGGATTTGACTATCTTATTGTCTCGATCTGTAACAGGTAGACGGTCGAAAGTGGGCTACGTGTTACAGATTGAGATATTTCTGCTCGGGCGTTCTGTTTGTCTCGATCTGTAACAGCTGGGACCAAAAAACTCGGCTAGATGTTACAGATCGAGACAAACGGCCTGTTCGGACCGAGCCAAAAAAAAGGCCGCATGCGAACCCGTGGAGGGATTCGCATGCGGCCGACAGGGGGTATGCGGCAAAAGTTAGGCCATAAGCAGGCCGGTCTCCGCGACGTTCTTGTACCAGTACGCGCTCGCCTTGGGATAGCGCTTCTGGGTCTCAAAGTCGATGTAGAACAGGCCGTAACGTTTGTTATAGCCGTTGGTCCAGGAGAACTGATCCTGCAGCGACCACACAAAGTAGCCGTCGACGTTCACGCCGCCGTCGATTGCCTTGAGGATCCACGCGAGATGCTGGCGCATGTAGTCGATGCGAGGGGCGTCGTCGATAAAGCCGTCCTCGAAGTCGTCCTTATAGCCCATGCCGTTCTCGGTGATGTAGATCTTCTTGTAGTTGGGGTAATCGTTCTTAATGCGGAGCAGCAGGTCGTAGAGGCCCTCGGGATAGATGATCCAGTCCCAATCGGTGGTGGGTACGCCTTCGCGCACGCATGACTCGCCCACGCCCTTGAGGAACCAGCGCGAGGAGCCCTTGTCGCCGGTGCCATTGTGGTTGATGTCGTTTTCGCCCTCGGCGGCACGCAGGAACTGGCACTTGTAGGTGTTGACGCCCAGGCAATCGTTGTAGGGGAGCGCGGCGGTCAGCGCGGCGATGTCCTCGTCGCGGACGTCGAGCTCGCCGCCGGCGATATGGGCCAGCTTGGTCGCGGCCTCCATGGTGTCGGCTGCATAGTGGCCGCGGAAGGTGGCGTCGAGTACCCAGCGGTTGTTGATGACGTCGGCCATGCGGGCGGCCTCGCAGTCGGTAGCGCTGTTGGGGTCGAGGGGATACTTGGGCTCCAGGTTCTGGACAATGCCGATCTCGCCCTCAAAGCCGCCCTCATGGAAGGCGACGACAGCCTTGGCGTGGGCCACCATCATGTTGTGCATGAGCTGGAAGGCCTTGTCCAGGCGGTACTTCTCGCCGTGCGGCCAGTTGCCGACGATAAAGCTGCCCTCGGCGGTTGCGGGAATCTCGTTAAACGTGAACCAGTGCTTGACCTCGGTGAACTCGGCAAAGCAGAACTTGGCGTACTCGACAAAGGCATCGATCGTCGTGCGCGTCAGGAATCCCTCGCCGTCGTCCTGGTAGAATGCCTCGGGCGTATCAAAGTGATCGAGCGTGACATAGGGGATAACGCCAGCTTTGTTGCAGGTGGCGAAAAGCTCGTGATAGAAAGCGACGCCCTCGGGGTTAATCTCGCCGGTGCCGTTGGGGAAGATACGGCTCCAAGCGATGGAGACGCGAATGCCGTTAATGCCAAAGCGCTGGCACAAGTCGATATCGACCGGATATTTGTTGTAGAAGTCGCTTGCAGGATCGGGGGAGAAGCGACCCTGAGCAGCCAGGAAATCGTCCCAGGGCACTTTGCCCTTGCCGTGCGTGCGGGTCTCGCCCTCAACCTGGTAAGCGGCGGTGGCGCCGCCAAACACAAAGCCGTCGGGGAACTGCATGGGGTTGGTCATGAGTCATCCTTTCTGTGGGATACGAATAGGGAGAGGTGCCCGAACTGGGGCTCCGGGCACCAACAGAGGGAGGAACTAGTCGAGGTTCTCGCGGAGCCACTTGATGGCGCCAGCGGGGTCGCGGGTAAGGTCGATATATTCCTTACCGCGGGGAGCGAGCAGCTTAATGCCCAGACGATCGGTGTCGGCCTTCATGTCGTTGTAATAGCTACGAACCTGCGGGGCGAGCACGATGACGTCGTACTGATCCATGATGGCAGTGTGCTGGCCATAGGCGCCTGCGGAGGAAGCGATGTTCTCTCCGGTCTGTGCGGCACCTTCCTTGATGGCGTTGGCGAGCATGGCAGAGGTGCCGGCGCCGGCGCACAGGACGAGGACCTTCAGGCCGTCGACATCCTTCTTGGCGGATGCGTCGGCGGCGGGCTCGGGCTGATCGGCGACAGGCTTGCTGTCGGCGGCAGCGGCGGACGGCTCGACGGAAGCGGTAGCCTGCTCGACAGCGGGCGCAGAGGCGTTGGCGGCGATGGAAGCAGCGCCATCGGACTCGAGACCCAGCTCGGCGGCGCGCTCGGCCTCCTGGTCGCAGAGCAGCTTATCGTATGCCTTCAAGAACGGCAGGTAGATGATGGCGTCCAGCAAGATGATGATCGCGACAAATACCAGGGCAATAAGCTGGAAGTTCGTGGTGATGAAGATGCCGATGGGGGCAGGGGTAGCCCAAGGCACCACGAAGGAGAAGCCGTTCATGCCCACATTGTCGATAAAGAACTTGGCAATACTCACATTGACGCAGCCGGCGGCAACAAAGGGGATGAGCATGTAGGGGTTAAGGATCATCGGCGCGCCAAAGAGCAGCGGTTCGTTGACGGCGAAGGCAACAGGAACAATCGAGGCTTTACCGACGGCTTTGAGCTGCTTGGACTTCATAAAGAGAATCAGCAGAAGCGGCACGATGAACGTGGCGCCGGTGCCGCCGAACTCACCCACGAGCGACATGTTAAAGGTGAGGGAGTGGGCGGGGTGACCACCGGCCAGCAGAACCTGCAGGTTCTCGGCTTGGTTGGCAAGACGGATGGGGTCGATGCCCGGCTGGACAATCGAAGGACCGTGGACGCCGATGAACCAGAAGAACGCGGTGGCTGCCTGGATAAGGACAAGTCCGGGGTAGGTCTCTGCCGCAGTGAAGAGCGGGGAGAGCAGTTTGATAAGCAGCTCGGAGAACGGAACGCCCATGAGGTTGCGCACGATGACATCGATGATGCCGCAGATGATGACGGCGCCGCCAAAGGGGATGATGTCGCGGAAGTTCTGAGCGATGGCGCCCGGGACCTCCTTGGGCAGCTTAATGGTCAGATCGCGCGAGACACAGAATTTGTAGACCCACACGGTAATGAACGCGGCGATATAGGCCGAGAACAGACCGCGCGTGCCCATGCTGGTGCAGTCGAAGACCGAAAGTTCGGAGCCGTTGAGCTTGGTGGTGAACTGCGTGACTGCGAGCAGCAGCATGCTGCACTGGGCGGCCACCATGGTGGAACCGTCGTTGAGCACTTTGCCGGCGGGCATGCGACGGTTCATGGAAGCCGTAAAGTTCTTGGCGGTGGTGCCGGCAACCATGATGCCCATGACGCCCATGGTGAAGTTATACAGCTTGTTGCACCAGTCGATGAGCGGCTGGGGCAGCGTAATGCCAACTACGCCGGGAAGCGTGGCGATCAGCAGAAAGATCGAAGAGGTAAGGACGATGGGCATGCACCCAAGGAATCCGTCCTTGATGGCCTGGAGGTAGACGTTCCTCGAGATCTTCTCAAAGAACGGTTGATGCTTCTCGAGCATCTTTACGATGGCGTCCATAGAGCTCCTTTGCTACTTGATGCGCGATGCATGTGGATGGAACTGGTCGTCGATGGATGGTCAGGACTGCCCGGAAGCCTTCCTGCTCAAGGAAGGCATTGCGAAATGACAACGTTGTCATTTCGTTAATGACAACGTAAGACATTTTTGGAAGAGCAACAAGGATATACGGGCGAGCGGTCGATATTGTCCGGTGAATGGTTGATTTATCAGTCAGGCAGGTAGTGTATGCTAGAACGCAAAAAACAAGCGATAGAGAACCGAGTGGAGAAGCAGTGGCAACGATGGACAAGAAAAACGTCTCGATGAACGATGTGGCGATTGCCGCGGGCGTTTCTCTCAAGACGGTGTCGCGCGTGATCAACGAGCCCGATAGCGTGCGCGAGTCGACGCGCGATAAAGTCCATTCCGCAATGGAGGCGCTCGGGTTTCGAACCAACTTTGCCGCGCGTTCGCTCAAGTTGGGCCGTTACGGGTGCATCGGCGTGGTGATGTTCCACTTGTCGGGCGGCGCCGTGGACATGATTGACGGTATCGCCGATGCCGCCGAAGAACGCGGCTTTGCGCTCACGATGATTAAGAAGCGGGCGGGGGAGAAGATGACCCTTGCCGATGCGGCGCACAGAATGTCGCAGCTTCCCGTCGACGGCATGATTTTCAACCTGCGTCAGATGGTCGATGACTTTGATGCCTTTGAGGCACCGAAGGACCTCAAGACGGTGATTATTACGCCGATGGAGCATCCTACCTGCTCCACCGTCAGTGACGACCAAGAGGGCGGCGCGCGCATGGCGTGCGAGTACTTCTTGAATCACGGGCACAAGAGTGTGTACTTCGTTTCTGGTAAAAAAGAGTCACTGTCGAGCCAGTGCCGTATGAAAGGTTGGCGAGTGGCACTCGAGGCGCGTGGCATTGAGCCGCCCGAGCCTCTGCAAGGCGATTGGAATGCGGATAGTGGTTATGCCGCGGGCCTTGTGCTTGCCGATAAACCCGATTGCACGGCGGTCCTCGCTGCTAACGACTGCATGGCAAACGGCGTGATGATGGCTCTACGAGACAAAGGGCACAGTGTGCCCGACGACGTGTCCGTGATCGGCTTCGACGATGAGCTTTATAAGACGATTCCCAACTCGATTCTGACGTCGGTGAAGTTTCGTCACCGCGAGCTGGGCATCCGTGCGCTCAATGAGGTCGTCGCAGGTCTGGAAGCCCCGAGCTCCAGAAGCCGTACGCTTGTCTCGGGTGTGCTGGTCGAGCGTTCCAGCGTAAAGGACCTGCGGGCGTAGACGTGCTCGGCCTGCTCGTCTAAATCTGTAACAGGTGGGACCCGAAAACTCGACTAGGTGTTATAGATTGAGATTTTGTCTACCCAGCCATCATCTTTGTCTCGATCTGTAACAGTTAGGAGTGAAATGACCAGCCAGGTGTTACAGATCTAGATTGATTGGATTGACCCATCTGTTTGTCTCGATCTGTAACATCTAAGCGGTCAAAAGCGGTCTACATGTTACAGATTGAGATTTTTGGCTTGGCCTGTGCGTTCACCTCGATCTGTAACAGCTGGGACCCAAAAACTCGGCTAGATGTTACAGATTAAGATGAACAGGAGGACGGGTGCGGTCTAAACAAAATGGCCCGCGCATCACACATCGATGCACGGGCCATTTATTGTCTGCAAGCGGCAGGTGGTGTCAGCGTCTTATGCCTCGAGGTTTTCCTCGATCCAGGCGACGGCACCCTTGGGATCCTTAGTGAGGTCGATGTACTGTTTGCCCTTGGGCGACAGCAGCGTGATGCCCAGGCGGTCGGTGTCGGCCTTCATCTCGTTGTAATAGGTGCGAACCTGCGGAGCCAGGACGATGACGTTGTACTGGTCCATGATGGCGTAGTGGCTGCCGTAGGCACCGGCGTTGGCGGTAATGTCGATGCCCAGCTCGTCGGCGCCTTCCTTAAGCGCGTTGGCGAGCAGTGCAGAGGTGCCGGCGCCAGCGCACAGAACCAGAACCCTCAGATCCTTGCCCTTAAGGGCGGACGGAGCTGCGGAGGCCTCAGTGGCAGAAGCGGTCTCGACAACAGGAGCCTCAACGGCGGGGGCGGCAGCGGTCTTGACGGCCTTGGTCTCCTCGGCCTCTTCTTCGGCCAGGGTCTCGGCCTCCTGCTTGCACAGGACGTTGTCGTAGGCCTTGCAGAACGGGTAGTAGATTAAGAAGTCAACGACCAGCAGGACGACAACCAGGACCAGAGAGATCGGCTGGAAGTTGGTGTCGATGAAGGTGCCGATCGGTCCGGGGAGTGCCCACGGCATGGCATAGATAAAGCCGTTCATGCCCAAAAAGTCGATGAAGAACTTACCAATGAGGACGTTGGCCACGGGGGCAAACAGGAACGGGATCAGGAAGTACGGGTTGAGGATGATGGGCGCGGCGAACAGCAGCGGTTCGTTGACGGCGAACATCACGGGTACGACAGAGGCTTTGCCGACGGCCTTGAGCTGCTTGGAGCGCATAAAGAGCAGGAAGATGATCGGGACAATGAACGTGGCGCCGGTGCCGCCGAGTTCGCCGATGTAGTTACCGAAGTTCTCGGTCAGGGCGAGGGCGGGGTGACCGCCGGCCTGCAGCGTGGCGAGGTTGGTGGTGATGTTGCCAAACAGCGCGGCGTTGAGGGCAGGCTTAACGACCGAGGGGCCGTGGATGCCCATGAACCAGAACAGCGGGATCATGAACCAGATGAGGGCGAGGCCGGCGTAGGAATCGGCAGCGGCGAACAGCGGGCTCACCAGCGTGGAGATGACGTTGGCAAACGGGACGGCCAAGCAGGTGCGGCAGATAACGTCGATGACGGCGACAAACAGGATGGAGAAGCTGAAGGCGAAGATGTCGCGGAAGTTCTGGGCGATGGCGCCGGGGACTTCTTTGGGCAGCTTGATGGTGATGTCTCGCTTAATGCAGAAGGCATAGATGTTGACCGTGGCAAATGCGGCGACAAAGGAGCTCAGTAGGCCCTTGGTGCCCATGTTGTCGGTAAAGAACACCGAGACATCGGCGCCGTCGATCTTGGCACTCGTCTGGGTAACGGCCAAGATGAGCATAGCGCACATGGCGGCGACCATGGTGCTCGTGGCGTTGATGGCCTTGCCGGCAGGCATGCGGCGGTTCTTGGAGCCGGTCAGCGCGCTTGCGGTGGTGCCGGCGACCATGATGCCCACGACGCCCATCGTGAAGTTGTAAACCTTGTTGCAGAAGTTCACGACGTCGACGTTCCACCAGTCGGGCAGCGTAAAGCCGCCGACCGTGGCGACAACGCCCGGCAGGGTCGAAATAAGCAGGAAGACAGAAGAAGACAGGATGATGGGCATTGCTGCCAAAAAGCCGTCTTTAATGGCCTGAAGGTAGATGTTCTTAGAGACCTTGTCGAAGTACGGCTGACCTTTCTCCAAGAACTTAACGGTCGATTCCATAGTTCACGCTCCTCTTTGCATGAAATCTTAATGGCATGGACGTTGAAAACCTATATGGTCTCCCGCTTGCTAAAAGCCCGGGTGCAGGCGGGGTCGGTCCCAGGGGGAGAGAGGGGAGCGGCTGGGTTTGTATCGCATAGGGCCGCTCCCCTCTCGGGGGAAAGCGAGGCGATGCGCTACTGCGCGTCCGCCATAGTGTCGGCGAGCTCCTTGTACCAGAGTGCCGACTGCTTGATGTAGCGTTTTTGCGTGTCGAAGTCGATGTAGAACAGGCCGTAGCGCTTGTTATAGCCATTGGCCCACGAGAACTGGTCCTGCAGGCTCCAGATAAAGTAGCCCTGGACGTCGACGCCCTCGGCACGCGCCTGGAGCACCTTCTCCATGTGCTGGTCGACAAAGTCGATGCGCTCGGGATCGGCGACGATGCCGAGCGCATCGGGCTCGGGGTCCTTGTGGCCCAGGCCGTTTTCGGTGATATAGATGACGGGGAGGTTGGGATAGGTGGCGCTGATGTGCTTGAGCGTGTCGTAGAGGCCTTGCGGGTAGATGAGCCAATCCCAGTCGGTGGTGGGGATACCCGGCATATCGACCTGCTGCCCGACGCCCTTAAACTTAAAGCACGAGGTGCCCTTGTCTCCGGTGCCGTTAAAGCTGTTGGTGGACTCGCCATCGTAGGCGGCGATAAACGCCGACTGATAGTAGTTGAGGCCGAACATATCGTTGCGGGGCGCCGCCTTGGCGAGCTCCTCCATGTCGCTGTCCTCAACCGTAAGCGTGGCGTTGTTGGCACGCAGAATCTCGTTGATGAGTGAGAGGGTGCGCGCGGAGTAGTGACCCAGGAAGGCGCCGTCCATGATGAAGTCGGTGTAGAAGGCGTTGTACAGGTCGGCGGCGTGCTGGTCGGCGGGCGAGTCGGTAGCAGGATATGCCGGCGTCAGGACGTTGACCATGCCAATGCGTCCGCCCAGGTGCTCGGTCTCGTCAAGATCCTTATACAGGTTGACGGCGCGGGCGTGGGCAACGAGCTCGTTGTGCTGGCTCTGGATGCCGCTCGTCACATCAAAGTGATGGTTGGGCGGGAAGTTGCCTTGGATGTATTGGGAGTGCGAGAGGCTGATGAGCTCGTTGATGGTGAACCAATTCTTGACCTCGCGGAACTCGCGGAAGCAGAACTCGGCATAGCGCACATAGGCGTCGACGGTCTTGCGGTTGAGCCAGTCGCCCTGGTTGAACAGGGCGGCGGGGGAGTCAAAGTGATGCAGGGACACATAGGGCTCGACGCCATACTTTTTGCAGCAGGCGAACAGCTCGTGGTAGTGCTTAACGCCCTCGGCGAGGGGCTCGGCATCGTCGCCGTTGGGGAAGATGCGGGTCCAGGCGATGGACACACGGATGGCGTTGAGTCCATGCTCGGCAGAAAGGCGGATATCCTCCTCGTAGCGGTTGTAGAAATCACTGGCCGGGTCGGGCAAAAAGCGACCCTGGGCGACAAGGTAATCGTCCCACATGGTCTTACCCTTGCCTGCCACCTTCGTGGAACCTTCCGTTTGGTACGCGGCGGTTGCGGCGCCCCAAACAAAGCCCTTCGGCAGCTGCTGTACGCGGTTTAGCAAAGACATATGCATACACCCTCTCGTCTCGCTGTTCGATATTGTGCGTTTGCGCTCAGGAGGCTCCCTGGTTAGCGTTCAGCGGTGAAAAAGCCCGATAAACACTATCTTAAAATGATTAGAACCAAAATGAGCACGTGAACATTTGACAATGAGCACGTTAACATCCGGCTGGGATGTATAGAAACAAAACAACTTCAAACAGCCGCGAACGGTTGTATTTGTTCGGTAAGCGGTTTTGATTGACAGAAGTTTTCATGTTGTGGTATATGGCTCGGGTATCATGAGCACGTTATCGATGTATGTACGATGCGCCATGGGCGCGGGGAATAGTTGGGAAGCAGGTTAGCGTGGAAGGCATGGCTCAGCAGACAAGGAATGGTCATTCGGCGAGCGCGGCAGAGGTTGCGGCGCTCGCTGGCGTGAGCCGCCAGACTGTGTCTCGCGTGGTCAACGGTATGCCCAACGTGACGGAAAAGACGCGCAAGCGTGTGCTGGCCGCCATGGAAGAGCTGGGCTTTCGTCCCAATTTTGCTGGAGCGGCGTTGCGCGGCGGGTCGTATCGTTCTATTGGCCTGTGCATGTACAACATCACACGTGTCGGTAACCTGGCGACGCTCGAGGGTATCATGCAAGCGGCGCGCGAGCACGATTTTGCCGTCACTATGATCGAGATGGGCGGCGACAAGCCCTATACACTTGCCGATGCCTCGCGCCGCATGGTCGAGCGACCCGTCGACGGCATGATTCTCAACATGAACCGCATGGCTCCCGATTTTGAGGAGTTTGTTCCCCAGCCGGGAGTGCGAACGGTCATCCTGTCCATGTATGCGCATCCGCGCTGCACGACGATCGACTCCGACCAGTATGGTTCGTGCGAGCTGTTGACCAATTATCTGCTGGAACATGGTCACTCGAATATGCGGTTTGTGGCGGGTCCGGAAAACTCGATTTCCTCGCGTTTTCGTGAGGCCGGTTGGCGCGATACGCTGGGTCGTGCTCATGTCGATGCCGCTCCGATGCTGCGTGGCGATTGGAGTGCGGACAGTGGGTACGCCATGGGCGAGCGGATTGCGGCCGAGGTGCTTGCCGGCGGGTCGCAGGCGCCGACTGCCGTGCTTGCGGCAAATGACCAGATGGCGCTGGGCGTTATCGCCGCGCTCGAGAACGCGGGCCTGTCCGTGCCCGACGACGTGAGCGTGGTTGGTATCGACGACGCACTCGAGGGACTTGTTCCTCACAATCGGCTGACGACGCTGCGATTTGATTTGCGCGGTGTCGGTAAGCTTGCGTTTGAGGCGGCGATTGGAGAGAGCTCGTCTATCGAGGCGATTCATGTGCCGAGTACGCTGGTCGAACGCTCGACTGTTAGGGACATACGGGGTTAGGTCCTACTCCGTTTGTCTCGATTTGTAACAGGTAGACGGTCAAAAGCGGGCTACGTGTTACAGATTTAGATTCTTCGGAAAGAGCAATCCTGTTCGTCTCAATCTGTAACAGCTAGGACCAAAAAACTCGGCTAGATGTTACAGATCGAGACAAACGGCTCCCGACCAGCCCAAAAACAAAAAGACCGGGGGCGGCGCGCCGTGTGACGTGCCGCCCCCGGCTGAGAAATGGGGACAGGTTGTGTGAGCGGGCAACCCCGCCAGCCACTAGTCCAGACGACGGGTCTGCGCCACGTGCTTGTACCAGTAGGCGCTTGCCTTGGGCGTGCGCTTCTGGGTTTCAAAGTCAACGTAAAAGAAGCCGTAACGCTTGTTGTAGCCATTGGTCCAGGAGAACTGATCCTGCAGGCTCCACAGGAAGTAGCCGCCCACGTTGACGCCCACCTCCATGGCCTTGAGCAGCCAACGCAGGTGCTGCTCGATGTAGTCGATGCGCGGCTGGTCGTCCACAAAACCGTCCTTGTAGGGGTCCTTGTAGCCCATGCCGTTCTCGGTGATGAAGATCTGCTTGTAGTTGGGGTAGCGCTGCTTAATGTAGACGAGCAGATCGAACAGGCCCTCGGGATAGATGATCCAGTCCCAGTCGGTGGTGGGGATGCCAGGCTTGTTCACATGCTCGCCAATGCCCTTAACGCGCCAGCGGCCGGTGCCCTTCTCTCCCGTACCGTTGTGGTGCAGGTCGTTTTCGCCATCGTAGGCCTTCAAGAAGCGGCACTGGTAGTTGTTAACGCCCAGGTAGTCGTTGTAGAGCGCGGCCTCGCGCATGATTTCCAGATCCTCGTCCAAGATCTCGATGGTGCCGCCCGAGACGGCGGCCAGGCGGTTGGCGCACTCGAGGGTGTCGGGCGCGTAGTCGCCGCGGAAGGTGGCGTCGAGCAAGAACTGGTTTTGCAGCACGTGCTCGTTGTTGGCGGCTTTGATGTCGGCGGGGTCGTTCTCGTTGAGCGGATACTTAAACTCCAGCGACTGAATGACGCCAATCTTGCCCTTAAAGCCGCCGTTGTGGAAGGCCAGCACTGCCTTGGCGTGGGCGAGCATCATGTTGTGCTCGCACTGGAAGGCCTCGGCAAGATGCGCCTTGACGCCACCGGGGAAGGTGCCCTCGATGTAGGTGTTGGAGGCGTCGGCCCAGATCTCGTTAAAGGTGAACCAGTAGGTCACCTGGTCGGCGTACTCCTTAAAGCAGAAGGTGGCAAAGTCCACAAAGGCGTCGATGGTCTCGCGGTTGAGGAAGTCGCCCTTCTCAAAGAGGGGAAGCGGCGTGTCAAAGTGATGCAGCGTGACGAACGGCTCAACGTGGTGCTTGTGGCACTCGGCGAAGAGATCGTGGTAGAACTGGACGCCCTCGGGGTTGATTTCGCCGGTGCCGTTGGGGAAGATGCGGCTCCAGGCGATGGAGAGGCGAATGCCGTTGATGCCGAACTCCTCGCACAGCTCCAGGTCGACGGGGTACTGGTTGTAGAAGTCCGAAGCGGGATCGGGGGAGAAGCGCCCCTGGGCCTCCAGAAAGTCGTCCCAGGCAACCTTGCCCTTACCGTGAGTGCGGGTCTCGCCCTCTACCTGGTAGGCAGCGGTGGCGCCGCCAAAGACAAAGTCCTCGGGAAACTGCGCGGGCGGGTTGGTGACGCTAGCAGGATTAACGGACATGATGATCCAATCGTCTAAATCGAAGGGCCAGCCGGTCTTGGATGGTCGGCTGGCCCTGGGCGTTACTTACTTCGAAAGTTGCTCACTCACGAAGGCGAGAGACTTGTCGCCGTTCTGGGAGAGCTCGATGTACTGCTTGCCACGGCAGGCGACGCACTTGTTGCCCACGCGCTCACAGTCCTTCTGCAGGTCGGCCAGGTAGCTTGCGGCCTGCGGGGCCAGGACGACCAGGTCAAAGTCGGGGAGCATGTCCACGTGGTTGCCATAGGCCTCGGCAGCGGTCTCGAGGTTAATGCCGCGCTCCTTGGCGGCCTTGGCCAGCGCGTTGGCGAGCAGGCCCGAGGTTCCGCCGCCCTGGCAGAGCACGAGCACGCGCTTGCCGTTGAGGTCGCTGGCGGTCGTTGTCTCGGCAGCGGGTGCTGCGGAAGCGGCGGGGGAGTCGGCCTTCACGGCCTCGGCAGCAGCGCCGGCGGCAACGCTCTTGGCGTCAGCCTTGCCCTGGAAGGCATCGTTGAGCTTGGCGGCCTTCTCGGCGTTCTTGGCGGCGAGCTCCTCCTGGGAGATCTCGGCCTCCTCGGCGCACTTCTGGGCGTCATAGGCACGGAAGAACGGGTAGTACAGAACGAAGTCGACGACCAGGATAAGGGCGAGCATCACAAAAGCGAGCGGCTGGAAGCCCAGGCCCATGATGGTGCCGATGGGGCCGGGGACGGTCCAAGGCAGGGTGTACATAAAGCCGTTCATGCCCAAGAAGTCGATAAAGATCTTGAGGATCCAGATGTTGGCGATCGGGGCAAAGACAAACGGGACAAAGAAGACGGGGTTGAGCACGATGGGCGCGGCGAACAGCAGCGGCTCGTTGACGGCAAAGCAGACGGGGACGATGGCGGCCTTACCGACGGCGCGCATCTCCTGAGACTTGGCCAGGAAGCAGAACATAAAGACCAGGACGAGCGTGGCGCCGGTGCCGCCCATGCAGACGACGAAGTACTGGGCACCCTGGGTCAGGACAGCGGAAGCGTGCTGGCCGGCCTGGAACGCAGCCAGGTTGTCGGTCATGTTGGCAACGAGGGCGGCGGCGATGGCGGGCTCGACGATCGAGGGGCCGTGGACGCCCACGAACCAGAAGAGGCTCATAGCGCCGTAAATCACAGCGAGGCCGATATAGCCATCGGCAGCGGTGAACAGGGGCTGGAATACCTGGATGACACCCTGGGCAAAGCAGAAGCCAAAAGCAGCGCGGAAGACGATGTCAAAAACCCAAAAGACGGTGATGCAGACGGAGAAGGGGATGATGTCCTTGAAGGTCTGCGAGATGTTGGGCGGAACCTGCTCGGGCATCTTGACGGTGATGTTGCGCTTAATAAAGAACTTGTAGATGATGCCGGTCACAAACGCAGCGATAAAGGCGGTCAGCAGGCCTTTGGAACCAAGGTAGGTGGTGTTGAAGCCGCTGGCGGCGTCCGTGGCGATCGTGTCGCTCGAAAGGAGCAAGAAGCCGATGATGGCCGCGCACATGCACGAGATGAAGTTGATCTGGTTGTTCTTGGGCAGATCGCGGTTCTGAGCGTCGGCGAAGTGCTTGGCTGTGGTGGCAGCGCAGGCGATGGCCAGGATACCCATGGAGTAGTTGTAGCACTTCCACAGGGCGTTGTTGATGTCATCGGGCCAGTAGAAACCCCAGATATTGGGGACCGAGGCTACCAGGCAGAAGATGGACGAGAAGATGATGATGGGGATGACGGAGATGAAGCCGTCGCGGATCGCCTTGAGGTACTTGTTGCGGGCGATCGCGTTGAAAAAGGGCTGGCCCTTTTCGATGATGGCGATGAGTTGCTCCATGCAATGCTCCTAAGAGTCGGTGGGTTAGCAACGATGGTAGCTTTTGACGTTCGGTTGCCAAAATGTTGACGTTGCCATTTTGTGACACAAAAAAAGACGCGAACCGGTGGTTCCTGTGCCTGCGAACCGTCGATTCCTTACGCGTAAACGTTTGAGCCGCCCGGTGGCTCTGTGTTTGCACAATGGCAACGTTAACATTTGGGCGACAAAAGCCGTTCGGGGAAGCAAAAATGTCGGTGAACGGTAGGTTTTGGGTGGTGAGCGTATGGTGGGGGAGGCGTTAGATATACTTGAAGACGTTTCATTTGACTGCGTAGGGTGCCACCAATGGCATCGTTGACATAGAAAGATCGACCTATGGCCGCTGTTAAAAAATCGGTATCCGTCAAAGACGTAGCGCGCCTCGCGGGCGTCTCGGAGCAGACGGTCTCGCGCACCGTGCACGATTCGCCCAGCGTGCGCCCCGAGACCAAGGAACGCGTGCGTGCCGCCATGCGCGAGCTGGGGTATCGCCCCAATTTTGCCGGTCGATCGCTGCGCCGCGGCAAGTTTAAGACCGTCGGCGTCGCCATGTTCAACATTACTGGCACCGGCAACCTCGACCGTATGGAGGGCTTTGCCGCCGCCGCCGACAAACACGGCTACGCCATCACCCTCACTAAAGTAGATGGGCATCCGTATACCCTCGAGAGCGCATCGTCGCGTATGAGCGCACTGCCGGTGGACGGTATGGTCGTGATTATGAACCGCATGCCGGCGGACTTTGGCACCTTCGAGCCGCTGCCCGGTATGCAGACGGTGCTCGTTACCATGCTGGAGCACCCGCTGTGCTCGACGGTCGATAACGACCAGTTCGATTGCTCGCGCCAGGTGGTCGAGTATTTGCTGGGGAGGGGGCACAAGACTGTGCACTTTATCTCGTGCCCCGAGCGCTCGCTTTCGGGCATGCGGCGCGAGGAAGGCTGGCGTGAGACATTGCGTGCGCATGGCATTGAGCCACCGCAGCTCGTGCGCGGCGACTGGACGGCGCAGAGTGGATATGCCGCAGGCCAGGCGCTTGCGGATGATCCGACCTGCACGGCCATTTATGCCTCCAACGATGCCATGGCCTACGGCTGCATCCGTGGGCTCGAGTCGCGCGGAAAGCACGTGCCCGAGGATGTGAGCGTGGTGGGTGTTGATGACAGTCTGGGCGACATCGTGCCCGATTGTCGCCTGACCACGGTGCGCTTTGACAACAAGCGCGTCGGCATGTGGGCGGTTGACAAGATTGCCGGCGCCGAGGGCGTTGAACCCGGTGTGGAGCACATGCTGTTTCCGGGCGTGCTCGTCGAGGGCGATACGGTACGCGATTGGCGCTAGGGCGCGGGTCTGTTTGGGTTTCCGCTAATTGTGTTCGATATTGTTCAGATTGGTTTAAAAACCGTTCACGGGCGAAAAATGACCGTTCATAGTTCGAAATTACGTTTTGCGCTGTTCTTTTTTGTTTGAATGTTATTGTTTCTGACATACACAACGCAGCGCGTATGCCCGGACGCGATGCTCTCCATTGGTTCATATGTGAAAGGAACGCAACATGGCAACCAAAGAAGAAATCTCGATGGTTGGATTCGAGATTGTCGCATACGCAGGTGACGCCCAGACCGATCTGCTTGCAGCGCTCGATGCTGCTCGCGAGGGTGACTTTGAGAAGGCCGAGCAGCTGCACAAGGATGCCAGCGATGCACTCATCGGTGCCCACGACACGCAGACCAAGCTGCTTTCGCAGGAGGCCGGCGGTGGCGAGATGGAGATGACCTTCATCATGGCCCATGCTCAGGATACTCTCATGACCACAATGATCTTGGAGAAGCAGGCCCGCTTTACCATCGATGCCTACAAGCGCATCGCCGAGCTCGAGGCCAAGCTCGCCTAACGAGCCCTCACAACCAAGCCCCCTTCCAAAAGCCCTGCCGCTACCCGCGGCAGGGCTTTTTTCTGTCCTCCTCCCCGCAACTCATCCCGAGATAGTCATTGGGGACGTTCTTAAACGACTAGTCATTGGGGACAGTCTTGGCGCGCTCCGTTCGTCCTCCCGTTCGATTTTTGCTCGGTGGGTATACTTCCTTTCGCATTAAACGCCGGACTGAGGAGGTATCCAAATGCCGGATAACGGGTCAATACAAAAAAGAGACGCGCACGAGATGGCTCATGGGCGTCCTGTCCAGATAACCGAGCACACGACGGTAACCGAGCTGCAGCCCAGTCTGTCCGATGTCGTGTGCGCAAACAAAAAGCTGCAGATTGGCTTTATCGCTGCGCTCGTGGTCCTGGCGCTGCTGTCGGGCTTTGTAGCTCGTCCGCATTTCGCCGATACCAAAACTTGGGACTCCACCATCGAGGTCATCGACCAAAAGAAGGGTAACGTACTGGCGCTCACGGCTTCATGCGTGGCGCTGTCTGCGGGCATTACCGCGCTGCCGGGTGATACGGGAACGCCGGTTGCCGAGCAGCTCGCGCAGCTTTCAGGCAACCTTGGTATCGTGCTTGCCGTGCTCTACCTAGAGAAATACCTGCTAACCATTTTGTGGTCGGTTGGCCTGGGCATCTTAATCCCGTTTGCGTTGGTGCTCTTTGCGGTGTCGCTCGGCATTCACGGGCGCTGGAGCACGAGCGCTGTCCTGCGCCGTGTGGCGACGCGCGTGCTGGTGGTTGCCGTGATCGGCATGGCGCTCGTGCCCGCGAGCGTATGGGTGTCGCAGAAGGTCGATGAAACGTATCGCGTAAGTATTGAGCAAGTCGAGCAAAAGGCTGCGGATGCGACCGACACCACGGACAAGTCAGTCGAGACCAGCTCAAAATCGAACAAGAAAAAATCCGAGGCCACGGAGTCCAAAAACGTGCTCGAGCAGTTGACTGATGGGGCCTCGAGCCTTGTTACGTCGGTGACCAGCGGCGCCAAGCAGATGACCGATGAGATCGTGCGGCAGGTGACCGATCTGATTGAAGGCGTCATCGTGATGATCGTGACCTCGTGCGTTATCCCGCTGCTGGTGCTCGTGGCGTTCCTATGGCTAGGACACGTGCTGCTGGGGATCGATATTTCCGGCCCGGCGAACTATTTGACGGGCCGTTTCTTGAGTGCTCCTTCCAAGCACGCCAAAAAGGGCGGGCAGTCCGAGTAGCTAAAACAGCTGTATATACCGGGGAATACCGCCGAAGGGCGGCCGAGACGCGTTCTCGGTCGCCCTTTTGTTTGTTGAACACATGGTCGCTGCGTCCGCGCCCGGCTCAAACGGTCAGCAATCATCCGTGAACGGTATTTGTTCAAAAAAGAACAAAGATAAACAAATAGTTGTTGCAGTTACTGTTCGAATGTGTTCAAATAAACATGAACAGTGAAGAACCGCACATTCAGATGCCCGGACCTGAACGCGATTCAACACTTCCAAACAGAAACTACGCACCTGCGTATCTCTCAAGGAGGATGTCATGAGGGTTGTAATCGCTTCCGATGCCGACGGTATGTCGATGAAGGAGTCCATCAAGGAGATGCTCATCGCCGACGGTCACGAGGTCGTCGACTATTCCGAGACCCCTGCCGCGGACTTTGTCGATTCCGCGACCGCCGTTGCCAAGGACCTGCTGGAGCACAAGGATTCCCAGGGCTTCGCATTCGATAAGTACGGCGTCGGCTCCTATATGGCCGCCGTCAAGATTAAGGGCATGGTCGTCGCCAACATTTCCGACGAGCGTTCCGCCTACATGACCCGCGAGCACAACGGCTCGCGCATGGTCACCATGGGCCCGGGCGTTGTGGGCACCGAGGTCGCCAAGAAGATCGCCCGCGAGTTCCTGCGCGCGCAGTACGCCGGCGGCCGTCACCAGATCCGTGTCGACATGCTCAACAAGATGGCCTAACGAGAGCCACCGAGAACTCGAACTTCTACCTCAACTTGTGAATTCAGACGAAAGGACGTTCTGATGAAGAAGACCATCGCAATCGGTTGCGACCATATCGTTACGGACGAGAAGATCTATCTGGCCGACCGCCTGGAGCAGGCTGGCTACAAGGTGCTCGACTGCGGCACCTACAGCCACACCCGTACGCACTATCCCATCTACGGTAAGGCTGTGGGCGAGGCTGTTGCCAGCGGCAAGGCCGACTTTGGCGTGGCCCTGTGCGGCACCGGCATCGGCATCACCAACGCCGTCAACAAGGTTCCCGGCGCCCGCTGCGCCCTGGTCCGCGACATGACCTCTGCCCTGTATGCCCGTCGCGAGCTCAACGCCAACATCGTGGGCTTTGGCGGCAAGATTACCGGCGAGTTCCTGATGGCCGATATCATGCTTGCCTTCCTGGAGGAGCCCTACGAGAAGACCCCCGAGCACGATGCCCTGATCGCCAAGATCGATGCCTGCAACAAGGCCGACGCCGAGGCTCAGGCTGACCCGCACTTCTTTGACGAGTTCCTCGAGAAGTGGGACCGCGGCGAATACCATGATTAGCGGGTATCCGGCGTAATTAACTAGTCCGTTGACGGCTCGCGTTTCTGTGAGGGGGCGCGGGCCGGTTTTCTATCAGCCCTATTGACTTGGCGGGCTGTCGTAAGAAAGGGAAGGCTCCTATGGAGTTTGTTCTTGATAACGGTTCTATTCGCGTAGCACTGAGCACGGCTGGCGGCTCGTTCACCTCAATTGTGGCCGACGGTCGCGAGTATCTGTGGCAGGGTGACCCGGCGGTCTGGTCGGGCCAGGCACCCATTTGTTTCCCGATCTGCGGCGGCCTTCGTGACGGTCGCGCAATGACCATGGGCGGCCGCGAGGTTAAGCTCGCCCGTCACGGCTTTGCTCGCAAACAGGAGTGGAAGCTCGAGGAGCAGGGCGACAACATGGTCGCGCTGAGCCTAAGCTCTGCCGACCATGCCGAGTTGCTCGAGCAGTACCCGTATCCGTTTAAGATCGTTGCTCGTTACACGATCGATGCGGAGAAGGTGGCCGTGTCGTACGAGGTGAGCAATGAGGGCACCGAGGACATGCCGTTCTTTGTGGGCGGTCACCCCGGCTTTAAGTGCCCGCTTGACGAGGGCGAGTCCTATGACGACTACGAGCTCCGTTTTGAGCAGCGCGAGGCCGCCGAGCTCTGTACTGCCGTTCCCTCGACGGGCCTGATTGATGTTGAGCATCGCAGCAAGAACCCGATGGTTGGCCATGACCTGCCGCTGACCCACGAACTCTTTGACTTCGCGGAGACCATCTTTGACGTGCTCGAGAGCCGCGTGGTTACGCTGACCAAGAAAACCGAGGACAAGGGCGTGCGCCTGACGTTCCCCGATATGCCATACCTGATTGTGTGGAGCAAGCCCGAGGGCGACTTTGTGGCCGTGGAACCGTGGGGTGGTCTGTCTACCTGCTCCGACGAGGACGATATTCTGGAGCACAAGCGTGGCTGCCTGGTGGCCAAGCCGGGGGAGACCGTTACCCGCGGCTTTGAGATCGAGATCCTTTAACGAGCTATCGTATGTTTGGGGCAGCGCGTGCCGTGCCCCGGAAACAGGAGTTCAACATGATTCTGACCGTTACCATGAACCCGTCGATTGATACGCGCTATCAGCTCGACAAGTTGATCATCGACGACGTGAACCGCGTGACGCCCGAAAAGACCGCTGGCGGTAAGGGCCTCAACGTGAGCCGCGTGCTGCTGCAGCTGGGCGACGACGTGCTCGCGACCGGTCTGCTCGGCGGCCACATGGGTGCCTATATGGCCGAGCTCATGGATGCCGATGGCGTCAAGAACGAATTTGTGCCCATCGCCGGTGAGACGCGCATTTGCCTGAATATTCTGCACGAGGGTAATCAGACCGAGCTTTTGGAGAGCGGCCCGCAGATCGCCCCGGCCGAGCTCGAGGCCTTTACGGCCAAGTTTGCCGAGCTTGCAGCGAAGGCGGACGTTGTGACGCTTTCGGGCTCGCTGCCGCGTGGTGTCGATGCCGGCTACTATGCCGAGCTCGTCAAGATCGCCGAGGAGGCGGGCGCCAAAGTGCTGCTCGACACCTCGGGTGCATCGCTGGAGGCCGCGCTGGAGTCCGATGCCAAGCCTGAGCTCGTAAAGCCCAACCTGACCGAGATTAACGGCCTGCTGGGTACGTCCTTTACGACCGATGATGTCGATGCCCTGCGCGAGGCGCTTGCCGCCGATGGCCGCTTTGCCGGTATTCCCTGGGTTGTCGTTTCGATGGGCGCTGCCGGTTCGGTGGGCTTCCATGAGGGCCGCGCGTTCCGCGCCAAGACGCCCGCGATTGCGGCAGTGAACGCGACGGGTTCCGGCGACTCGACCATCGCCGGCTTTGCGCATGCGATTGCTGCTGGTGCCGACGACGTCACGGTGCTCAAGACCGCCAATACCTGCGGCAAGCTCAACGCCATGGATCCCAAGACCGGCCACCTGGTCATGGATCGCTGGGACGAGGTCTACAACAGCGTTGAAGTAACGGAGCTGTAGAGTTACGCGGTTTTACCAAACCGCGTAACCAGTTGACGCCGCGCCGGCCCCCATTTGACAAAACATTCCGCT
>CABQWP010000029.1 GCA_902467875.1 uncultured Collinsella sp. | reverse complement strand
GTGACTCGGGGGGGGGGGAGGCCTCGCGGCCTCCCCCTTTTTTGCGTTTATGGGGCGTAAATGACTCTATTACACCAGACGATCTTATCGTTTTTGGTATTGAGCCTTTATTTAAAGAAGATAAATCGAATAACAAGGGCAACTGCTATGGCCACAATGATCAAAAGCAGGATTGTCAGTCGATGCCGCTTGCGTCGTTTACTTGATGAAACGAAGATTGATTTTCCCTGTTTTGGCGTTTCGAGATAGCGAGCCGAATGCGTCAAGGTTTGCTTTGGTCGAGGACCTCTTTGTTGATGAGTGGCGGATGCTTTCATCGGCTCATCACTAGCTGCGCTGTTTTTAGATAATGGTGCGTCTTTCAGATATACAGGGTCTCCCGAGGCGACGCCCATATGTTTACGCCCCGTTTGGGCATCCTCGAGTGTTTGATATCGATTTCTCGTCACATACTCGGGCTCCGGATCATTAATGGGCTCTTGCGAGATGTGGGGACGATGGAACCGTGGCGGCTGCGTGGAAGTATCTTCCCCCTGCGTCGGCATAAACATTTTGTTCTGGTTTTGGTCGTCCATGATGCCCTTTAGCTCGTTACCAACAACGTGTACGCGCTCATTGTAAGCCCCTTGTTATTTGTAGCTGGGGACATACTCGGTATTTAAGCTCTGGTTCAAAGAACCTTAACCTTCCTAAAACCTAAGTCATACGCACTTAGATATGCTTATAGTACTGGACTCAAAAAACTTTATAGTCGATGTATATATGAGCACTGGGTGGGCATATATAAGAGCGTCAAAAGAAGTCCCAGTCACCTGGAAGATGACTCGGCAGTCCTATAAAGGAGTGGTAAACATGGCAAGCATGGTTCCTTATCGTTCGGTTTTTGGCGTTCGTCCCTCTGCAAGCTCGCTGTTCGATCTGTTTGATGATATGAGCGACCTAGCGAACAGCTCGATTGCCTCTAAGGCGTTCCCCGTTGACGTTGAGGATAAGGGCGATGGCTATGAGGTCAAGGCTTATCTGACCGGCGTCGCCAAGGACGATATCGATGTCGAGCTTAACGAGGGCCGTCTGTCCATTAGCGTGAATGTCGAGGAAGACGAGGAGAACGAGGGCAAGAACTTCCTGCAGAAGGAGTTCAGCTCGTACAGCGCGACGCGTGGCGTGTATCTTAAGGACGCTTCGAGCGAGGGCCTCTCGGCTAAGTACGCTGACGGCATCCTGACCGTTACGGTTCCCAAGATCGTCGAGAAGAAGAACGTTACGAAGATCTCCATCGAATAACTTCGTTGGTGTTCTTCGCTATTAAAAGACAACAAAAGGGGCTGGGAAGCGATTCCCGGCCCTTTTTGTTGTTTAGGACAGTCTATTGAATGGTTGCCGGTTGATACTGACTCGCAGGGCGTATCGAGAGTTTTCGCGATCCTTGGAGAAGGGTTGCGGAGCTGCCGACCTCGTCATCCAGGGTTGCGGCCAGAGCTTTGGCATAGCTTTTGACGGTAAGGCTCGGACGATTGTTATCTTGGCTGATATGCATGGCAATGAGCTGTTCGGTGCGATCTGTAACAAGTTCGCGCGCGGCTTCGGCGGCTTGGCTGTTGGAGAGGTGTCCCCTTGCAGACAGGATGCGCTCCTGAAGAAAGCGGGGATATTCTCCCTCGCGCAGCATGGTCACATCGTGGTTGCTTTCGAGCGCGAGGACTCGACAATCTTTGAGGGTGTTCATGGCTTGGCTCGATAGCTCTCCGGTGTCGGTGGCAAAGCCGATGGAATCATCGAGGGCGTCGAATCGATAACCGACTGGATTGATGACATCGTGTGATGTTGAGTAGGTTTGCACGTGGATGCCGGCAATGGATAGGGCGTCGCCGGGATCGAATTCCTCGACAGGCAGATGCGAAAGATTTTCTTTGTTCGAAAGAGTGCCCCTGCTGGCAAAGAGGGGGCCGTGCCAGTGCTTGCACCAGACATCGAGGCCCTTGATGTGATCGCTATGCTCATGAGTAATGAGAAGAGCCGAGACGTTGTCTGTCGAGAGCCCCAGTTCTGCCATGCGCTTTAATGTCTCGCGGCGAGACAGTCCGTCATCGACCATAATGAGCCCCTGCGGGCCCTCGATGAGTGCGCAGTTGCCTTTAGAGCCACTGCCGAGGATATGAAGGTGCAGACGAGACATAAGATTCCAAAGGATACAATGGGTGCGGACGAATAGAGGAGGAAGCGAATGCCAACGGTATCACAGCATTACGGACACCATGCCGTGCCCGGGGCAGTCGATGAGACCCGAACGAGGCAGCAGGCTGCTCCTGTCGTGCTCATGGTATCAGGCGGCGCGGACTCGACGGCACTGCTTCTTATGGCGTGCACATCAAAGCTGGATATCCAAGACGGACGCGGTGTTGCCCCCATTGCTCGCGAGCGCCTGCATGTGCTGCATGTAAACCATCATCTGCGCGGCAAGGCGTCCGATGGCGACGAGGCCTTTGTGCGTGAGCTCTGCGCGAAATATGGTTTACCGCTGTGCGTGGAGCACGCTTATTTTGATGGGGAGTCGGGCAATGTTGAGGCCGCGGCCCGCGAGGTGCGCTATGCCGCGGCGCGGAGGTATGTTCGCGAGCTCTGCGCCCAGACGGGGGCACCGCGAACGGCGGCTCGTATCTGCACCGCGCACACGTCTTCGGATCGCGCGGAAACGTTTTTGATGAACGCAATTAAGGGTTCAGGGCCCGCTGGCCTATCGAGCATTCCTCGCCGGAGGAATATTGTGGTGCGTCCCTTGCTCGGCCTAACTCATGGCGAGCTCGTGGGCTATCTACAGGTACATGGTCAGCCGTGGCGTGAAGACGAGAGCAATGAGGATATCTCGTATCTGCGAAACTACGTGCGCCATCGGGTGATGCCGGTGGTGGCGCAGCGCAACGCGAGCGTTTGCAAGACGATTGGCGCCGCCTGCGAGATCTTAGGCGATGAGGACGCGTTTTTGTCTCAGCTTTCGGCACAGGCGTTTCGAAGCTGCCTGCGTAAGGAGGCGGCGGGCGCGCTGGTGCTCGATGCCAGGCGCCTTGCTGCGGCCGAGGTGGTAATCGCGCGGCGTATCGTGCGACTGGCAATTAAGCGCATCGATCCGGACGCTCGTCCAGAGATGCGACATGTGGAGCGAGTCCTTTCCTGCGTTGCCGAGGGCGCCGGCTCGGTCACGCTTCCGGCGGGGATTGACGCACGCATTGAGTTTGGCATGCTGGCGTTTAAGGCGCCGGCGGCTCGCGAGGGCCTGGTCGCGGACTGGGTTACCGTACCCGGTCGTTTGCCGTTGGGCGGGGGACGTATGCTGGTCACAGAACCGATGGCCGTTGAGCCGGGATGCGATATCGTGCGCCGCGCCCGTGAGCTCGCGGCTGCCGGGGAAGTGACAGCTTTGGTAGACGCGGCTGCCCTGGGTTTTGCCGACAGCGATAGTGAGCGGATCCTGGCGGGCTCGCGTGGCGAGATCCCTGCCGAGGCGCGATCGGCGCGCCTGTGGGTGGACGGTCCCGCACCGGGAGATGTGATGTGCCCGTTAGGGATGAGTGGTCGAAGCAAGAAAGTATCCGACTTGCTAGGTGAGGCTCGCATTCCCGTTTCCGAGCGCGCCGGAGTGCCCATGGTGAGGACGGCGCCGGGGGGTGCCGTGGTGTGGGTCGCCGGAGTTCGCGCGGACGAGCGTTTTAAGTGCACGGCCGCAACGCGTGTGGCATATCTGCTCCGCGTGGTCGATGCGGAATAGCGTCCCACGCCTGCTATTCTGTGCGACGTTGACGGTATTCCCGCGCTGATGGCGCACGGGCTGGAAAATATACCCCGTGCGCTGCTAGAATGTGTAGTTCGCGTCCATACGGCGGTGTGTGGGCGATTAAGCACAAGAAAGGGTTGTCATGGCTTCTCAACATCCGGATATCGAGAAGGTTCTGTTTACGCAGGAGGATATCGACGGCATCGTTTCTCGCCTGGGCGAGGAGATCACTCGCGACTACGCGGGTAAGGATCTGGTGCTGATCGCGGTTCTGCGCGGTGCCGTTGTCTTTATGGGCGACCTGATGCGCAAGATTGAGCTACCGACCAACATCGATTTCATGGCTGTTTCGAGCTATGGCGACGGTGTGAAGTCTTCGGGCATCGTGCGTATCATTAAGGATCTGGATATCGACATCCGTGGTCGCGACGTGCTGATCGTCGAGGACATTCTGGACTCGGGCCTGACCCTCAAGTACCTGATGAAGAACCTCGAGAGCCGCAAGCCCGCTTCGCTGGAGGTCGCTGCCTTCCTGTGGAAGGACGTTGAGGACCGCACCTCGGCCATCACGCCCAAGTATGTTGGAACCCATTGCCCCGATGCCTTTGTGGTGGGCTACGGCCTCGACTATGCCGAGCGCTATCGTAACCTTCCGTATCTGGGCATTTTGAAACCGGAGGTTTATTCGTAAGATGCCCGACGACCATAACGATAACAATTCCCAGACTCCCCGGGAGCCTAAGATCCCGGGGATGCCCGGAGGCAAGAAGCCCACGCGTACGGGCTGGCTGTATTTTCTTTTGGCTTGCGCGCTTCTGGGCTATGCCTTCTTTAATATGGGTTCCGGCTTTGCCAGCTCCAGCAATACCGTTAAGCTCGCGACGAGCGAGATGGTCAGCGCCATCAAGCAGGATTGCGTCGAAGATCTGACCTATACGGTTCAAGACGGAAGCGTGACGGGTCATTACTGGAAGACAAAAAAGGACAAGGGCGATACGAGCGAGCTCAAGAGCTTCTCTTCGACCTATGTCGGCTCCGATTCGCTTGCCGAGCTCATGGCGGAGCACCCCGATACCAAGTACATCGTCAACACCAACGATCCCGATTTTTGGGGCGACTTGGCGATGAGTGTGCTTCCGACGATCGCCCTTATCGCCATCATGTTCTACTTTATGCGCCAGATGATGGGCGCCAACAACAGGAACATGCAGTTTGGCAAGACCAACGCCAAGACCAACGAGGCCACACGCCCCAAGGTCAAGTTTGAAGACGTTGCCGGAGTGGACGAGGCAGTCGAGGAGCTCGAGGAGATCCGTGACTTTTTGAGCGATCCGGATCGCTATCGCAAGCTGGGCGCCAAGATCCCGCGTGGCGTGTTGCTGGTTGGCCCTCCGGGCACCGGTAAAACGCTGCTGGCCAAGGCCGTTGCCGGCGAGGCGGGCGTGCCGTTCTTTAGCATCTCGGGTTCCGACTTTGTCGAGATGTTCGTAGGTGTCGGCGCCAGCCGTGTGCGTGACCTCTTTAAGGAGGCCAAGTCCCAGGCCCCGTCGATCATCTTCATCGATGAGATCGATGCCGTGGGACGTCAGCGCGGAGCTGGCTTGGGCGGCGGTCACGACGAGCGCGAGCAGACGCTCAACCAGCTGCTGGTCGAGATGGACGGCTTTGAGGAAAGCGAGTCGGTCATCCTGATCGCCGCCACCAACCGCCCCGACATTCTGGATCCGGCGCTGCTGCGTCCCGGTCGTTTTGACCGTCAGGTTACGGTCGACCGTCCGGATGTGAAGGGCCGCGAGCAGATCTTGCGCGTGCATGCCGAGAACAAGCCGATGGACGAGGACGTTAAGTTTGAGAAGCTCGCCCAGATGACCGTTGGCTTCACTGGTGCCGATCTGGCAAATCTGCTCAACGAGTCTGCGCTGTTGGCTGCCCGCCGCCATCGTTCCGTGATCTCGATGGACGAGGTCGAGGAATCGATGGAGCGCGTGATTGCCGGACCGCAGCGCAAGGGTCGCGTGATGACCGAGGCCGAGCGCACCACGATTGCCTACCACGAGAGCGGTCACGCCCTGGTGGGTCACATCCTGGAGCACTCCGATCCGGTCCACAAGATCTCGATCGTCAGCCGCGGCCAGGCGCTGGGCTACACGCTGCAGCTTCCGCAGGAGGACCACTTCCTCAAGACCAAGAACGAGATGCTCGACGAGCTCGCCCTGTTCTTGGGCGGTCGCGTTGCCGAGGAGCTCATGTGCGATGACATCACGTCGGGCGCGAGCAACGATCTGGAGCGCGCAACCAAGATGGCGCGCGAGATGGTCACGCGCCTGGGCATGAGCGAGGAGCTGGGCACGCAAGTGTTTGGCGAGGCGCAACATCAGGTGTTCCTTGGTCGCGATTACGCCGATCACCAGGATTACTCCGAGGAGACGGCGCGCCGCATCGATATCGAGGTCCAGCGCATTATGCGTGAGGCCCATCGTCGTGCGGTCGAGATTCTGGACGCCCGTCGCGATCAGCTCGATCTGATGGCGAAGGTGCTGCTTGAGCGCGAGACCGTCGAGGGCGACGCCGTGAACGCCCTGCTCGACAACGAGTGGAATGCCTACCTTGAGCGCGAGGGCGATATCCTGGCGGCCAAGGAGGAGCGCAATGCCAAGGCGGCCGGCATGCCGACCAAGAAGCGCGTGCCTCGAATGAGCGAGGAGGAGCTGGCGGCTGATGCCGCGGCCTTTGCGCAGGCGGCCATGCAGGAGGATGCCGAAGCCGCATCCGATGATGCTGACGATGACCATGCCGTCGTCGATGCTGACACCGACGCCGACAAATAGTCTTTGTGGCGAAAGCCTCCGCGGGGAAACCTGCGGAGGCTTTTTCTTTTGAGCGATATGGGGCCGTCTGTTGATTGGGGACAGACTTAAATGAGCGTTTTCACGCATTTAAGTCTGTCCCCAATCAACATTGCTGCGGCACTTTGCTCGGCTAAAGCGTACAATAGCGCCTATGCGAAAGGGGAACAGATGATCAACGAAACTATGTATGCTCGCGGTGCGGAAAGCTCCATCATCCGTGAGATTTTTAGCTATGGCCTTGAGCGCAAGGCGCAGATCGGTGCGGAAAACGTATTCGATTTTTCGCTGGGCAATCCGAGCGTTCCGGCACCCGCTGCTGTGGCGGAGTCCATTAAGAAGGCCCTGGAGCTGCCGAGCGATCAGCTGCACGGCTACACGCCCGCACCGGGCCTGCCGCAATGTCGTGCCGCTGTGGCCGAATCGCTCAACCGCCGCTTTGGCACGAGCTATGAGGGCAAAGACGTCTTTATGACGGTGGGTGCCGCGGCTTCGCTCACCTGCGCGCTCAACGCCGTTACGAATCCGGGCGACGAGGTTATTGTTATCGCCCCGTACTTTCCGGAGTATCGCGTTTGGATTGAGAAGGCCGGCTGCACGTGTGTCGAGGCGCTTGCCAACGAGGACACATTCCAGCTGAGCGTGGATAACGTATTCAAGGCGATCACCGACAAGACGGCAGCCGTCATTATCGACTCGCCCAACAACCCGACCGGTGCCGTATATACGCGCGACACGCTGACGCGACTGGCCAATGTTCTGCGCGAGGCCAACGCTCAGCGCGATCCCGAGAATCCGATTATGCTCATCTCGGATGAGCCGTACCGCGAGATCGTGTACGGTGCCGAGGTGCCTTGGGTGCCCTCGATCTACGAGCACACCATCGTGTGCTACTCGTATTCCAAGTCGCTGTCGCTGCCGGGTGAGCGCGTGGGGTGGATCTTGGTTCCCAACACCAATCCGCAGGCTGCCCGTCTGATGCCGGCCGTTGCCGGTGCCGCCCGTACGCTGGGCTTCGTGTGCGCGCCGGCGCTCTTTCAGCGCGTAATTATCGACTGCATCGATGAGCCGAGTGACGTTGAGGCCTATGCACGCAACCGCACCGCGCTTACCGACGCACTAGCGGAGTATGGCTACACCTATGTTGAGCCGGATGGCGCGTTCTACCTATGGGTGAAAGCATTGGAGCCCGATGCGAATGCGTTTTGCGAGCGCGCAAAGAAGTATGAGTTGCTTGCGGTTCCCTCGGACAGCTTTGGTATGCCGGGTTGGTTCCGCCTGGGCTATTGCGTGAGCTACGAAACGATTGTCAATTCGCTA
Organism: uncultured Collinsella sp.; assembly: GCA_902467875.1. GTDB lineage: Bacteria > Actinomycetota > Coriobacteriia > Coriobacteriales > Coriobacteriaceae > Collinsella. The sequence continues at coordinate 16,270 of CABQWP010000029.1, read as the reverse complement.
CCCGCTTGGAAACAGTTGGCGGACGAGTATCGTTAAAAGTAAAGCGCTCTGCCTACAATGTTTTACGTGAAACGGGGTTTGGTGTTAAGCCGGACCCCGTTGTCATGGACGTTGTGTCTTTGGGATGGAGTGGTTTTACGACTATCGAAGGCTATGCGTACAATGAATATAAGCGACGGCCGTGCCAGATAAGGAGACCTGATGCCCTACCTGCTTTCTTGTGACATTCATACCCATACGATGTTCTCTGCGCATGCATATTCGACCATTGAGGAGAATGTGTACTGGGCGGCAGAGCGTGGTCTGCAGGTGCTCGGATCTGCCGACCATTTGAGCTCTATGGTTACGGCTTGCCCCAATGACCTGCGCAGTTACCAGTTCTTTATCAACCAGGATATCTGGCCGCGCATTTGGAGCGGCGTGCTGGTGCTGCGTGGTGCCGAGGCCGATATCGTTTCGCTGGACGGAAGCCTGTTTGGCGAGGACACTCCTGTCACGCTCGATATTGCCGGCGATTCGTACAGCCGTCAGCATTCGCTGTTCGATTTGGTTACGCGTAATTTGGATTATTTGGTTGCGAGCGTGCATAATCCGCAGATTGCTGAGGGCGCGACGCTGGCCCAGACGACCGAGATGTATATCAATGCCCTGGAGCACCCCAAGGTGTTCATGCTGGGTCACACGGGGCGTTCGGGCGTGCCGTTCGATATCGACGAGGTGCTGTTGGCAGCTAAGGCCAAGCACAAGATTATCGAGATCAACAACCATAGTCTTGAACACGGTGTCGACACTGAGCATTGGGCCGTATGCCGCAAGATTGCCGAGCGCTGCGCCGAGCTGGGCGTGGGCATTGGCGTGTCGACCGATGCCCACATTGGCATGGCCATTGGCAAGCTCGATCACGCGCGCAAGATGCTCGACGAGATTCACTTCCCACTGGATTTGATCGTGACGCGCGACCGCGAGACGCTGCTGTGCGAGATGGCGGCAGCCGGCGTGTGCGATCTGCGCAATGGGATGTAGCGGAGTTTATAAACCAAGCGAAGGGGGCGGCCCAGGCGGGTCGCCCCCTTTCTTGTCCCAAAAATCTACTGAGGTTGGTTAGCGGCGTTCGAGGACCGCTACGGTTTCGGTGTGGTCGGTGTGAGGGAACATGTCGACTGGCGTGATCTTGAGCAGGCGATAGCCTCCGTCGAGGAGCTGGTGCAGGTCGCGCTCTTGGGTCACGGGGTTGCAGCTGATATAGGTGATGCGGCGCGGCTTAAGTGCGCAGGCAGCTTCGAGGAACTCGGGCGTGGAGCCGGCGCGCGGCGGGTCGATGGAAAGAACGTCGACGCGTTCGTTGTTGTCGGCGGCATCCAGGATGTAGTCGGTGGCGTCGTCGGCCATAAACCAAGCGCTGCGGGTGAGGCCGTTGAGCTCGGCATTGCGATGTGCGTCGGCAATGCCCGCCGGGTTGCGCTCAACGCCGAGCAGCATAATGCCGATACCCTTGTTCTGGGCATCTTTAGCTGCGCAAAGACCGATGGTACCGCTGCCACAGTAGGCATCCATGAGCACATCGCCCTGGTGCAAATCCATGCCGTCGATAGCGAGCTGATAGAGCAGCTCGGTCTGTTGCGGGTTGGTCTGATAAAACGCGGTGGGGGAGATGTCGAATTCGCAGCCGAGCAGCTGGTCGCGCATGCATTCGGCGCCATACACGATGCGGGTTTCCTCGCCGAGGATGGCGTTGCCGGGGCGTCCGTTGATGTTTTGGGCGACGGTGACGATGCGCGGATCGAGTGCGGCGACAGCCTCAAAGAACTCCTGCGCATGCGGCAAGTCGCGCTGAGCGGTCACGAGCGTGACCATGACCTGGTCGGTACGCCAACCGCAGCGGACGACGGCATAGCGAAGCAAACCAAGATGCTTGTCCTCATTAAAGGCGGGAATATGCAGCCGCTCAGCTTCGCGTGCGATGCCGTTGAGAATCTGACGGGCGCCCGGTGCCTCGACGGGGCATTCGGGTACGGCAACGATCTTGTGCGTGCCGCGCTCAAAGAAACCGCAACGGACAGCGCCCTCCTTACCGGGAGCAAAGGGAGTGGCGGCCTTATGGCGAAAACCGCGCGGCGCAGGATATTTGCCCGGGTCGCCCAGGGTGACACCCATGCCACGAATAGGATCTACAGCAATGCCCTCACGCTCACAAAGCGAAGCAAAAAGCTCCTCCATAGCAGCCTGCTTAGCTGCCAACTGCTTTTTATAAGGACGATTGAGCGCCGTGCATCCGCCACAAGCTCTCATGATGGAACAGGGAGACTTGGGATCCACAGCCTTACGCGCAGGCGAAACCGGATCTTTATGCGGACGCTTGGAGCGAGTCTGAGACGCTTTGTCTCCGCCTCGACGAGAGTCAGAACGCTTGGTCTTAGCCCTGCTCTTGGTCGATTTGCTTTTTGCAGCTTTAGAAGACTTGGATTTCGTAGAAGATTTCTCCTCCTTCGACCCCTCAACCGCCTCCACCAAAGCACGACGAGCCCTACGCTCCGCACGAGATTCTGCCATCAATAACTCCACTTATTCATGAATTAAAGCTGCAAGTATTGTACCGTGCCAAGCCAGCAGACGATATACAAGCGGTTTATTCGTGTCAGTGATAAGCCCAACGACGGTTGCCCGCCGCGTGAGGGGTGTGGGGGTTAAGTTTATCGCGAGTTCCGCACGAACAGGAGGCCACTTAATGTGGCCTCCGTCATGAGCAGGACTGTAGAGCAGGAAACTTAACCCCCACACCCCTCACGCGACGGGCAAACTCGCCTTGTGCTCTATCACGCTAAAGTGTATGATTCTGAACGTTACACGACTCACTTTACTTAACTAAAGTGCCACCAAGGGGGAATACCATGAATACCGATATGTCTCGTCGTCAGTTTGTTGGTCTAGCCGGTTCGCTCGCTACGGTTCTAGGTCTTGGCCTGGTAGGCTGCGGTGGTGGTGCCGGTAAGGGTTCCGCTGCCGGTTCTGCTGCAGCCAAGGATGTGAAGGGCGCTGCGGAGTCCAAGAAGCTCGTGGTGGGCTTTGATAAGTCCTATCCTCCGTACGGCTTTGTGGGCGACGATGGCGAGTACACCGGCTTTGATCTCGATCTGGCCAAGGCTGTTGCCGATAAGCAGGGCTGGGAGGTCAAATACGAGGCCATCGACTGGGATGCCAAGGATACGCTGCTTAACTCGGGCGCCATCAACTGCATCTGGAATGGCTTTACCATGGAGGGCCGTGAGGACGACTACACGTTCTCCGAGCCGTACATGCTCAACGAGCAGGTGCTGGTGGTAAAGAAGGATGCAGGCATCAAGAGCTGGGACGATCTTGCCGGCAAGACCGTGATTACCCAGACCGATTCCGCTGCGCAGGATGTGCTTGAGGGTGACCAGAAGGATCTGGCGGCGACGTTTGCCACGCTCGACACCATCGGTGAGTACAACACGGCGTTTATGCAGCTCGAGAGCGGCGCGGTCGATGCCGTGGCTTGCGACCTTTCGATTGCCCAGTATCAGCTTGCCGCCAAGCCCGATGCTTATACGCAGCTTGATGAGCCGCTGTCCAGCGAGCACTACGCCGTCGGCTTTAAGAAGGGCGACACCAAGTCGGCCGACGCCGTGACCGAGTCGCTCAAGGCACTCTACGATTACGGTACGGTTAAGGATCTCTGCGACAAGTATTCAAGCTATGGTCTATCTTTCGATAATTGGGTGCTCAAGTAATGTCTATTCAGGTCATGATGCAGATGCTTGGCCAGGGATTCTTGGTCAGTTTGCAGCTGTTTGTGCTGACACTGCTGGGGTCGATTCCGCTGGGAATCCCCGTGGCGTTTATGCGCATGAGCAAAATCGCGCCGCTTCGCTGGATTGCGCGCATCTACATTTCGGTCATGCGCGGTACGCCGCTCATGCTGCAGATGTTTGCCATCTACTTTGCCCCGTACTACGTGTTTGGCATTTCGCTCACGCCCGATTCCAAGTGGACGGCGTGCGTCGTGGCGTTCATCATCAACTACGCCGGTTACTTTGCCGAGATCTATCGCTCGGGCTTGCAGTCCATTCCGCGCGGTCAATACGAGGCTGCCGAGGTGCTGGGCTATTCGCGCGTGCAGACGTTTCTGTATATCGTGATGCCGCAGGTCGCCAAGCGTATTCTGCCGGCGATGGGCAACGAGATCATCACGCTGGTCAAGGACACGTCGCTGGCGTTTGCCATTGGCGTGGGTGAGATGTTCTCGACGGCCAAGGCGCTGGTCGCCTCGCAGGTGAGCATGGTGCCGTTTGCGATCGCGGCGCTGATTTACTGGGTCTTTAATTTCGTCGTCGAGATGCTGCTGGGCGCCGCCGAGAAAAAATTGGATTACTACCATGATTAATTCGGTAATGAATATATCGAACGCGCGTAAGGCGTTTGGCGGCAATGAGGTGCTCAAGGATATCTCGCTTGAGGTGAAGCGTGGCGAGGTCGTGGCGATTATCGGGCCTTCGGGTGGCGGCAAGTCCACGCTGCTGCGGTGTGCCACGCTGCTCGAGACACTCGACGGAGGCTCGCTCTCGTTTGGCGACCTTGCCGTTGCGACGGATGCGGGTTCGGGCGCGGTCTATGCGAAGGGCGATGTGCCCAAGCAGGCGCGCTCGCGATTCGGCCTGGTGTTCCAAAATTACAACCTGTTCCCGCACTATACGGTGATGAAAAACATCACCGATGCGCCGATTCGCGTGCTTAAGCGTCCGCGCGAGCAGGCGGAAGCCCGCGCTCACGAGCTGATTGCACAAATGGGGCTGACGGGCAACGAGAACAAGGTGCCGTGTGAGCTTTCGGGCGGTCAGCAACAGCGTGTGAGTATCGCCCGCGCCCTGGCGCTCGATCCGGAAATCTTATTCTTTGACGAGCCGACCTCGGCGCTCGATCCCGAGCTAACGGCCGAGGTGCTGCGTGTCATTAAAGACCTGGCGGCGCAGAATATGACGATGGTGATCGTGACCCATGCGATGCAGTTTGCGCGCGATGTTGCCGATCGCGTGGTCTTTATGGACGGAGGCCGCATTGTCGAGGAGGGCCCGGCCGAGCAGGTTATCGATCATCCGCGTGAGCAACGTACCCGTGAGTTCTTGAGTCGTATCGAGGGCTAAGCTCAGCTATGTATTGAGAAGAAGCCGCCGCGGGTCTTATGGACTGCGGCGGCTTTTATTTGTATCGATGGGGTTTAATAATCGCCTGGCATACTTGCTCTGTCCTCTCGCCGCCTGTATTCATACGAGCGCCGAAAGGTATGCATGGACAGCCGCCCGTGAGGGTAGGGTGGTGGCATAGGACATTTGGAGGGTGAGTCGGCTCGGCTGCCGACCATGCTGCTCCCGGGATGGCACCGACCGCGAACTCTCCCCGTTGGCGTCGCGCATTGCGCGCGGCCCTGCAAGGAGGTCATCATGGGTGCTCCCAAGACCGGTAACGTAAGGAACGTGGTGCTCGTAGGCCAAGGCGGGGTGGGCAAGACTTCACTCGCCGAGGCCATGCTCCACCTTTCCGGCAAGACCGCCCGCCTGGGCGGCCACGACGGCACCAAGCCCACGCTCGACTATGACCCCGAAGAGGTCAAGCGTGCATTTTCCATCTCGACGACCATCGCGCCGATCGACTGGAAGGGCGCGCGCATCAATGTGCTCGATGCCCCGTGCTACCCCGATTTTATCGGCGACGCCTTTGCCGCGATGAGCGTCTGCGAGACGGCTCTGTTTGTGGTCGACGCCGAGGCCGGCCCGCAGCCTACGACGGTTAAGCTCTGGTATGCCGCCGAGGACCTGCGACTGGCGCGTGCGGTGTTCGTAAACCGCCTGTCGCGCTCCGAGGCCAGCTTTGCGACCACGATGGACCTGCTGCAAGAGCGCTTTGGCACGCGCCTGGGCGCCGTGACCCTTCCCTGGGGCGAGGGCGAGGACTTTGACGGCATCATCGACCTGGTGCGCATGAAGGCGCGCCATTGCAACGGCACCGAAGCCGTTGAGTCGGAGATTCCCGAGGAGTATCGTGCCCAGGCCGAGGAAGCCCATGACCATCTGTGCGAGCTGGTGGCCGAGGCTGACGATGAACTGATGATGAAGTACTTGGAAGGCGAGGAGACGCTGACGCAGGAGGAGCTTGAAGGCCTGCTGTCGAAGGCGATCGCCGAGCGCATCTTTGTGCCGGTCTTTGCGGGCGATTGCATTAAGGAGCAGGGCGTCAACTCGCTGATGGACGACATCGCCACATACTTCCCGGCGCCGACCGACTACGGCGAGATGCCGCTTATCGACGGCGATTCGCTCAAGATTTCAAGCGACGATGATCGTCCGGTGGCGTTTGTGTTTAAGACCCTGGCCGATCCGCAGCAGGGTCGCATCAGCTTTATTAAGGTGCTGACGGGTACGCTTGAGCCGGGCCTTGAGCTGGTCAACGCGCGCACGCGCAAGGGCGACCGTCTGGCTCACCTGTATGTGATGTGCGGCCGCGACATGACCGAGGTCGGTCACGCCTATGCCGGCGACATTATCGTGGCACCCAAGCTGGCGGCCGAGACGGGCGATACGCTCTCGATTACCGGCAAGGTCGAGGCTGCGGCGTTTAAGTTCCCCAACTCGCAGTACCGCATCGCCATCGAGGCCGAGAATCGCGGCGACGAAGAGAAGCTCTACACGTTTATCGAGAAGGCCTGCAAGGCCGATCCGACCATGAGCATCGATCGTGACGAGGAGACGGGCCAGACCATTATCTCCGCCGTTGGTGAGGCGCAGGTTTCGGTGCTGCTCAACCGTTTGGAGGATCGCACCAAGGTCGTGGCCAAGAGCGTGCCGATCCGCATTCCGTATCGCGAGACCATTCGCCGTACGGCAAGCGCGCAGGGCCGCCACAAGAAACAGACTGGCGGTGCCGGTCAGTATGGCGACTGCTGGCTGCGCGTTGAGCCGCTCATTGGGCCCGACGGCACGAGCGATGGCTATGAGTTTGTAGACGAGGTCGTGGGTGGCCGCATCCCGCGCTCGCTCATCCCCGCCGTGGACAAGGGTGTCCAGGAGACCATGAAGGACGGCATCATTGCCGGCTACCCGCTCACGGGCATTCGCGTGGCTGTGTACGACGGCTCGTATCACAGCGTCGACTCCAACGAGATGGCGTTCCGCGCGGCGGCTCGCATCGGCCTGCGCAAGGCGTGCGCCGATGCCGACCCGGTGGTGCTGGAGCCCATCGAGGAAATCACGGTGACTATTCCCGAAAGCTACGCCGGCGCTGTGATGGGCGACATCTCGGCATCGCGCGGTCGCGTGACGGGTATGGAGACCGATGAGCGCGGCGACACCGTGGTCATTGCCCAGGCGCCGCTGGCAGAGCTGACGGATTATTCGACGCGCCTGCGCTCTATCACGCGCGGCACGGGTGACTTTACCATGAAGCCCGCTGGCTACGAGCAGGTTCCCTACGATGTTCAGGCCAAGCTGGTCGAGCGCTATGAGGAGGGCCGCGCCAAGTAGCGTGTGGTTTTGCCTGCAATGTGGACGCTGACGAAAAGGCCGCCCTGGGTAATCCAGGGCGGCCTTTTTTGATCCCATGGGGACGGAGGAAAACGAATCATTTTTGGGTTACGGGCGGTGCGGTCGGCACTAGTCTCCGGATGCCTGGTTGCGGCCGGTGGCGTAGTCGATCTGCACGTGCGGCTGCAGGTTGTAGCAGTACACGTGGAAGCAGAGGGTCTTGCCGTGGTCCTCGACCGATTGCGCCTCAAGGCGCACGCCGCGGCAGACAAGTTCCTCTTCGTTATACATGGGTGTGACGCGATAGAGCACGTGGTTGCCCGTCTCGCGGATGTAGCCGAGAATCTGCTCCTCAAACGGCAGCATGCCTGTCTCGTTGAGATAACGCGTGCCGGTGAGGAGATTCTTGCGGTTGGCGTTTTCGCCGCAGAGCGACCAGGCGATGAGATGGCAGCGGTTGTAGAGGCTCTGGCCCGGAATAAAGTCGTAGCGCTGCTGGCGCCATCCAGCGGGATGGATACGCGAGATATCGCCGCGCTCGCCTTGACCGAGTGATTCGGGGCCCACGCAGGCGAGCGCTTTGCGGGTGCGGCCCAGGCTGTCAAGCTTGGAGAACTTCTTAAAGCAACCCTCTTCTGTAGCGCGCTCGTATTCATCGAGCGTGAATGATGGTGTGCCGAGCGGGTGCGTGCTGTCGGCGCGCAGGGCAACGTAGGGGTTGCCGGCGTAGTCGGGAATGCTGCTGAGATAAACACCGCGGGCGCGGTTGAGGTCGGGGTTTTCGACCTCGTCGATGGGGGTGGCGGCGCTGTCCGCGGAAGCGCCGTCGCCGGTGTCGGTTGTGGCGGAATCGGAGCCATCGCCAGAGTCCTGGCTGTTTTGAGGGTCCGGGGAGCTCGCCGTTCCTGATTCGAGCCGATCGACCAGGTCCGCCTCGTCGTCGGTGCGGCTGGGACTTTCGTTTTGTTTTTCGGCCAGAGCTGCCGCCTGTTCATCACTTTGCGGCGACAACAACTTGGGCGCTCCGTCGAGCGACCCTGTGAACAGCGCAAACCCCAGCACCACGGCGGCGCCGATGGAAAGTACTTGCTTGTAGGCGGACTTGCGCGACATTGCGGCTCCTGGATGGACGGTTGGGAATCTACCAGTCTAGCAGGAGCCGGCAGGGGCCGTTCTGTCGAACAAATACTCAAGATTTGGGATAGACGCTACTGATTCATTTGCCTCATATGGAGCTGCGGTGGTTGTGTATGTGGGGCTATTTTGCGTTTCCCCAGATAAAACCCGCCAAAATAAACCTGTCCCTTTTTGGCAGGTTAATCGGGGGACTATTTCACCGCAACTTAGGGCACGGTTAGGGAGTGTGCACCTTAAAGAGTGGTGCCCTTGATTAGAGAGGTCGCGCTCGTCTCTCTAATTGTCTCTCTAAAGAGAAAGCCAGTTAAAGAGATAACATTGGGCTATCTAACAGTGAATTCGATACATCTCTCTAAATGTCTCTCTAAAATAAGGTGCTTATCTCTCTAAAGTTAGAGAGATATACTATACTTTAGAGAGATAAATCTATCGTTTTAGAGAGACGGAATGCCAATGCTGCTGGATGAACCTCTTGGCCTTATCGTTGAGCGCCTTCGCAGGCGGGGGACTGATGACGCATCGGTAGAAGTTAAAGCCTGCACGAATAAATTGAGCGCAGACGTATGGGAGACAGTGAGCGCTTTTGCGAACACTGCGGGTGGGCTCATTATTTTGGGCCTAAACGAAGCCGAAGGATTTGTTCCTTCGGCTAACTTTGCTATCGATAGGGTGCGCGATCAGTTTGTTTCGTGTATCGGAGACGGAGGCTCAGCGGCAGTGGTGACCCATGCGCCACGGTACGAGCTTGATCGAGGCGAGGTCGACGGGCTCCAGGTGCTTCTGGTGCGCATCTTTGAACTTGAGCTTAAAGCGAAGCCTTGCTATATCGGCGCGCGCGGCGTGCAGAACGGTAGCTACAAGCGTGTGGATGATAAAGATATCAAGATGTCACCCGCTGAGCTATATGAGCTGCAGAGTGCGTTGCTTCCGAGCGATGCAGACGGCACGGTGGTTTCGGAGGCAACAGTCGAGGATTTGGATCCAGATGTCGTGCGGTCTATTATCGCAAATCGCCGGCTGCAGACCCCCCGCGTTTTGCGCGGGGCCGATACGCTGGAAAAGCAGCTGGTCAGACTCAATATCACTACAAAGGATGGTGCGGTGAAGCTCGCAGGGCTTCTGTCGGCGGGAATTTACCCCCAGCAGTTCTATCCCAAACTCATGATTGATGTCGCCGTTCATTCCGATGTGGAAAAATCTGCACCCGGGCAACCCCGGTTTATTGACCGCCAGTTGTGCGATGGCCCGATTCCGGCTTGCATCGAAGATGCCCTTGTCGCGATTGGACGGAACTTGCGCAAAGCGGCGATAGTGCAAGGCGCTGGCAGAAGGGAGGATTGGGAAGTTCCCCAGGAGGTTTTGCGCGAGGCCTTGGCAAACGCCTGCATCCATCGAGAATATTCGCCCATGTTTGTGGGGCAGGCCGTGAGTGTCGATATCTATCCAGACAGAATAGAGATCAAAAACCCCGGTGGGCTTTGGGGCGGAAAGACGGTGGACAATCTTGCAGACGGGGAATCGCGCTGCCGAAACCCAAAGCTCATGAGCCTAATGGGGGCGACGCCGTTAGAGCATGCCGAGGGGCCCGTTGCAGAAAGCCAGGGATCTGGTATCCCGGCTATGATTCGCGAGATGGAGTCTCGTTCGCTTGGAAGGCCGAAATTTATCGTTAAGGCCGATTCGTTTACGGTGCTGCTTTCCCGGCACGGGGCGGAGCTTGCTGAAAACCGCACGTGGATTCAGAGCCATGTGGGCACCGAGCTGACGGATCGCGAGGAAACATTGCTCATGTTTATGCGGGAGCATGGGTGCGTATGCGATGTTCAAAAAATACGAGAGGCCCTGAAGTGGGATTCGGATGACATTCGCCTGATCTGCGGGAATCTTGTCGATAAACATGTCCTGTCAAAATGTGGCAAAGACACGTTTGAGATTATCGATATGAGCAGAGAATCGTCAGCTTCGACAGCGGATAGGATCCTGGAGGCTCTCAGCGCCGAAGTGGATATGACGGCGCGAGAAATAGCGGTTGCATCGGGGGTCAAAATTTCGTCCGTCCGCTACCATCTGCCAAAAATGGCGGATAAAGGACTCATCGAAGTAATGGGTTCATCGACGAGCCGCAACCGCCGCTATCGGAAGAAGTAGATGCAGCCGAGTCGCCCCTCTTGTGTCTCTCGAAGTGAGATGGGTGCTAGGGGGGGGCGACTGCCTCGCGATATTTCCCCAGATAAAACCTGCCAAAATAAACCTGTCCCTTATTGGCGGGTCAGTTAACGCAGTGCAGGTTGAGCATATGCGAGCGAGCGGTCTCCGGGTGCGGTAAGGTGACGTGAAACAAGCGGGCGCTGACCTTTTGGTCGCGCCCGTGAAGTTGAACGTCAGATTGCCGTGTCCGGAGCCCGCGCAGCGCCGAGCAGTTACGCCGTTTGTAAAACGGCGTAACCTAAAGGTTCATGTTGCCGTGAATGTAGGGGGTGACCTCGGGGGAGATATGGTCGCAGCCCAGCTCGCGCAGCGCGGACTCGATGGCGGCGGGCAGCGGGGTCTTGCCCTTGTCGTCGACGGCGTTGCCACCGAGGGCAGCAATCTTGGCGACATCTGCGGGTGCGGCCTCGATATGCATGCAGCCGCCGACCAAGCGCGCGCGTACCTGTGCCAGATCAAGATCGTGCAGGTAATCCTCGCAGGCGCGGATTAAATCGACCTTCTCGCGTGTAAGCTCCTCGCCCGTGGGGACGCGGGTGGCAAGACATGCTCCCGCCGGCAGGTTCCAAACGGGATAGCCCCATGCGCACAGCAGCTCGCGCTCTTCGTCCTTGGTAAAGCCGACCTCCATAAGGGGTGAGCGTACGCCGAGCTCTTCTGCCGCACGCATGCCGGGGCGGTAGTCACCGCGATCGCTTGCATTGCTGCCATCGATGACGGTGGGAAAGCCGAGCGACTTGGCGTGGTTGACGATGGCGGTAAAGCCGGCGTGCTTGCAGTGGTAGCAGCGATTAGTATCGTTGCAGGCTACTTGGGGGAGCTGCAGCTGATCCACCGAAAGATTGAGCACGGGGAGCTTAAAATGCGGCCCCTCATTGGCCTGCCCATCAACGGACTGCTCAAACGAAGCCTGCTCGGGCGTGCCGATGAGCGGCGTGGTGAGATGGACGAGGAGGGTATTGGTAGGCATGATGCGGGCGCATACGGCGGCCAAAAAGCTGCTGTCGACGCCACCGGAAAACCCGATAGCCACGCGCCCGTATGCCAAAAGCAGCTGTTCGAGCGCCGATAGCTTGTCTTGAAGCTCCTCTGCGGGTGCCGTGGTGTCTAAAATCATGAAACGTTCCTTATCGTTGAGTACTCGATCGAAAACTATAATCCTAATGCGTTACTTGCCATAAGACTTCTATCTGTGTAACGAAAGTGCAATATGGCATATACGTTATATACAAGTTGCCAAATGCGGTAGAGTTGCAGCAACGCGACAGCGAGAGTCGATGGGGGACCGATATGATCAAGGCTGTTATTTTTGACATGGATGGAACGCTGGTCGATACCGAGCGTTTGGGGATTAAGGCCTGGAAGGCAGGCGCCGCTGAGCTGGGGCTCGCGATTGATGAAGCGCTGATCCATCAGTTTATCGGCCGCACGCTGCCCGATGTCATGGACATCCTCGATAGGCATTACGGCAGCCATGAAACCACCGAGGCGGTCTATGTCCGCCACAAGGAGATTCGCGACGAGATGGTCAAGACCGAGCTGGAGCTTAAGGCCGGCGCCGCCGAGTGCCTAGACGAGCTGCTGGCTGCGGGCTATCACGTGGGTCTAGCGACGTCGTCGCGCCTCGTTACGGCGGAGCGCAACCTTAAGATGGTTGGCCTCTTTGACAAGTTTGAAACGGTAACGTGTGGCGAGGACGTCGTGCACGGCAAGCCCGACCCCGAGATGTATCTGCTCGCCTGCGAGCGCGCGGGCTTTGCTCCCGAGGAATGTGCCGTGGTCGAAGATTCGCGCAACGGTTGCGTCTCGGGCATTACGGCCGGCTGCCATGTCTTTGCCGTCCCCGATATCGTGCCGCTGCCGCAGGACGTGGTGGATGGCTGCGAGGCCGTGCTCGATACGTTGTTCGACCTGGCGGCGGCAATCAAGACTGTGCGCTAGAAAATTGCGGCGTTGAAACGAGCGATTGCTCACGTTTGCGCTCAAGCAAAAGGGGCCCGGCAATGGTCGGGCCCCTTTTGCTTGAGCGGCGACTTAGCATACTTGCGGGCGTGCTATAGATACGCACCGAGGTTGATGGCCGTGGCGTCGGTCTGGCTGCTTGCCTGGGTGCTGGCGCGTTCCAGCAGGAACGGCCGCACGAGTTCTTGGCGGTTGATGTCCTCGATGGCCGTGACCGCGGTGACGGTGCGCGCGGCAGAGCTGACGTGGATATGCTTGGTCTTTGTCGGGACCTTGTTCTCGATTTGCTCCATCAGCAGTTGGACACCCTTGCGGCCAATCTCGTAGCCCGGGGGCGCTACCGTAGTGAGCGGGACCGATCCGCTCCAAGCGAGCGGGTTGCCGTCGCATCCGGCCACGCGTACTTGCCCGGGGACAGAGATGCCCTTGTTGACCAGTGCCGAAACGACGCCCGAGGCCAACACATCGGTCAGGCCGACGACAAAATCGGGACGTTCGTCCGCGGGGCGCTCGGCGATTTGGGCACCGATGCCGTAGCCGTCGGCAGCGGTATTCCATTCGCCGGCGTCGATGACTTCGATCTTGATATCGGGGTGCAGGGCGAGCGCCTTATGAATGCCAAGGACGCGCAGGGTGAGTTGCATAAATGCTGCTCGGCCGACGACGACAATATGGTGCGCGCCGCGGGCGATAGCAAGTTCGGCAATGATGCGACCCTGGGCCTCGTTGTCGGCCGCTACGTAGTAGCCGGGCTCGGAGCAATGGATGTCCAGATGGACGATCGGCACGGGCATCTTGGTCATGGCGGGGTGCCAGTCGGGGGATGCCATGGGCTGAACCATGACGCCGGACATCTGGGTGCCCATAAAGTAGCGCAGGTAATGGTCCTCGAGAATATCGTCGTTATCGGCGTTGGCGATGAGCAAGTCGTAGCCGTGCTTGCGGGCCTCGTTGTGGGCGCCGCTGGCGATTTGGAGCGAAAAGCCGTGATCGAGACGGGGGAGCACCAGGCCAAAGGACTTGGTGGCGCCGCCCGCGAGCTGACGGGCGCTTTGGTTGGGCAGGTAGCCAAGGCGATTGATGGTCTCGTTGATGAGCTTGAGGGTCTCGGGGCGCAGCTTTTCGGGGTGGTTGAGCGCGTTGGAAACCGTGCCCAACGAAACCCCGGCCTCGCGCGCGACGTCGCTGATTTTTACCTTTGCCATAGCGGCCCCTTTGATGCGTTTCAAGTACAAGCCAGATTGTAGCATCCCAAACCTTCCAAAAAGGGACAGGTTTATTTTGGCAGGTTTTATCTGGGCAAACGCTATTGCCAGCGCGACCACCACGAAGGGGGCAGGCACCTTTGTGGTGGTTTGGACCGGCTGGACGTGTGTGCATCGAGTGGTATCTAAGTTGAGATACCACTTCTGGTATATCAGCTTGCGTTTGCGTGAGTACAATACTCGAACGTTATACGTCTCAGCGCCCCTTGTGCGTGGACGTCTTGCAGTCACGCGAACGAAGGGATTTATCTTATGTGCGGAATCGTCGGCTACACCGGCTCTGATATTGCAAAGAACATCCTGGTCACGGGCCTCAAGCGTATGGAGTATCGCGGCTATGACTCCTCGGGCGTCGCGCTCGAGGTGGGCGAGGGCGCCGCGGCGCACCTCGACGTCATCCGCCGCGTGGGCAAGGTCGCGGGTCTGGAGAGCGAGCTTTCCAACATCGACAGCGACGCTACCTGCGGTATCGGCCATACCCGTTGGGCCACCCACGGCAAGCCCTCCGTCGTTAACGCTCACCCCCACACCAGCTGCGACGGTCGTATCGCCATCGTCCACAACGGCATCATCGAGAACTTCGCCGAGCTGCGCGAAGAGCTGGAGGGCCGCGGCCACCACTTTAAGAGCGAGACCGATACCGAGGTCTTCGCGCATCTGATCGAAGAGGCTTATGCCGAGACGCACGACCTGATGGCCTCCGTGCGCGAGGCTTGCACCCACGTGGTCGGTGCCTATGGTCTGGCCGCCGTGTGCGCTGACGAGCCCGGCGTGATCGCCGTGGCCCGCAAGGATTCCCCGATCGTGGTCGGCGTGGGCGAGACCGGCGCCTATGTCGCCTCCGATGTCATCGCGCTCATCGACGCCACCCGCGATGTCGTGGTGCTCGAGGACGGTCAGTTTGCCAAGCTCACGCCCACAGGCGTCGAGTACACCGACGAGGCCGGCAACGTTATCGAGCCCAAGGTCACCTACATCGACTGGGACCTGGACATGGCAGAAAAGGGCGGTTATCCCGACTTTATGCTCAAGGAGATTCACGAGCAGCCGCGCGTCGTGCGCGACACGCTGGTTGGTCGTATGACGCCGGCCGGCGAGCTCGACATCGACGAGCTGGGCCTTTCGCTCGAGGAACTCAACGACATCGACCGCGTCTACGTGATCGCTTGCGGCACCAGCTATCATGCTGGCCTCATTGCCAAGAATCTCATTGAGGGCTGGGCTCGCATCCCCACCGAGGTGGAGGCGGCCAGCGAGTTCCGTTATCGCAACCCCATCATTACGCCGACGACGCTTGTCGTTGCCGTGTCCCAGTCGGGCGAGACGGCCGATACCCTTGCCGCCATTCGCGACGCGCGCATCAAGGGTGCCAAGGTCTTCGGCATCACCAACGTGGTGGGCAGCCCCGTGGCGCGTGAGAGCGACGGCGTCATCTACACCAAGGCCAACAAGGAGATCGCGGTCGCCTCGACCAAGAGCTTCATCGGCCAGGTCGTGAGCCTTACGCTTTTGGCCCTGCTGCTGGCGCAGGTCAAGTACCGCTTGACCACCAAGCAGGCGCGCATGCTGTTCCGCGAGCTTTCCGATACGGCCGAGCAGATCCAGTGGATTTTGGATACCCAAACCGAGGCCGTTCATGAGGCTGCCCTGCTGTGCAAGGACGCGCAGTCGGCGCTGTTCGTGGGCCGTGGCATGGGTGCCGCTATTTCCTACGAGGGTGCGCTCAAGCTCAAGGAAGTCAGCTACCTGCACGCCGAGGCATATGCCGCCGGTGAGATGAAGCATGGCCCCATTGCCCTGATCGACCCGGGCTTCCCTGTCATCGCCGTGGCCACCAAGAGTGCCACCTACGACAAGACCGTGTCGAACCTTATGGAGTGCAAGGCGCGCGGCGCCAAGGTCATCGTCGTTGCCACCGAGGGCGACGAGGAGATCAACAAAATCGCCGACTGCATTATCCGCGTGCCAGCAGTCCGCGACGTGTTCAGCCCCATCACGGCGAGCGTCCCGCTGCAGCTGCTCGCCCGCGAGGTCGCCATCCTGCGCGGCTGCGACGTCGACCAGCCCCGCAACCTGGCAAAGAGCGTTACCGTGGAGTAGTTGGTTCCGCCATTCTGGCGACCAAGGCCCGGCTCCGTTGCGCGCGGGGCCGGGCCAGCTTTTTGG
>CABQWP010000028.1 GCA_902467875.1 uncultured Collinsella sp. | reverse complement strand
TTGTGAGGTGTTGGTTATGGGTAAGAAGTCTCGGGCTCGGGTTGCTGCGGCGGGAACTCGCAAGGATCCTGGTCGTCGGGTTGCCGAGGGTAAAAAGGCCGATCGTGCCGAGAAGGACAAGAAGGTCGGCGCGCATGCTCATCCTGAGTGGGCGCCTCATTTGAATTCGGCTAGTGAGGATTTGACTGCCAAGTTGTTTACTCTGGTCGAGGTAATTTTGGGCGTGGTGCCCCTTGTGGTTATCGGTTTATTCTTGGCTTCGAAGGACGCTACGAGTGTCGATAAACTCACCGAGGTCTTTTCGCAGGAGCCCTCGATAGTAGTTACGTTTATCTCTGCGTGCCTGCAGCCGTTTGTGGCGTACATGCTGTACATGATTTATCGCAAATACTGCGAGGGCGATGCGGGCTTTGCCGCCGGCAACCTGATCGGTCTTTTGTGCTCCGAGATCCTACTGCTCAATATCCCGGGCGTCATCGGTATGGGCATCTTGCTGTGGCGTGTTTGGCGCAACGTTGCCCCGCACTTTGAGAGTTGGCTGTTTGAGCGCCGCGTAATGGGCGTGCTGGCAGACATCGCCGGGTCGCTCGTGATTCTCGTCTTGGCATTTATGTGCGCCACCGCCGCCCGCGGTCTTGCGGGCATGTAGTCTGTTCTCACCGACCACGGGGCGCAGGGCGGGGAAACCTTCCCCTCTCGCTCACGGCTTCGCAGGGTCGCGCGAGGCAAAGGTTTCCCCGCCCTGCGCCCCGGCGTTGAGTCGTCGCATGCTCGTTACAGAAAAGCTGATAATAAGTTTGTGTGCCGCCCCTTTGGGGCGGCACTTTTTGTGTGGGGTCCCGGTCTCCACAATTTTCGTCAAGCTATTGGTTAGATTTTGGTCGGTTGGCGTAAGGGTGGAAGGCCAAAAGATTGTTGGCGAAAAAAGCTCAGAGAAAGTGCTGGTAGGGGAGTTGTTGAGCTTTTCGACAGCTTTTGAGCAAAAGAAACTTTGTGGCTATTGCCGGCGATTGCGTTGTCGCGGTCATGGCGGTGCGGGATGCTGGTCGTAAGCGTCGAATGCTCCGATTTTGGAGGCCAGCATGGATCTGTTTCTTGAGACTCCGCAGCAACAAGCCGAGCGCATGTTGCGCCAACGGCAACGGCTTATAGAGATGCAAATGCAAGGGGCGGCAGCCCAGCCCCTTGCGCAAAATGTCGTGCCCGCTGCTGTACCTGCAGCTGTGCCCGGGTGTAAATCGGCGCCAGAGGCCTATTCCGTACAGCAAGATTCATATGCGCAGGAGCTCGCGTTCGACAAGCGTCGTGCGCGTCGTCGCCGTGTGGGCCAGCGCCTGCGCACATTGGCGATGATCGTGCTCATTCCGCTAGGACTTGCGGCAATCTTCTTGGCCTCATATGCCCTCACGTGCATTCTCAACGGTGCCTCGCCCAATGAGGTGCTCCAGCATCTAGCGGCCCTGGGCCAGCGCCTAGGCGATGTCGCAACAACCATCCGCGCCGGCTGGGAGAGTTAGCGTTTGTCACATTAGGACTTCCAGGGTGTACGAATTATCGCCACGAGCAGAATTCTTGCATCCTGTGGGTCCTGTCGTGCGACTGAATAGTATTATTGAAGATAAATAATAATAGGATTTGCTATGTATAAGCAGGATTTAGAGCAGACTCTTTTGGGCATTGACGAAGAGGCGGAGCTGGAAATAGGTCCAAGAGACGACAGGCCGAACGTTGTATTGGTGGGAGGAAGCGCCTTCATGCTAAACGATGTGACGAATCGTTCGGTTACACATGACATTGATGTGTTTGAGGCAGATAGGTGCCTCCGCGAGATCATAGCTCGATACCCCGAGGTGAATGGTATGGCGGTGGCATATTGTAATCAGATGCCGTTCAATTACGAAGATCGTTTGATTCCCTTGGATATTGGGGCGCGCTTTATCAGGTACTTTACGCCATCCTTGGAGGACCTGGCGGTAATGAAGCTCTATGCCTGTCGTCCGAACGACATCATCGATCTTCATAGCCAGGCATTCGTCGACCGACTTGATTGGGGACTGCTCGAACGGCTTATATTCGACGAGGGCGAGGCGCTGGCGTCGTCGCCTTCGGAGCGGAGTTATCAAGAGATGGTCTGCGCATACAGCCAATACAAAAAGGAGGTGCTCGGTTGAATCTGACCTTTGAGGGATTCTTAAAAGGCTATTGCCGAGAGCTATCCGGACAGCAGTCGCTCAGTTTTAGAAAACTGGTTAAGCAAGCGACGACGGTTGCGCCGCGCGTGGCGGAGCCCCTGTTTTTGCTCGCTTTGGCACAGGGTAAAGCCGAATACGTTCTGGGCTTATCCGAGGGTTCGTGGATGGAAGAGGGTTACCGAGGCGTTTTGTCCTTGTAC
Organism: uncultured Collinsella sp.; assembly: GCA_902467875.1. Lineage (GTDB taxonomy): Bacteria > Actinomycetota > Coriobacteriia > Coriobacteriales > Coriobacteriaceae > Collinsella. The sequence goes on along the minus strand of CABQWP010000028.1, from coordinate 22,663 downwards.
GCCCAAACGGGTAGCCTGGCATCTCTATGCGCCGAGGACAAACTTCCTAATCGTTATGCCAACGTTTGGCGTGCGTATAGAGCGGTGAAGGAAAAGCCAGTGGCGGACAGAAGAATCAACGCCCTGATGCGAAAAAGAACGTTGGGAGCGCTAGAGGAATCGGGTGTAACGCGCTACGGTCTCTGCCGCGATTTGAATCTGAATAAGGGAAACGTGTACGCATATTTAGCCGGTGATGACTCAAAGGTGAGCAGGGAGACGGCGCGCCGCATTATGGAATATGCGGAGGAGAGGGGCGCCCAAGAAGGGGCCGGGCGCCCGGTGCGTATGGCGGGGTAAGATTGATCGCGGTTTTGATTGGTGCTCGATTGGGTTTGTTGGGCGGAGTTTATGTCTGCTATTGATATTGTGCTTGTTGTGATCGCCTTGGTGGCGGTGGGGGTTGCTGTGGCTTGCGCCCTCCAGCTCAAGAGCCTGCGTGCCGAGTTGCGGGAGCGTGGCGACAGTAGCGCGGAAACGCTGGCAGCACTCGAGCAGGCCAACAACGCGCTCGATGCCCTGAACGTCGCGCTGGCCGAAACTCGCCGCACGGCCAATGCCATCGCGCAGCAGCAGACGACAGATGCGGCCGTGGAGCAGCAACGTTACCTGACCATCGCACGTGAGTTTTCGCAAGCTGGTGACCGGATGGATGACCTGCGCCGCGAGACGGCCCAACAGCTCGGTGCCAACCGCGAGGGTATCGAGCATCGCCTGGACAAGGTGCGCGAAACGGTCGATGCTCAGCTGGGCGCCATCCGCAAAGACAACAACGTGCAGCTCGATCAAATGCGTGCGACGGTGGACGAGAAGCTCTCCCGCACGCTCAACGACCGACTGTCGGCATCGTTTAAGCAGGTGAGCGACCAGCTCGAGGCCGTGTACAAGGGCCTGGGCGACATGCAGTCCATCGCCACCGGCGTGCGCGACCTTAAGCGCGTGCTGGGCAACGTGAAGGCGCGTGGCATTTTGGGCGAGGTGCAGCTGGGTGCAATTCTGGCGGACATCCTTACGCCCGACCAGTATCTGGAAAACGTCGCCACCAAGCCCGGCGCCTCGGAGCGCGTTGAGTTTGCCGTCAAGCTGCCGGTGGACGAGGGCGATCCCGTGCTGCTGCCGATCGACTCCAAATTCCCGGGCGACGCGTACGAGCACTTGCTCGACGCGCAGGAGTCGGGCGATGCGGAGACCGTGGCGGCTGCGCGCAAGACGCTCGACACCATGGTCAAGCGCGAGGCAAAGGACATTTGCGAAAAGTACCTGAGTGTGCCGGCAACGACCAACTTTGGCATCATGTTCGTGCCGTTTGAAGGGCTGTACGCCGAGGTCGTCAGCCGCTCCGGGCTTATCGAGACCCTGGGCCGCGACTATCACGTCAACGTTGCCGGCCCCAGCACCATGGCGGCCATTCTCAACAGCCTGCAGATGAGCTACCAGACGTTTAGGCTGCAAAAACGCACCGACGATGTACTGCGAGTGCTCTCCGCCGTCAAGGCCGAGCTGCCGCGCTATCAAAAGGCGCTGCGCCGCGCCCAGCAGCAGATCGAGACCGCGGGTAAAACGGTCGAGGGCATTATCACCACGCGCACCAACGTCATGGAGCGCAAACTCAAGGATATCGACGCGCTGGAAGACGCCGACCAAGCCGATGAGATCTTGGGACTCACGCCCGCGGGCCTTTCCACAGACCAAGAAGACGAGGACTAATTGCAACAAGGCAGCGGGGCACCGGCGCAAACGCGGACACCCCGCTGCCTTTCACATCGCGCTTGCCTGAAGTGCGCTTTAGTGTGCAACAATGGCGTTTCGCCCTATCAGACGCGAAAGGAAGCCCATGTCTCAGAGAAACACCAGTCCGCTGAAACGCTCCACCGTGCGCCGCACGCTGCAGCGGTTTTGGGGTGTCACGCGCACGCAGCCGCTGATTGTCTTTCTCTCGGTGTTCTCGTCGGCGGGCTACATCTTTTTGCTGACGTTTGCCAATACCTATGTGATGGCCCTCATTGTCGACCGCGTTCAAGCCGGTCCCGTGGCGGGTGATCAGGTGTTTGAGGTCTTCGGCCCCTATATCCTGGCGCTCGTACTCGTTAACCTGGTGGGCCAAATCCTCTCCAAGCTGCAGGACTACACCGTCTACAAGCTCGAGATTGCGGGCAACTATCACCTGGCGCGCCTGTGCTTCGACACGCTCTCCAATCAATCCATGACATTTCACACCAGCCGCTTTGGCGGATCGCTCGTGAGCCAGACGAGCCGTTTTATGAGCGGCTATACGGGGCTGGTGGACGTGACGGTGTATTCGCTCATCCCCACCATCACCTCGGTCATCTGCACGGTGGCGGCGCTCGCCCCGGTGGTGCCGACGTTTACCGTGATCCTGGTGTGCATCATGGCCGTCTACATCGCGTTTGTCTGGCTTATGTACAAGCGCATCATGCCGCTTTCGGCCGCGACGTCCGCCGCGCAGAACAAGCTCTCGGGCGTGCTCTCCGACGCGGTCACGAACATCTTGGCCGTCAAGACCTGCGGGCGCGAGGACTTTGAACGTGATCTGTTCGACGCCGCTGATCGTGCCGCGCGCGATGCCGAGACGGTCTCGATGCACGCCATGATGCAGCGCAACTTTACGACCTCGGGTCTTATCGTCATCACCATGGCCGTGGTGAGCGTATTCGTGGCGGGCGGCAACGCGTGGTTTGGCATCTCGGCCGGCTCGCTCGTCATGATCTTTACCTACACCTATAACCTCACCATGCGCCTGAACTACGTAAGCTCCATGATGCAGCGCATCAACCGCGCGCTCGGCGATGCGGCCGAGATGACGCGCGTGCTGGACGAGCCACGTTTGGTGGCAGATGACCCGGACGCCCCCGAGCTCAAAGTGACCGAGGGCGCGATTGATTTTGAGCAGCTGAGCTTTGCGTACCGTGACGCTGCGGCGGGCGAGAGCGTGTTCGATGACCTGACACTTCATGTGGCGGCGGGCCAGCGCGTGGGCCTGGTGGGCAAATCGGGCTCGGGCAAGACGACGCTCACCAAGTTGTTGTTGCGCCTGGACGATGTACAGGGCGGCCGCGTGCTCGTGGACGGCCAGGACGTCTCGCGCTGCACGCAGCAGAGCCTGCGCCGTCAGGTTGCCTACGTGCCGCAGGAGGCGCTGCTGTTCCACCGCTCCATTCGCGAAAACATTGCCTACGGTCGTCCCAACGCCACTGATGAGCAGATTCGCGAGGCGGCTCGCTTGGCTAATGCGACCGAGTTTATCGACCGCTTGCCCCGTGGCTTTGACACTATGGTGGGCGAGCGCGGCGTCAAGCTCTCTGGCGGTCAGCGTCAGCGCGTGGCTATCGCCCGCGCCATCCTAACCGACGCGCCGATTCTGGTGCTCGACGAGGCGACGTCTGCCTTGGACAGCGAGTCCGAGGCGTTGGTGCAGGAGGCGCTCGAGAATCTGATGCGCGGCCGCACCTCCATTGTGGTGGCGCACCGCCTGTCCACCGTGGCGGCGCTTGACCGCATTGTGGTGCTGGCCGATGGCGAGATTGTCGAGGACGGCACGCATACGCAGCTCGTCGAGGCGGGTGGCGAGTACGCGAGCCTGTGGAGCCGTCAGACCGGCGCATTCTTGGAGGCGTAAGCGTCTCGGACGTGGGACAATTGTGCCCATAAGTTTATTGTGCCGTTGAGCCGAGGAGTCGTTATGCCACGCGAGACCAATGCCGCCAAACGCGAGCGCGCCGTTGAGGTGTGTGAGCGCCTCAACCGTCGCTATGGCCCGGTCGAGTGCTTTTTGGACCACGAGAATCCCTTCCGCCTGCTGATCGCGGTGTTGCTCTCGGCGCAAACGACCGACGCGCAGGTCAACAAGGTGACGCCGAAGCTGTTTGCCCAGTGGCCCACGCCCGAGGCCATGGCCGGGGCGAGTGTGGCTGACGTGGCAGACACCATCAAGTCACTCGGCTTTTATAAGAGCAAGGCCAAGCACGCCGTGGAGGCCGCGCAGATGATCGTCGCCGACTATGGCGGCGAGGTGCCGGCCGACATGAAGGAACTCGTGAAGCTGCCGGGCGTGGGACGCAAGACGGCGAACATCGTGCTCAACGTGGGGTATGGCATCGTGGAGGGCATTGCGGTGGACACGCACGTCAACCGCATTGCGCATCGCCTGATGTTGAGTCCCAAGACACATGCCAAGGAGCCGCTCAAGACCGAGCAGGATCTGCTCAAGATTTTGCCGCACGAGTATTGGGAGTCGGTCAACCATCAGTGGATCACCTTCGGTCGCGAGATCTGCGACGCCCGCAAACCCAAGTGTGACGAGTGTCCGCTGGCAGATTTGTGCCCCAGCGTGCGCGTAGCGGGGTAGGGCGGAACGCATCTTCGTCTGGCGTTTTTTGCGGGGCTGGGTTTGCTCTTGAGCCGGAGTCCTCTCCATGCGCTACCATGACAGGCAATGAAATCCGCCGCATACCCGCCGAGCTTGCCCCGGCGGGCTTTTGGCGTTGCAATGCCGGAGGAACAGCATGCTCATTCACCGTATAGCCGCGCAGCTCTACACTGCCGAGGCCTTGCAGGCCGTCGAGGCCGGGCTCGATGCTGGCGAGGACGTGACGCTGGCTGTGTCGCAGTCGGGCCGCACGCTTATGGCGGCCGCCCAGTTTGCGCGCCGTCCGGCTCAATGGGGCGCCCCCCCGTTTGCCGCCCCGCCCGCCCCCGACGGTCTATATCGTGAGCGGCGAGGATGCGGCCGATCGCGCCGCGCGTAGCCTTGCCGCCTACGTGGGCCTGGCGCACGTGTGTCGTTTTCCTGAGCGCAAGGACTATCCGTGGCGCGAGCAGGCGCCGGACGACGCCGTGGTGGCGCAGCGCTGCGAGGCTCTGGGGCGCATCGTGCGCGGGGACAACTGCATCATGGTCGCCTCGGCTCGCGCGCTGCTGCGCTGCGTGCCGCCGGTCGAGAGCCGCTACTGGGAGTCCACTACTTTTGCGGTGGGCGAGGAGATTCCCTTTGACGAGGTGCCGCAGCGCTTGGTGGGCATGGGCTACACCAATGCCGGCGCCGCCGATGCGCCCGGCTTGTTTCGCGTGCACGGCGACACTGTAGAGGTGTTCCCCGCGCAGGAAAAGGCGCCCGTGCGCATCGAGTTTTTTGGCGACGAGATCGATCGCATCCGCCGCATGGTGAGCTCCACGGGGCAGACCATCGGCAACGAGGATAGCATCGAGATCTTCCCCTGTCGCGAGCTGGCGCTTACCGACGAGGCCGTCCACAACATGCATGTGGCGCTCTACCGCGCCAGCCAGGACGACAGCAAGTTGGCGGCGCTGCTCGAGATGGTGGATGCGCGCATCGTCACGCCTGAGCTCGACCGCTTTTTGCCGGTGATGTACGGCCAGACCGTGAGCCCGCTGTCGCATGTGAGCGGCAAGGCACTCGTGGTGCTGTCCGAGCCGCGCTCGCTGTTCGACGACTGCCTGCGTGCCTACGAGGATATCGAGGCCCGTGCCGGCGAGGCGGGGATTGACCGACTGGATGGCCTGTATGTACGTGCCCAGCAGCTCGATTTTGGTGCCCAGCAGCGCCTGAACTATGTGAGCCTGATTCGCGCGGGCGGTGCGGTTACGGCAGAGCTTAAGATTGAGCAGCCGGCCATCGCGGGCTCGGACAACCGTTTTATGACGCGCATTCAGGAAGTCGTGGGCAAGCGCTATGCCTGCGTGTTTGCCATTCCCGACCGCGGTGCGCGCGAGTCGATGGAGCTCACCTTTGGCGACGAGGGCATTACCTTTGAGGAGTCGCTGACGGCAGCGCCCGAAAACGCCGGCGTTATCGGCGAGCGCGTGCGCGTGGCGGCGGCGGACTCTGCCGACCGTGCCGCACGCCAGGAGGCCCATGCTTCCATTCGCGAGCGCCGCGTCGACGCGCTTAACGTTCGCTCGCTCGAGGCGGGTGCCGCCCAGGCAGCCGCCGGCGCCGCCGTGCCCACCATCTCGCGCGGACGCGTGACCTTTGTCGATGCCGCCTTGCCGCAGGGCGTAGTGGTGACCGATGCCAACCTGGCCGTGTTCTCGATCGCCGACCTCAACGCCCGCATGGATGCCAACCGCGCGCGCAGCCGCCGTAAGGTGGACATTACGCAGATCACGTTCCCGTTTAAGCCGGGCGACTACGTGGTGCACGCCACTCACGGCATCGCGCTCTTTAGCGAGATCGCGCGCCAGGAAGTGGGCGGCAAGGAGCGCGACTACTTCTTGCTGGAATATGCCGACGGCGACAAACTCTACGTGCCGCTCGAGCAAGTCGACCGTATCACGAGATACGTCGGTCCCGACGGCGACAAGCCGCGCCTGACCAGGCTCAACACCGCCGACTGGACGCGTGCCACGAACAAGGCGCGCAAGAACGCCAAAAAGCTGGCGTTTGACCTGGTCGACCTGTATACGCGCCGCTCGTCGATTACCGGTATCGCCTGCCCGCCCGACACGCCCGAGCAGATTGAGATGGAGGAGAGCTTTCCTTACGACGAGACACGCGACCAGCTGGAGGCCATCGCCGACATTAAGGCCGATATGGAGGCGCCCAAGCCCATGGACCGCCTGCTGTGCGGCGACGTGGGCTTTGGCAAGACCGAGGTCGCCCTGCGCGCGGCGTTTAAGTGCGTGGACTCCGGCCGCCAGGTCATGGTGCTCTGCCCCACGACCATTCTGGCTCAGCAGCACTACGAGACGTTCTTTGAGCGCTTTGCCCCGTTTGGCCTCGAGGTCGAGGTGCTCAGCCGTTTTCGCACGCCGGCGCAGCAAAAGCGTGCGCTCAAGGCGTTTGCCGAGGGCACAATCGACGTGCTCATCGGCACGCATCGTCTGCTTTCGGCCGATGTGAACCCCAAGAACCTGGGCCTGGTGATCATCGACGAGGAACAGCGCTTTGGCGTGCAGCACAAGGAACAGCTCAAGAACCTGCGCGAGCAGATTGACGTGCTCACGCTTTCGGCAACGCCGATTCCGCGAACCATGCAGATGGCCACGAGCGGCGTGCGCGACATGAGCCTGATCACCACGCCGCCGACCGGGCGTCGCCCCGTGATCGTGCACGTGGGGGAGTACGACCCCGATGTGGTGAGCGCGGCGATTCGCCTGGAGGTGGGCCGCGGCGGTCAGGTGTACTACGTGTCCAACCGCGTCAAGACCATCGATGACGCCGTGGCGCGCGTGCACGAGGCCGCGCCCGAGGCGCGCGTGGGCGTGGCGCACGGCAAGATGAGCCCGCGCGAGGTCGAGGACGTGATGATTGAGTTCGCGACCAAGAAGATTGACGTGCTCATCGCCACGACCATCGTGGAGAGCGGCATCGACAACGCAACGGCCAACACGCTGATCATCGAGGATTCGCAGCGCCTGGGTCTGGCGCAGCTCTACCAGCTCAAGGGCCGTGTGGGCCGCTCTGCCACGCAGGCCTACGCGTACTTTATGTTCCCGGGCGAGCTGCCGCTCACCGAGGAGGCGACGGCGCGCCTGACCGCACTTTCCGAGTTCCAGGACCTGGGCAGCGGCATGCGCATCGCCATGCGCGACCTGGAGATTCGCGGCGCCGGCTCGCTTATGGGAGCCGAGCAGCACGGCAACCTGTCGAGCGTGGGCTTTGACCTGTTTACGCAGATGCTGGGCCAGGCAGTGGCCGAGGCGCGCGGCGATGACGATGCCGGCGTGGAGGCGGCGAGCGTGGGCATTAACCTGCCGGCCGATTACTTCTTGTCCGAGGAGTACCTGCCGGCGGTGGATCAGCGCGTGCTCGTGTACCGTAAGCTCGCAGCAGCCGAGGACCTGGAGAGCATCGATGAGGTGCAGGAGGAGACCGAGGCTGCGCATGGCGAGCTGCCGCTGGCGGGACTCAACCTGTTCAATCGCGCACGAATCCGCATTCGCGGCGAGCGCCTAGGGCTCGAGAGCGTTACGCTCAGTGGCGGTCGCATCACGTTTTTGGGCGTCGACGTGCCCAAGAAGGTGGCCTTTGAGCTTAAGACCCGCTATGGCGCGGTGAACTTTCCCAAGAGCCGCAAGCTGTCGGTACCCTACAAGGCGGGTGCCGGTGCGGGCAGCGGCCTGGGTCGCGGTCTCGACGCCAGCGACGGCACCGGCCCGGTGGCCGCGGCACTCATGCTGCTGCAGCAGCTGGGTGCGACCGATGATGACTAGCGGGTCGACGCTGCAAACGCCCCATTTGGGCAATCTGACCCTCACTCGTCGGTCGCGTACGCAAGTACGCTTCCCTCCTCCTTCGGGCCACCTTGCCACAAATGGAACGTTTTCGCTTACTTATGCTCAACCTGTAAGGGTATTTACGGGACAAAGTCATCTTCGTCTCACCCACATTGCAGGTTGACTGCCCTTCGCCCGACCGAAAGGAAAGCATGTTCGGATACATCTATAAGAAAGATGCCGCCATGATCGCGGTTGTCCTGTGTCTTTGTCTGGGCGTGGGCAGTTTCTTCGATTATCAGATCTCGAGCGCGCTGTTCAACATCGGCAGCATGTACGGCCGCTTTATCGAGGCCACCGGCGAGCTGCCGTTCGAACTGACGGCGAGCGTCGCGGGCGTTATGCTCGTGCGCTCGGCACGCCCCGATTCCAAGACGAGCAAGTGGCTTGCTGCGCTGGGCGTTCTGATCAACGTTGGCCTGGCCGGCTACGAGATCGTTTCGTCTCTGAAGGTTGGCGGCAAACTCATTGCCGTTCAGCTGGTGCTGACGTTTGTGCTGGTTATCGCCGCCAACCTCATCGTCTATCGCCTTACGCGCACGACCGAGTCCGACGAGCTCACGCGCTGGGCGTTGATGGTACTTGCTGTGTGGGTCGCTCAGGCCATTATCCTCAACGTGATCGTCAAGCCGCTGTGGTCGCGCCCGCGCATGCGCGTGATCGAGGTGACGCAGGGGCTCGATTTTCAGCCGTGGTGGGTGATCGGTAACCCCGACAAGTGGGCCTTTATTGCCGCCGGCGTGATCAAGGACGGCTTCAAGTCGTTTGCGAGTGGACATACGGCGCACGCGGCGATCGGCCTTATGCTCGCCGGGCTTCCCGCGGCGGCCTTTAAGGAAAAGCCCTCGCGCCGTCGCGTGGTCTTTTGGGCGGCGGCTGTGGTCGCGGCGTTCGTAGCCTTTGGGCGCATCGTGATTGGAGCACACTTTTTGAGTGACGTGAGCTGCGGCTTTGCCCTGGTGCTGGCGCTTGAGTGCCTTGCCGCGCGCATTGCCTATCCCAACGGCGTACAATAGCCCCGTTTGAATCATCGGGTCCGTGCCCGACTAGAGAGGATTGCCATGCTCGCGTTTAACAACGACTATTCCCACGGCGCACATCCGGCAGTGCTGCAGGCACTCGTCGACACCAACATGGAACCGCAGCCCGGCTACGGTACCGATGCGCACACCGAGCGTGCCAAGCAGCTTATCCGCGAGGCCTGTCAGGCCCCCGATGCCGACGTGTTTTTTCTGGTGGGCGGTACGCAGACCAACGCGACGGTGATCGACATGCTGCTTGCGCCCTACGAGGGCGTCGTTGCTGCCGAGACTGGCCACGTCGCCTGTCACGAGGCGGGCGCCATCGAGTTTGGCGGCCACAAGGTACTCACCATCCCCGGCTACGAGGGCAAGATGCACGCCGAGGACCTCGAGAGCTATATCCAGGTGTTCTACGAAAACGAGAGCTACGAGCACACGGTGTTTCCGGGCGCTGTGTACGTGAGCCTATCGACCGAGTACGGCACGCTGTATTCCAAGGCCGAGCTCGCGGCGATTCATGCGGTGTGCCAGAAGCGCGAGATTCCGCTGTTTGTGGACGGCGCCCGTCTGGCCTATGCGCTGGCAGCCGACGAGTGCGACATTACCCTGCCCGAGCTGGCGCAGCTGTGCGACGTGTTCTACATCGGCGGCACCAAGTGCGGCGCGCTCTGCGGCGAGGCCGTGGTGTTTTGCGGCATGCACACTCCGGCGCATCCCATTCCGCGCATTAAGCAGCACGGCGCGCTGTTGGCCAAGGGCCGCCTGACGGGCGTCCAATTTGAGGCGCTCTTTACCGATGACCTGTATTTTGAGATTGGTCGACAGGCGATTGAGACCGCTCAGGCGCTGCGTCGCGTGCTGCACGAGCGCGGTTACCAGTTCTTTTTGGAGACGCCCACGAACCAGCAGTTCGTGATTCTGCCCAACGAGGACATGGCCCGCATTCGCGAGCATGCCTCGATCGAGTACTGGGAAAAGTACGACGAGACCCACACGGTGGTGCGCTTTTGCACCAGCTGGGCCACGACGCAGAAGGACATCGACGCGTTGGCGGCTGTCCTATAGCCTGATGTAATGACGAGGGGCCGCCTTGCGCTGGGTTTGGCGCAGGGTGGCCTTTGCTTTTGGGGAGAAGGGTTGTATGACCGAGATGTCCGAGCCGACGATTCGCCTGGCGACGCCCGATGACGCGCCGGCGTTGCTTGCCATCTATGAGCCATATGTGCGCCAGACGGCGATTACTTGCGAATACGAGGTGCCGAGCGTTGAGGAGTTCGCCGGGCGCATCGAGCGTACGCTCAAGCGCTATCCGTATTTGGTGATGGAGTTAGACGGGCGTCCGGTAGGCTATGCCTACGTGAGTCCGCTCAACAGCCGCGAGGCATACGACTGGTCGGTCGAGACGTCGATCTACCTGGCGCGCGACGTGCGCCACGGCGGGCTGGGCCGCAAGCTGCACGATGCGCTCAAGCAATGTCTGATCGCGATGGGCATCACCAACATGTGTGCGCTCATCGCCGTGCCGCACGATAAGGACGACGAGTACCTGACGCACAACAGCCAGGATTTCCATGCCCATATGGGATATCGCCTGGTGGGTGCCTTCGACCGCTGCGCCCAAAAGTTCGGCCGCTGGTACGACATGTGTTGGATGGAGTTGGTCCTAGCCGAGCGCACACCCAACCAACCCAAACCAACCTGGTTTCCCGACCTCCTTGCCTAAAACCACCACAATGGGGACAGGCACCTTTGTGGTGGTTTTCGATTGGTTAGCCGATGGGCTCGGTGTATTTGGCGCGGTCGGTGCGCTGGATGCGCTTGGAGACATGGAGCGGGCGGCCGTCGGTGTCGTAGACGTAGTCGGTGATCAGGATCAGCGCCTGCCCGCGCTTGACGTTGAGCAAAAACGCCTCGTTTTGCGAGGCGTAGCACACCTCAAAGGTCTTATGCCCCCGTGCCGGCGCGCGATGGAATTCTTGGCGCAGCGTCGCGTAGAGCGAACCATTGATATCGCGATCGATGAGTGCTTCAAAGCTCGGTGGTAGATAGGTAGTCTCCAGGCACAGCGGCGCATCGTCCAGATAACGCAGACGGACAAGTTTGACGAGCTTGCTGCCCACGGTGACATCGAAGAACTTGGCAGCATTGCCCGCGGCCTTGGCAAAGCCCGAGTCCACCGTGCGCGTGGTGGGCTTCATGCCCTGATCCTGGACCTGTGCCGTGTAGCTCGAAAACACCAAGTTGTTCTCGTGGAGCGCCGGCGTGTCGGCCACAAAGGCGCCGCGCCCGCGCTCGGTGCGAACCAGGCCCTCATCAGCTAGTACCTTAAGGGCATGGCGCACGGTGCTGCGCGACAGACCCGATTCGTCCATGAGTTCCATCTCGGACGGCAGCTTGTCTCCACGTGCGTAGGTGCCGGAGGCGATGCGGTCGCGCAGTATGCCCGCCAAGCGCTCGTATTGGGTCAGTCTCTTTTTAGATGAAGCGTTCATGCGATCAACCTGTATCTAACTTGTATGCGTATCTAATCAAGCATGTATTCAATACAACAACAAAACCGCTGGTATCCAGTTATCGAAAACCGCATCAGCAAAATTTCTAAGACAAATATAGCATACAACTAGTCGACATAACCAAAACATGTATGTAACTTGTATGCCATCGAGAGCATCAAACGAGAAGAAAGGCTGATGCACGATGACTACTCAGGAACAGGTTAAGGACGTCGTCTCCCAAGTTTTGGCTGACAAGGCTGACAAGGGCGGCATCAAGCGCGTCGTGTGGATTGGCGCCGGCGGATCCAACGGCGGTAACTATCCTGCCCAGTACTTTATGGAGCACGAGGCCACGCAGGTCGTGAGCTCCAGCTACACCAGCAACGAGTTCGTGCACGCCACGCCCGCCTATGTCAACGAGAACACTCTGGCCGTCGTCGTGTCCATGCGCGGCACCAAGGAGACCATCGTCGCCGCCCAGGTCGCCAAGGACCACGGCGCCAGCACCATCGCCATCTATGTTGACGAGTCCGGCCTCACCGAGGTCTGCGACTACAAGATCCAGTACGACAGCCTGGCCGTCGACGAGTCCTGCATGGGCCGTACCAACTCCGCCGTCGTGACCATGATCGCCATGGAGCTCACGCAGCAGACCGAGGGCTATGCCGAGTACGAGACCGCCATGGCCGCCTTCGACCTGATCGATCCCATCTATCGCAAAGCCGTCGAGTACACCCGTCCGCTCGCTGCCAAGTGGGCCGAGCAGAACGCCGACAAGCCCTGCATTAATGTCATGGCTCAGGGTCCGCTTTTTGGTGCCGCTTACGTCTTTAGCATCTGCAACGTACAGGAGATGCTGCAGATCGACTCCTGCACCATCAACACCTGCGACTTCTTCCACGGCCCCTTCGAGATCCTGGACAAGCGCACCTCGCTGTTCCAGCTCATCAGCGTCGGCCGCAGCCGCTGCAACGACGAGCGCGGCATCCGCTTCGTCAACCAGTACGGTGGCGAGCGCGTCTATCAGCTCGACGCCAAGGAGCTCGGCCTCAACGACATCAAGGACAGCGTGAGCGAGTACTTCAACCACCTGATCTTTGCCCCGATCCTCAACAACGTGTACATGCGTGCACTCTCTGCCGTCACCCACAAGGACTACATGACGCGCCGCTACATGTGGAAGTTGGACTACTAGGGGATATTGGTTCCGCCGTTCTACCGAACGGCGGACCGGCCGACGCTGCGCACCCGGCATTTGGCCAATCTGCCGTTCAATTTCAAAGGCGCGACCAGAAGGTCAGCGCCTTTTCATTTCACGGCGCCTTGGCTCAAATGACGGGCGCTCGCTGGCATTGCCAAAACGTCGGCGTTGCCGTGGTTGGCACTTGGGGACGTTCCTTTTGTGCCGGCACTTGGGGACACTCCTGGGAATCATTTCCTCGTTCACCGATTTGTGTCTTGAAAAATGTATATAACGACTATAACGTAGTGTGAAACATATTGGAAACAATACCGAGGAGGCTGCGTTGAAGAAAAGCAATCTGGGCTATGTGCTGGTGCTGATCGCCGCGCTTATGTGGGGCAGCATCGGAATCTTTGTAAACGGCATCTCGGCCATGGGCGTTTCGTCCCAGAGCATGGCTGCCTTTCGCTTGTTGGTCGGAGCGCTTATCTTGGCGCCGGTCCTGATGTTTATGGGCTGCCGTCCGGGTGAGGGGTCCACCGTGGCTCAGGGTCCGCTGGCCCTGTTCAAGGCAAGCCCTAAAGAGCTTGTTCCCTGCGCGCTTGTCGGTATCGTCGGTCTGGCCGCCGCCAACACCTGTTATTACGAGTGCATGGGCGAGGTGGGCATGTCCACGGCCTCGGTGCTGCTCTACACCTCACCGGTGTTTGGCGTCATGCTCGGCCGCGTGCTTTATCGCGAGGACGTGACCCCCAACAAGCTCGTTGCCATTGTCTTTAACATCGTTGGCTGCGTGCTTGCAGTGACCAATGGCGACCTTTCCGGTTTTCATTTTTCGGTTTGGGGCGTCACATCGGGCGTGATTGCAGGCCTTTGTGGTGCGTCGCTCGCGGTGTTTAGCCGGATAGCAACCAAGACGGTCCACCCGCTTGCTGTCACGTTTTGGGGCTTTGTATTTGGCGGTGCGGTTATGGCAGCTATCGCGGCTCCGTGGCCGGATGTCGCCGCGGCAATGTCGCCACAGCTGCTGCTGTTGTTCCTTGGCTTTGGACTCATCCCCACAGCCGTGGCTTACATCTTATATATGCAGGGTCTGTCCATGGGGCTCGAGACATCGAAAGTTCCCGTCGTAATGTCTTTCGAGACGGTCGTCACCGTACTGGTGGGCATTGGTGTCTATGCCGAGCCCGCCGGTGCGATCAAGGTTCTGGGCATTGTGCTGGTGCTCGCGTCCATCCTGATCATGAACACCGACTTCTCCAAGCTGCGCAACAGTGTGTTTGTCGGTCATGTCATTGAGAGCATGACCTTTAAGCCCAATGCGTGGTGGACCGAAAAATCGCAGGACATGGATCTGTTTAAGGAGCGCACCGGCATCGCGCTGGAGCCCACCGTGCAGGAAAGCCCCTGGTACTTCGTGCGATAGGGGATGAGCGGGGCGCTTGATCGGGCACCGCCAAGCCAGCGCTGACCTGTCCTGCACCAACGTTTCGAGTACGTTAAACCCGTCAACGGTCGATTTTCACCCGCGAACGGTCTTTATACTAATTAGCAATATCCGCAACGTATAAGACGTTATAATGACCATAACGAAAAGGAGGAGGCAAGATGAATCAGATCATTCTCGCATCTCATGGCGGCCTGGCCGCAGGCGCCAAAGACACGCTCGAGATGGTTCTCGGCGACGTGTCGAACGTCCACGTCGTGTCGCTTGCTCGTGACGACAAGGAGCCTATCACCAATAAGGTGGACGCCATGATCGCCACGTTTAACGCGGACGACACCGTCTATGTGCTGACCGATATGCTCGGCAGCTCGGTCAACAACAACATGGTCGAGCTTTCCAAGAACGGCACGAAGTTCACGGTTGTCAGCGGTTTCAACATCCCGCTGGCGCTCACGCTTGCTATGAGCCCCGTCCCCGTCAAGGGCGCCGAGCTTGCGGCCCTCATCAACGAGGCCCGCACCGGTCTGACCAACCCCAACGCACCGGTCGAGGTCGCCGCGGCTCCCGCCAAGAAGGCCAAGGCGTCCCGTCACAGCTCCGGTCCCGCCAAGATCGTCCTCGCGCGTCTTGACTACCGTCTGCTGCACGGCCAGGTCGTCTTTACTTGGACCACCAAGGTTCAGGCCGAGCGCATCATCGTCGTCGACAACGCTGCCGCCAACGATGACATCAAGAAGGGCGCTCTTAAGCTGGCCAAGCCCCAGGGCGTGCGCCTGAACGTCTTCACCGTCGAGCGTGCCCTCGCCAAGATGGACAAGCTCAACACCCTCGGCGAGCGCGTCATGTTCGTCTTTGGCAACACTGCCGAGATGCTGCAGTTCTGCCAGGGCTACAAGCTCGACGCCATCAACCTGGGCGCCACCGCCAACCACGACGGTGCCGATCAGGTCGGCGGCAAGGACAGCTCCGTCTTCCTCGACGCCACCCAGAAGGCCGACGTCAACCAGCTGCTCGACATGGGCATTAAGCTCTACGTCCAGCAGACCCCTACGTATCAGAGCGTCGACATCGACGCCAAGCTGTAATCAACCAGGCTTTTGCCTGACTGAAAGGAGAAGGGTATGAATACGTTCATCAGTGCGGTGCTCGTCGGCCTCGTCGGCGTGTTCTGCATGTGGGACTCCCGCCTGCTCGGTCGTCTTAACTTCGAGCAGCCCCTCGTTGGCGCTACGCTCGTCGGTCTGCTGCTGGGCGATGTGCCCACCGGCCTTGCCGTCGGTGCCGCCGTCGAGCTCGTGTCCATGGGCCTGGTGCAGGTCGGCGCCGCCGTTCCGCCCGATATGGTCCTGGGCGGCATCGTGGCCGCTGCCTTTGCGTGCCTGACCGATGCTTCTGCCGAGACCGCCATGACGATCGCCATCCCGGTCGCCGTCCTGGGTCAGCTCCTCGGCATCGTGTTCCGTTCCATCATCGCCGCCCTCACCCATGTGGCAGATAGCGCGATCGATAACGGAAAGTTCAAGACCGCCTACCGCATGCACATCTGCGCCGGCTCCGGTCTGTACGCCGTCATGTACTTCCTGCCGATCTTTCTCGCCGTCTTTGTTGGCACCGACCTGGTCCAGGCCATCGTCAACATGGTTCCCGAGTGGCTGTCCACCGGTCTTAACGTTTCGACCAAGATCATGACCGCCTACGGCTTGGCCCTGCTGCTCACCATGATGATCAAGAAGGGTATGACTCCGTTCCTGTTCATCGGTTTCCTGCTCGCCGCTTACCTCAACCTGTCCGTCATCGCGGTCGCTCTGATCGGTGTGTGCCTGGCTGTCGTCTTCATGGGCTTCAAGTTCAACGGTTCCCATGCAGCCGCCGGTGTCGATTCCGACTACGATCCGCTCGAAGACGACGAAGACTAAGGAGGAACACACTATGGCAACCGCAACCAAGGACGTGTCCCTGAACAAGAAGGTCAGCCAGTTCTTCTGGCGCTCCTGGGCCATCCAGGCCTCTTGGAACTACGAGCGTCAGATGAACATGGGCTTCCTCTACGGCATGGTTCCCACGCTCGATCGCCTCTATCCGGATGAGTCCGACCCCAAGCAGCTCGCTGCTAAGAAAGAGGCTTACCACCGTCACATGGCGTTCTACAACTGCACCCCGCAGACGAGCGCTTTCATCCTGGGCCTCGCCGCCTCCATGGAGGAGGAGTACGCCAAGGATCCCGAGAACTTCGATCCCGATTCGATCAACGCGGTCAAGACCTCCCTCATGGGTCCGCTTTCCGGCATCGGTGACTCCTTCTTCCAGGGCACCATCCGCGTTATCGCCTTTGGCCTGGGCGTTCAGCTGGCCCAGCAGGGCTCCATCATGGGCCCGATCCTGGCCATGCTCATCTCCATCGTCCCCTCTGTGCTGATCACCTGGTTCGCAGCCAAGATGGGCTATCAGGGCGGCCACGAGTACCTGAGCAAGCTTCAGGGCGGCGACCTCATGGAGAAGCTCATGTATGTCTGTGGCATCGTGGGTCTTATGTCCGTGGGCGGCATGATCGCTACGCTGATCGGCGCCACCACCCCGCTGCAGTTCGCTGAGGGCACCGTCGTTATCCAGGACATCCTGGACGGCATGATGCCCCAGATGATCTCCCTTGGCCTCACCGGCCTTATGTACTGGCTCATCAAGAAGAACGTCAACACCGGTTGGCTTCTCGTGATCGCCATCGTGGGCGGCATCGCCCTCTCCGCGGCCGGCATCCTGGCCTAGTCGCGACCAAGCGTCTAACCGCTTTCCCCCGGGGGCCTGCCTGGCATCCCATACCCCAGGCAGGCTTCCATTCCCAAAATGCGACAATGAGACAGTCCCCTTGTCGCATCCTTAACGGGCCGGCGACTCGGTCCAAACCACGGTAACCCTGCGAGCGCCCGGCAATGTGGCGCCGCAAAAATCGAAAGGAATGTGTCAGATGTACGAGATCGACCTTAACCTCCCTAAGCAGATCGTCGCTGACGTCCTGTCCAACCACGAGATCCACAGCGTCGCTTTCGTCGGCTGCGGTGCCTCCATGTCCGACCTTTACCCCGCCAAGTACTTCCTGGCCAACAACACGGACAAGCTGAACGTTCAGATCTTCACCGCTAACGAGTTCAACTACGACACGCCTTCCTGGGTCAACGAGCACACCTTCGTGATCACCTGCTCCCTCGGTGGCTCCACGCCCGAGACCGTCGAGGCCAACAAGACCGCCAAGAAGCACAACTGCCCGGTCGTCTCCCTCACCAACAAGGCTGGCTCCGCTCTGACCGTCGACGCCGACCACGTCATCGTCCACGGCTTCCACGCCAACTATGCTGCCAAGTGCGAGAAGCCCGGCTACGCCATCGCTCTTGCTCTCGAGATCCTTCAGCAGACCGAGGGTTATGACCACTACGAGGACATGATCACCGGCCTCACCAACGTCTTCGATCTCTGCGAGAACGCCGCTCAGCACTGCAAGAAGCTCGCCAAGAAGTTCGCCGAGGACTTCAAGGACGACAAGATGATCTACTTCATGGCTTCCGGTGCCTCCGAGAAGATGGCTTATTCTAACGCCGCCTTCCTGTTCACCGAGATGCAGTGGATCGACGCCGCCGCCTACAACACCGGCGAGTACTTCCACGGCCCGTTCGAGGTTTCCACCGAGGGTAAGCCCTACGTCTTCCTCATGTCCGATGGTGCCACCCGTCCGATGGACGCCCGCGCCCTCACCTTCCTTGAGCGCATGGGCGCCAAGGTCGCTCTGATCGACTCCAAGGACTACGGCCTGGCTGACGCCGTGCCCGCGAGCGTCGTCACCTACTTCAACCCGCTGCTGCACCTCGCCGTTATGCGCGAGTACGGCAATCAGATCGCCGAGGCTCGTCAGCACCCGCTGACCATGCGTCGCTACATGTGGAAGCTTTCCTACTAATCACAAGTAAGTAGACCTTACGGGTTGATTGAGAGGGGATGGGGTTTGCGCCCCGTCCCCTTTTTTGCTATCGAAAGGAGATGCGTATGATCAAGGCAGTGCTGTTTGACATGGACGGCGTGCTGGTCGATACCGAGTGGTTCTACAACCGTCGTCGCGTAGCGTTTATGGAGGAGAAGGGGTTCCACTTTGACGAGATTCCCGATCTTTCGGGGTCTAACGAGCCTGCCATTTGGGAGGCGCTGGTGCCCGACGATGTTGAGCTGCGCGAGCGCCTGCGCGTGGAGTACAAGCAGGTTTATAGCCCGGACCATCCCGTTCCGTATGCCGAGCTGCTCAACGAGCAGGCGGAGCCGGTGATGCGTGAGCTGCACGAGCGCGGCGTGAAGTGCGCCATCGCGAGCTCGTCCTATCGCGAGCTTATTGACGAGCTGGTGGAGATTGCCGGTATCGCCGGCGTGCTGGACTACACCATCAGCGGTCACGAGTGCAGTGCGTTTAAGCCCGACCCCGAGATCTACCTGCGTGCCATGGAGGCGCTGGGGGTGGAGCCTGCCGAGTGCCTGGTTATCGAGGACTCGCCTTTGGGCATCGAGGCCGGCAAGCGCTCCGGCGCCCGCGTCCTGGCGCTGCGTCCGCACGAGGGCGTCAATCTGGATCAGTCCGCCGCCGACGTTGTCATCGACAACCTGACCGACATTTTGGCCGCTTTGTAGTGTCAATCCGCCGCGAGAAGCACGGGTTCAAACGTTTTTTGCGGTGGACTGGCTCAATTTGGTTTCGATTTTGATCCGTTTGGCTTCGATTCGGGCTAAGTGAGTAGACTTTTTGGCGCAGGCCGAGCACAAAGTGCATCTGCTCTAGTAAAACCGCAGGTCACAGGGGTGGCGGTTTTGGGTGTGCTCGGCAGATCGTAAAAAGTCTACTCACTTGTAATTTGGGCCTTTGGTCGTGGGGGTTGCTGGTCCCGCTTTGGTTGTCGAGAGAGGGTGAATTGAAGGGCCCCCGCACGCTCCATGCTACAATCGCGGGCATGCCCCACAACTACATCTGCCTTCGAAGGGAGCCTACGTGGCGAACGCCATCGATCAGCTCACGGACCGCGTGCTCGTGCTCGGCCGCCTTACCATCGTCCGCCGCGCCATCACCGCCGTAGCGGTCACAATTTCGGCCGTTCTCCAGACATTTCTGATCCAGGCGTTCATTCGGCCCGCCGACCTGCTTCCGAGCGGTCTCACCGGCGTCGCGGTCCTGCTCGATCGCGTTACCTCGCTTGGCGGCGTCCATATCGACATCTCGCTCGGCATGCTTGCGCTCAACATCCCCGTGGCGCTCCTATGCTGGAGCGGCATTAGCAAGCGCTTCGTCATCTTCTCGATGATGCAGGTTGTGCTCTCATCGCTGTTCCTCAACATCTTTCACTTCGCTCCGTTTTTGGGCGACAAGATCATGCTCATCATTTTTGACGGCGTGGTCTCGGGTCTGGGTGCTGCCATCGCGCTCAAGTCCGGCGCATCCACCGGCGGCACCGACTTTATCGCGCTGTGGGTCTCCAACCACACGGGCAAGACTATCTGGGGCGTCATCTTTGGTTTCAACTGCTTTATCCTGGCGATCTTTGGCTTTATGTTTGGCTGGGACAAGGCAGCGTATTCCATCGTGTTCCAGTTTATTTCGACCAAGACCATCGACAGTTTCTATCGCCGCTACGATCGCGTGACGCTGCAGATCACGACGCGCAAGGCAGACGAGGTCATGACCGCCTATGTTGACCATTTTCAGCACGGCATTAGCTGCGCCGAGGTCATCGGCGGATACAGCCGCGAAAAGATGTACCTGCTGCACGCCGTTGTCTCGACCTACGAGAGTCAGGACATTATCAAGCTGGTGTGCGACATTGATCCCGGCGCCGTGATCAATGTGTTCCACACGCTCAACTTTGTGGGCGGCTGGTGGGGCGGTCATGTCGACGAGCCCATGCCCACGGCCGTACCCGATCCCGACAAGCCCGCGCGCATGGCCAGCAGGCAGGCGCGCCTCATCGAGCAGGACAGCCTGCAGCAGGACGACGGCAAGTAGGGTTGTGGCATTTTGCCGGCCAAGCGCAGCCCATCCGCATGAGCCCCTCGAAAGCCCCGTTGCTTTCGAGGGGCTCTCGTTTGCCCAGATAAAACCTACCAAAATGAAGCTGTCGCTTTTTGGTAGGGAGGGTGTATCGTTTTATCAATATGAGGTAACATGAACCTAGATGTTATATACGTATTAGTTATTTCGATATTTCATTAAGAGTGATTAGATATGCCATCGCCCAAAAATGCACCGCTTTACCAGCAGATTTACGACGAAATCAAGGATGCGATCGAGAAAGGTGTTTATGCACCCAAGGAGCGTATTCCGTCCGAGCTCGAGCTTGCCGAGCAGTACGAGGTGAGCCGCATTACGGTGCGCCGCGCCGTCGAGGAGCTGTGCTCCGATGGCTACCTGGTTAAGCAGCAGGGCCGTGGCACCTTTGTCTCCACGCCGCACATCAACCGCCAGTTTCACGCTTCGACGCTGCAGACGTTTACCGCGCTGTGTGCCGGCAACGGCATGAAGGCCGGTGCACATGTGGTCGATCGCCAGATTGTGCCGGCGCGCCAAAACGAGATGGAGTTCTTTGGCCTGCAGAAGGATGCGCTACTGCTGCATATCAAGCGCGTGCGTACGGCCGACGGCGAGCCCATATTTGAGGAGAACATCTTTGTGCCGTTTGACGCCTACCGTGAGCTGTTGACGGCCGATCTTGAGGACAAGTCGATTTTTGCCGAGGTCGAGCGTGTTGGCGGAACGCCGATTGTCTCGGTTGGCTACCGTACGGTCGAGGCCGTTCGCGCCAATGCCGAGCAGGCGGCCGAGCTGGGCATTGCCCCGCATGATCCGCTGCTCAACCTGCGCGCCGGCTTTACCGGTCCCAACGATGAGCCGGTCCTGATGGGTAAGCAGTACTACGTGGGATCGCGCTACGTCATGGTCATGTAGCTCTAGTTGCGCGGTTTTCCAAACCGCGTAATCAGCCGACGCTGCAAGCCCGCCAGAGCGGCAATCTGCCTTTCAACTTCGGCGGCATGACCAGAAGTTTTGTTCCGCCGTTCTGACGAACGGCGGACCGGCCGACGCTGCAAACGCCCCTAAGCGGCAATCTGACGTTCAATCGTCGGTCGCGTACCGAAGTACGCTTCCCTCCTCTTTCACGTCACCTTGCTCGCTTAGGGGCGTTTTCGCTCATATGACCCAATCCGCTGTCAAGAGCCACAATGGCCCCGCCGACCGCTTGCAATCGGTCGGCGGGGCCTGCCGTTGAACCCGTCCCGGTCCGCCCCCGGCATGTCGTCGACGCCTTCGGCTCAGTCTCATATCCGCGGATACCGTTCTGTCGGCCCGCACTCCATTCCTTCGGCGGGGCTCCCCAAGTCTGACTACGCGCATGCGGCCGCTGCCGCGCGCCCAGCGAAAGCGGGGGTATCCCCGAAGGCTGCCCGGCTCGCCGGGACGGGGGCTATGTCTATTCGGTTGCCTCCCGGCACATCGCGCCGAGGGCCCACAGCCACCTCACGAGCTCGGCGGCGGTGGCGGCGTTCGCCTTCGCCTGGGGCATGCCCCTGGCGAGCATCTCCTCGCGGCGCCGGAGCAGGCGCTCGGAACCCTTCCTCCCGTGCATCCTTACCTCGAGCGGGACGCCGCTGCCCTTGGGCATCAGCTTCGGTTGGTGGCTCGCTTGGACGTAGCTCCAGGACCCCTCGACTGCCAGCCTCCTGACGAGCGCGTTGCCGGCCCCGCTGATCCCGCCGAGGCGCACGGAGTCCGCGCTCGACCTCTGCTTCGGGGCGAGGCCGAAGTAGGACGTCACCTGCCTGCCGGAGCGGAACCTCGAGAAGTCGCCGACCTCGGACGCGAAGGCGGCGGCGAGCGCGAACCCGCACCCCTTGATCGACTGGAGCGCCTCGACCTCCGCCGAGAGGGGGCGCGCCCCGAGGGGGGGCCCGGTAGCGGGGCCCCGCCGCGACGGCGGCCCTGTACTCGGCGAGGAGGTCGTCGCGCGTCTCGGCGGCCGCCTCGACCTCGCTCCTCAGCGCCGCAAGCGCCCGGATGCCGCCGTCGTCGGCGGGCCGGACCTTGTCGAGCCACCTGAGGAAGTCGTACGTCCAGTACCTCCGGGGGTTTCCGGCCGGCGTCGTGCCGCCGTAGGCGTAGCCCCGGCGGGCCAGGAACGCCAGGAGCCGCTGCTTCTTCGCCCCG